>NZ_CP087714.1:317253-634507 GCF_039641995.1 Geoglobus acetivorans | reverse complement strand
CCGGATTTTACAACTCCCAGCCACATAGTCGAGGCTGCATGCAGAGCCCTGAAAGAGGGAAAAACCAAGTATGCTCCCGTTCAGGGCATACCTGAGCTTCGGGAGGCCATAGCAGAGAAAATGAGGAAAGAGAATGGAATAGATGTTCAGGAAAACAGCGTTATTGTTACGGCCGGAGCAAAGTATGCCATATACCTTGCAATGCAGGCTCTGATCGAACAGGGCGATGAAGTAATCCTGCTCGAACCCGCGTGGGTGAGCTATGAAGCAAGCGTTTTGCTTGCCGGTGGAAAGCCCGTCTTCGTCAAACACGATGACGACTTCAGAGATGTAAACATTGAAGATCAAATTACAGAAAAAACAAAAATGATCGTCGTAAATTCACCGAACAACCCCACGGGAGTAGTATACTCTAAGGAATTCCTGAAAAAAGTTGCAGATCTCGCAATTGATCATAATCTGTTCGTCATCTCAGACGAAGTATACGAAAAAATAATTTTCGAGGGAAAACACCGCAGCATCGCCTCGTTCGACGGAATGCACAGCAGAACCGTCACGATCAACGCACTCTCAAAAACATACTCCATGACAGGATGGAGAATCGGCTATGCTGTTGCAAGCGATGATGTAATCACAAAAATGAGAAAGATACAGTCACACTCAACGAGTTCTCCCACGACATTTGCACAGTACGCAGCGGTTGCCGCACTAAAAGGAGATCAAAAGTGTGTGGAAGACATGGTGTCAGAGTTTGGAAAGCGAAGAGATGTGCTGCTAAAAGGTTTGAAAAAGCTCGGTTACAGGTTTGCTCCACCCGATGGGGCTTTCTACGTATTCATGGACACAGGAATAAACGGCGAGGAGTTCTCGAAAAGATTTCTTGAGGAGTATTATGTGGCTGTAACACCCGGTACCGGGTTCGGAAAGAGCTACCCCACCTGGGTAAGAGTGAGCTATGCAACATCAATGGAGAACATAAGGGATATGCTCGTTCGTCTTGAAGAATTTCGAAACGCATATAACTGAAAATTAACTTACGAAGTAACAAAAAATTTTTTAAATCATCTAAAGAAGGAGGATTTGGATGGGTTCAATACTGCTGATAGGAGAGCCTGGCACAGGGAAAACGAGGCTGATCCTCAAGTACATGAAGTATTTTGACAGAGTTCTCTGGATTTCCACGACGGAAAGTGCGCCAACTGTAAGGAGGAAATTCAATAACCACAACTCAAACATCTGGATAGTTGATACGCACACCTGGGATCAGCAGGTGAAAACGACTCCGCAGGATATAATCGTCAACAACCCCCTAAACCTTAACGAGGTGAGCATTGCCATTGGCAAGGCTCTCGACAACCTAAAAAAGGATTATTTCGTTGTGTTCGATTCGATATCTGGTCTACTCCTCTACCACACGCCACAGAAGATAATACACTTCCTCAGAAATATAGTGGTGAGGATGGAATCGGATGGCAGCTCCGGAATATTCACCCTGGTTAAAAATGCTCATGACGTTCAGACCCAGACATCAATAACCCTTGTATTCCAGAACATAGTCGAACTTGAAAGACAGATAAACAGCGATTCTGTCAGAAGATTGATCAAAATAGTGAGAGCATCACAGTATGTTGAATCCGAGATTGGTGAGATGAAAATAACCAAGGATGATGTTGCCATCCCGGACGTTCTTGACCAGTTCATAAAAGCTCAGCTGGGAATAAGGTAATGATGGTCTCATTACTGCTGTCATACATCGCCGGAATAATAAGCATATTCTCACCCTGTGTTCTGCCAATGATTCCTGTAATATTTGCTGGTGCTCTGGGCAGCTGGAAGAGGAGCGTGGTTATTGTAACAGGAATGATTCTGTTCTTCATGCTCGCCGGCACACTGGCTTCGCTCCTTGGTAAGGTCAGTTTGATCAGATACCTCGCATACGCGGGACTTTTTGTATTTGGAGTTATCCTGGTGTCTGACGAACTTTACATGAAGTATTCTGCATTCACATCAAGATTTACCGGAAGGCTCAGAGTCCCCGCAGATTCGTTTCTGTTTGGAGCATTTCTCGGTCTGATATGGTCACCCTGCATCGGTCCAATAGTCGGGGCATTGCTCGGATTTAATGCAATCTCATCAGGAACGTTTGAGGGTACGATCTCGATGCTATTCTTTGGACTGGGCATAGCAACAGGGATAGCGATCATTCTGAAACTCGGAGAGAGAAGCAGGGTGTTCCTCAAATACGGAGAAAAGATAAGGAAAATCTCTGGTTACATTATCCTCGTCTTCCTCGCATTGCTGATAAGTGGAGTGTATCTTCAGATAGAGCTTTCTCTCTCAAGACTGATTCCTCTTTAACTCAACCTCCATGAAATCTCTCGCTATTTCCACGTTTGGAAATACCCTGCGTGCCTCCAGGAGGAGTGGTTCCGTATTCTTGGAGTACCTCGCACTTATGTGTGTGAGAATCAGCCTTCTGACGCCCGCCTCTTTCGCCACCTCGGCAGCCTTAAGAGCTGTTGAATGCTTTGTATACTCTGCCCATTCTGAAAGCTCTGAGGTGAAAGACGAGTCATGTATTAGAAGATCAGCATCCTTGGAAATCTCAACAAGCTTTTCAGTTGGTTTCGTGTCACCGGTGTAAACGATTTTCCTCCCCCTGACCATTCCATCCGTAACCATTTCAGGAGAGACCATTTTTCCCCTGAAAAAGACAGTTTCCCCGTTTGCCAGTTTTTTGTAGAGAGGTCCTGGAGGAATTCCCAGTTCCTTAGCCTTTTCTGGAGAAAATCTGAGAAAGCTATCTTCAATAACTGCATAACCCACACTGCTGACAATGTGGTCAGTTTTGAACGCCACAACGCTGAAATTGCCAAACCTCACAACATCACTATCTTTAAGACCAGTTACAACTATCCTAAAATCAAGGTTGTCATACCCAAACTCTCTGAAAAGCTTTCTGAGAAAATCAGGCTCCGGACAGTATATATGCAGGGGTTTTTCTCTCCCGTTAAGACTCATTGACTCAATCAGGCCAAAAAGACCGATGAAATGGTCAGTGTGCATGTGGGTTATGAAAACAGAGCTGATCGAGAACCCGGTTTTTGCAATCATCATCTGCCTCTGGGTACCTTCTCCACAGTCAAAGAGGAGCTTCTCCCCTCCAAACTGAACAAAAATAGATGAGGTATTCCTTTCAGGTGTGGGGACCGTACCGGAGGTCCCGAGAAAAGTGATTTTAAAATCCATAAAAATTAGCTTTCAAGAACTATCTCAATGTTCACGTCTTTTGGAACCTGGATCCTCATTATCTGTCTCAGCGCCCTCTCGTCCGCCGCGATATCTATCAGCCTCTTGTGAACCCTCATTTCCCAGTGATCCCAGGTTTCACTGCCTTCTCCATCGGGGCTTTTTCTTACAGGAACCACAAGCCTCTTTGTCGGCAGAGGTATTGGTCCGCTGATTTCCACACCGGTCTTTACTGCTATTTCTTTAATCTGTGAGCAGATCCTGTCCAGATCCTTGGGATTGAGACCAGAAAGTCTAATCCTCGCCTTGTAACCCTTTATTGCCATAACACTTCACCCAAAAAAGAAAAAAATGGGTTTAGCCTCTTGGCGTAACGTCGAGAACCATTCCCGCAGCTACGGTCATACCCATATCTCTGACGGCAAACCTGCCGAGTGGGGGTATGTCCTTGACCTTCTCGATAACCATTGGTCTTGTGGGCTGAAGCTTGACGATTGCTGCGTCTCCAGTCTTGAGGAACTGTGGGTTCTCCTCCTTGGCCTGACCGGTTCTCGGATCAAGCTTCTTCTGCAGCTCAACGAACTGGCAGGCAACCTGTGCGGTGTGGGCGTGAACAACAGGTGTGTAACCAACAGTGATTGCAGTGGGGTGCTGCAGGACAACAATCTGAGCGGTGAAGTCCCTGACCACTGTAGGTGGATTGTCTGGGTGACCCGCAACATCTCCTCTCCTGACATCGTTCTTGCTGACACCTCTCACGTTGAAACCGATGTTGTCACCTGGCTCTGCCTGCGGAATTGACTCGTGGTGCATCTCAATGCTCTTAACTTCTCCGGTTACACCAGCAGGATTGAAGATAACCTTGTCTCCAACCTTCAGGATACCGCTCTCAACTCTCCCGACAGGAACGGTACCGACACCACTGATTGAGTAAACGTCCTGAATCGGAATTCTGAGTGGCTTGTCAACAAGCTTCTCTGGTGGCTTGAGTGCATCAAGTGCCTCAAACACAGTTGGACCATTGTACCAGGTTGTTCTTTCACTCTTCTTAAGGATGTTGTCTCCATTGTAAGCAGATGTCGGAATGAATGGAATTTCGTCGACCTTAAATCCAACCATCTTGAGGATCTTCGATACTGCCTCCTTACACTTGTCGTACTCTTCCTGCTTGTAGTCAACTCTGTCCATCTTGTTGATGAGCACAATTATCTGGTTGATGCCCAGTGTTCTTGAAAGGAACACGTGCTCCTTGGTCTGCGCCTGTACGCAGTCAACAACATCGACAACGAGGACAGCTGCATCAGCCTGTGATGCACCGGTGATCATGTTCTTGATGAAGTCTCTGTGACCTGGTGCGTCGATAATTGTGATCTCATACTTGTTTGTCTTGAACTTCCTGTGAGCGACATCGATTGTAATACCTCTTTCTCTCTCTTCCTTGAGCTTGTCCATAACCCATGCAAACTCGAATGTTGCCTTACCCTTCTCCTGTGCCTCCTTCCTGTACTTCTCTATAATGTGCTCTGGGATCTCTCCAGCCTCGTAAAGAAGCCTTCCAACCATTGTTGACTTTCCATGGTCCACATGCCCTATAATTACGACGTTGATGTGTTCCAACTCCTTTGCCATATATTCCACCTCCTTCTCAGAACAAAAAAATTAGAGGGTTTATAAAACTTTCACCCGATGAAGTCCTCGGGCTTTGGAATCTCAAGCTTCAATCCCTTCCTCTGTCTGACTTCCATCACGAACTGTTCGAACAGATTCTGAGGTACCTGCTCGAATCCTGCAAATTCCACACTCCAGATTGCTTTTCCTGATGTTGCGCCTCTTATTGCGCCTGCGAATCCGAACATCTCCTTGACCGGAACCTTGGCTATGACAGTAACAGCATCCCCCTCGGAGTTGATCTCCAGTATAACTCCTCTCCTTCCCTGAATCTCTCTTGTTACCGCACCCATCATTTCCTGCGGGACGGTAACATACACCTTCTGATATGGCTCAAGCAGAGCCGGTTTTGCCTGGAGCATCGCAGCAAATATCGCTGACCTAACGGCAGGAATTACCTGCGCAGGTCCCCTGTGCACCGCATCCTCGTGCAGCTTACAGTCAACGAGCTTGACCTTCAGCCCGTAAACAGGCTCTCTTGCAACCGGTCCAGCGTTTATTGCCTCTCTGAAACCTTCAAGGATCAGTTCCATGGTCTCGTTCAGGTACTGTATACCTTTTGTAACGTCCACAAAGATGTTTCCGCTGTAGTACTCCTGAACACCGGCCGCTTCGTCTCCCGGAAGACCTGCCTCCTCCAGAAGCTTCCTCCTCTCCTTCTTATCCATCTTCAGGTCGACTTCACCCTCCTTGAACTTCTCTATGACTGCCTCAGGACATGGTTCAACAACTATGTAGAATCTGTTGTGCCTGTTTGGCGACTTGCCCTCGACTACAGGAGATGTCATGTTAACGGTTTCTCTGAAAACGACGATTGGTGGAGACGTCTTGACTTCAAGCCCGAAGTCCCTTCTTATTCTCTCAACCTTAACCTCAAGGTGGAGTTCACCCATTCCGCTGATGAGGTGCTCCCCAGTCTCCTCATTAAGCGTAACATGCAGGGTGGGGTCTTCCTTCGCAAGCTTTCTCAGCACCTCGATGAGCTTCGGCAGGTCTCTCGGGTTCTTGGCCTCGATGGCCATTGTAACTACAGGTTCGCTGAAGTGCTTTATGCTCTCGAACGGTTCCATGCTCTCAACAGTTGAGCATGTAGAACCTGCAGATGCATCTTTAAGCCCGACAAGAGCCACAATGTTGCCTGCGGGGATCTCCTCCACCTCAACCCTCTTTGGACCCATGAAGAGTCCAACAGTCTGGGCTCTGTTCTTTGTTTTCTTGTCAAGAATGTACAGCTCGGTTCCGGGCTTGAGCGTACCGCTGAAAAGTCTTCCAACCGCAATTTCTCCGGCATGAGGATCATTGACAATCTTGGTTATCATGAGTGCAACCGGACCTTTTGGATCACAGTTGAGCATCGCCTTGCCAACATTCGATTCGAGGTCTCCCTTCCAGATTGTCGGGATCCTCCTCTTCTGAGCTTCTGTAGGTGGTGGGAGGTGTCTGATAACCATATCAAGCACTACCTTGAACAGCGGTGTTTTCTTTGCAAGTGTTTTCGAGTCGTCACTCTTGAGGTAGTCGTAAACTTCCTTGAATCCCACGCCCGTTTCCTTCATCGAGGGAACGCTTACAGCCCAGTTGTACAGGGCTGAACCAAAGGCCACACTTCCGTCGGAAACATCGAGTTTCCATTCTTCGTATTTGTCGGGCCTGACGGCCTTTATGAATTTGTTCACATCTGCTATGACCTTTATGAACCTCTTCTGCATCTCCTCGGGAGTAACCTCGAGCTCCCTTATCAGCCTGTCAACCTTATTCACGAAAAGAACTGGCTTAACGTTCTCCCTGAGAGCCTGTCTAAGAACTGTCTCGGTCTGAGGCATTATTCCCTCAACAGCATCAACGACGACAATGACACCGTCAACTGCTCTCATCGCTCTCGTAACTTCTCCTCCGAAGTCAACGTGTCCAGGAGTATCAATCAGATTGATCAGGTAATCCTCACCACCGTATTCGTGCACCATTGATACGCTCGCAGAGTTGATGGTGATACCTCTCTCCTGCTCCTGTGAGTCGAAATCAAGGTAAAGCTGTCTTCCAGCAAGCTCTTCACTGATCATTCCGGCTCCCGCAAGGAGATTATCGGAAAGGGTTGTTTTTCCGTGATCAATGTGAGCCACGATACCCATGTTCCTTATCCTCTCCGGCTTGTACATCAGGTCCTTTATCTTGTCAACCATTTTTTTCGCTCTTGTCATCTACATCACCTTGCCGACTTGGCAACTCTTTCAATTTCCTCCTTCTTGGCAACAGCATAGCTTCTGCTCTCGTTATTTGCAGCAGCAATTAGTTCATCTGCAAGACAGGCTGCAATGCTCCTCTTGGACTTGAAGGCAGCCCTCCTTGCCCCTTCAGCAATATTCCTCAAAGCAATATCAACTCTTCTGGAACTTGAGGTATCGACTGATTTCGGCACAGCGATACCACCATACTTCAGCCTGACAACCTCTTCTCTCGGTCCGGCGTTGATGATAGCATCAACAAGAATCTGAATCGGGTTCTTCTTGGTCTTCTTTGCAACAATTTCAAACGCCTCTTTAACAATGCTGTATGCAAGCATTTTCTTCCCGGTGTTGTGCTCCTTCCTCATCACCTTGTTGATAAGCCTCTCAACGATGAACACATTCTGCTTCGCAAAAGGAGTGTTGGCGTGCCTGCCATGCGTATGCGGGACTACCTTCGGATTGAGGTTTATGTAGTTCTTCAGTGCCGGATCACTGACCTCAACTTCGGAGGCATCGTATTTTCCAAATACAAGCAAATCCTCGTTGGTAAGACCGTATTTCATCAGATCACCTCAGTCTCTTCTCCTTCTTACCCTTCCAGAGTTCCTTGAGGCTTGTGTTGTTTACCTTAACAACCTTGTACCTCACACCAGGAATGTCACCCATACTCCTTCCCATTCTGCCTCCAATACCCTCAATGATTACCTCATCGTGTTCATCAATATAGTTGATTGCTCCATCTCCCGGTGTGAAAGCGGTAACCTGTTTGCCGTTCTTGATGAGCTGAACTCTCACAGCCTTTCTGATAGCCGAGTTGGGCTGTCTTGCCTCTATACCCAGCTTTTCCAGCACTATACCTCTCGCCTGCGGTGCACCCTCAAGAGGGTCTGCCTTTCTTTTAAGATCGAGTACTCTCCTTACGTACCTTTTATCGCTCCACCTGAACTCCTTTCTATTTTCGATGAGCTTTCTTGCGGCAAATAAGCCCCTTCCCATTTCTCCTCACCTCATTTCACTATCACATTTTCAATATCGTGATGTCTTCTCACAAGCTCCTTGACTTTGTTTATATTTTTTCCGCCCTTGCCAATTACAAGCCCCTTATACTGTGCAGGGGCCTGAACGATGGCCGTTCTTTTTCCTTCCTTCTCAACAAGACTTACTTTGACTCTTATGGGTCTGAACAGGTTCTGAATAAACTCCACAGGATCATCACTGTGCTCCAGAACCTCCACCCTCTTTCCAATTATCTCCTTTGCCTTTTCCACATTTATTCCGCCCTTTCCTATGGCCAGCCCCATGTCACCCTTTCTCACAAGAAAAATAACCTTGTCATCATAAATCAGACAGTCCTTCACGTTTGCACCGGTGAGGCTTTCAAAAAGAGCGATATACCTTATACTTTCAGTTGACAGCTTAACTCCCATTTAAATCCCCTCAAAAATATATAATGTATAGAGTATTGGTTCATTCCGCACTTAGTATCTCGGATTCGCCCTCGTCAACAATTGCCAGTGCTGCAACACTGAACGGCTTACCACATATTGCACCAAGCTCCATATTCGTTCCATCGTAGGTCAGGATTTTCACATCGTGCCCTTTAAGACCCTCAAGCACCTCTTCAGGACAGTTTCTGGCCACAATAACCATCTTTGCCTTCCCGTCCTTCACAGCCTTGAGGGTTCTCTTACTCCCAACATAGACCTCTCCTGTTTTCAGTGCTCTTCTCAAAGCCTTACTCAAATCTACCTTCATTTATCTCCCCCCGTGAACAGTTTTACCACAAGTTCAACATCTCCCGTTCCAAGCTTTATGGGCTGTCCAACAATTATATTTTCAGTAATTCCCTTCAACTCGTCCACCTCTCCTCTAACCGCAGCATCCAGCAGATTGTTTACAGTCATTTCAAACGCAGCCCTTGCCAGTATGCTGTGCTTCTCTCCGGCAACACCATGCCTTCCAATCTGTTTCAGATCCCCATCAGCAGTCATCACATCTGCCACAAGCATTATATGCCTCCTGTCAACCTCAAGACCCTGCTCTTCGAGCGTGGATATTGCCTCATTTATCACCGCATTTCTGGCAGCTTCGATTCCCAGAACCTCATATATCTCGTATATATTATTTGTGACTGTTCTCGCGTAGTCAACTCCCTTCTCTTTCATAACCTTCTTGAGATTTGAACCTTCAGTGTACAGAACATACTCGTCGCCTTCCTTTCTTATGATGACTCTCTTTATTTCCTTAATTCCAGACACAACAAGCCTCTTCACCTTATCGAACGTGTCCATCAGAAGCTTGAACGACGGCTCTTCAATGCTCAGAACGAAATCCCCGTCGACCTCATCAAGCTCGATTTTGAGGTTTTTTTCGATCTTCTTCTTCAGCTTATCCCTGTCAAGCCCCTTTCTTTCGAGAGCCTTAACATCAGGCTTGATTACTATTTGCATCCTCCTGAGATCGGTAACTATCTCCGCGACGTCAGTAACGTATGTGGCTTCAATCCTGTTTGCAACTTCCCTTGCCTTTTCCCTGTCCTTTGCATATTCAGGAATCAGCCTTATGGTCATCATGGGTGTTGAGGGGTTTTTCCTGACATCCAGGATTTCAATCAGCCTTGGAAGACCGAGAGTAACGTTAATCTCTGCAACACCGGCATAGTGGAACGTTCTCATCGTCATCTGGGTACCTGGCTCTCCAATGGACTGGGCTGCAACTATGCCTGCTGCCTCTCCAGGCTCAACGAGGTTCCTCAAATAAGCCTCATAACACCTCTCAATTACCTTTTTGGCAGTATTTTCATCCGCATTTATCTTTTCCAGCTCCTCAGCAACCAAATCCCTCACGTAATCGGGAAGAGGATAATCCTTCATCAATTCGTAATACGTCTCCTTCATACCAATCACTCTCCCATTACCTCTCTGATGATTCTCTTTACATCCACAGCCTTACCCCTGTAGCTTTTCATAGGGTCCACACCATCCTGTCCGTATCTGAACTGTACAATAAGACCGCTGGTCTGCTCTCTGACAGTTCCATCATAATCCACCTTGAGGTCTTGAAGTGCATTGATCAGCCTTCTCTGCAGGTAACCTGACTGTGAAGTTCTGACAGCAGTATCGACAAGACCTTCTCTACCACCAACAGCGTGGAAGAAGAACTCAATTGGATTCAAGCCGTCCTTGTAACTGCTCCTGACAAAACCTCTTGCCTCAGGACCGAGATCGCCAGGCTTGAAGTGTGGAAGAGTTCTGTCTGTGTAGGTGTAACCTCTCTTAATCCTCTCTCCTCTGACAGACTGCTGCCCAATACATGCTGCCATCTGGGTAAGGTTGAGCATCGAACCCCTTGCACCGCTCACGGCCATGATAACCGCTGCATTATCCATACCCAGATACCTTCCGGCTATCTTTCCAGCCATGTCTCTCGCTCTGCCAAGCTCCTGCATGATTTTCATCTCGAGCGTTTCCTCTATGCTTCGTCCGGGCATGGGTTCAAGGTTACCCTGCTTGTACGCCTCAATGAGCTTCCACACCCTTTCCTCTGCTTCCTCAATAACCTGTTCGATCTGCTCTCTTGCCTCTTTCGGAATATCAACGTCGTCGATACCCACAGTGAAGCCCGTGAACATGATTGCCCTGATGGCGAGTTTTGTCATGTTGTCTATGAACTTTCTCGCTTCCTCGGTTCCATATTTTCTGATGATTTCGTCAATGATTATACCCTTGAAAGCACCGACCGCCTTCTCATCGATCGTCCCGGTAACGAGTTCACCGTTCCTTATGTACACGTAAGCGTCATTTTCACACTCAACACCCTTGCAGACCTCGCACCCCTGGCAGATCTCTGCCTTGAATTCGAGAGACAGGTCGGGAAGAATCATGCTGAAAATCTGCTTTCCACTCCACTTGCCGTCATGCTTCGGCTCAGGGAGCTTTGTTATCTCCAGGGGGCGTATTATTTCCATGACCTCTGCCTTGCTGAATAATTTCTCACCCCTCGTGAGGAGATACAGGCCAGAGATGTGATCATGAATTCCTCCAATAATCGGTCCACCAAATCTTGGGGACAGAATGTGCTCCTGAACCGCCATCAGAATCTTTGCCTCTGCCTGAGCTTCAAGGCTTTGCGGCACATGCAGGTTCATCTCATCCCCATCAAAATCAGCGTTGTATGGCGGACAAACTGCTGGATTGAGTCTGAATGTCTTGTAAGGCAGGACTTTCACATAATGTGCCATGATGCTCATCCTGTGAAGCGAGGGCTGTCTGTTGAACAGAACGATGTCGCCATCCATAAGCTGTCTCTCCACAATCCATCCGGGTTCAAGTTTTTCTGCAAGCTCATACCTGTTGGACTCTATGATTCTAATTCTCCTGCCGTCTTCCCTGATAACATAGTTCGCCTTGGGGTGCTCGTCCCTGAGAATGAACTCTCTCGCTTCATCAATATTCTTCTCAGTCACATATATCGGAACTGACAGCTCTTCAGCAACCTCCAGCGGAACACCCACTTCGTTTATGCTGAGGTTTGGATCAGGGCTGATAACAGTTCTCGCTGAAAAGTTAACTCGTTTACCTGACAGACTACCTCTGAATCTGCCTTCCTTGCCTTTAAGCCTCTGTGCAAGAGTTTTGAGAGGCCTGCCACTCCTATGTCTCGCGGGTGGTATGCCCGATACCTCGTTGTCAAGATAGGTTGTAACGTGATACTGCAGAAGCTCCCAGAGGTCTTCGAGAATCAGCCGCGGCGCTCCCGCCTCTTTGTTCTCCATAAATCTCTGGTTGATCCTGATTATATCTACAAGCTTGTGAGTAAGGTCATCCTCGCTCCTCTGACCTGTTTCAAGGATGATTGAGGGTCTTACCGTTACCGGTGGAACGGGAAGAACAGTGAGAACCATCCACTCTGGCCTGACTGCTTTGGGATCCATTCCAAAAGCCGGTAGATCCTCATCGGGGATCTTTTCAAGCCGCTCCCTCACATCCCTGGGAGTCAGCCTGTGCTCGTTCTCGTAGAAAAACGTGGGTTTTTCGAATTTGATCTCCATCTGATCAGAACCACAGTGAGGACACTTCTTAACAGACTTCGTAACTCTGAAGACTTCCTTCACTATTCCCTCGTAATCCTGACCGAGCTTTCGCCTCTCCTCGATCTCAGTCACAAATTTATCTCGTCTGTCATCCTTGAGCAGAATTCTTCCGCACTCCCTGCATGTTGCGTTGAGCAACCTTGCTATGAGCTTCGCATAGCCCACATGAACCACTGGAGCCGCAAGCTCAATGTGACCAAAATGACCCGGACACTCGCCGGCCTTACCACCACAGGTTTTGCATTTCAGTCCGGGGTCAATCACTCCAAGTCTCGGGTCCATCAATCCGAATTCTATGGGAAAACCGTCGTCATCATAAGTTTCAGGTGAGATTACCTTGACAACACTCATTTTTCTTATCTCTTTTGGACTTAAAACTTCAAACCTGATCGAACTTATTCTTTTCGGTATCATTCAACCACCTCACGCCCTATCTCCAAGCAGGAGCCTTGGAGCGATTATCATGGACTTCATCTCATCGAGCAAAAGCTTGAAGGCATAGCTCATCTCCACTCTGTGGATGTCGCTGTCATCATCACAAACCGTACAGTACGGAGTCCTCCTTCTGAAATCATAGGTTGCCACATGCCCGCACTTGTTGCACACCCAGACCTCAACCTTGTCAGACTCGTCGAGCAGCCTGTCCTTGAGCAGCAAAGCAGCACCGTGTCCAATGAGAACATCTCTCTCCATTTCACCAAACCTGAGACCTCCCTTCCTTGCTCTACCTTCTGTTGGCTGTCTTGTGAGAATCTGCACTGGCCCTCTGCTCCTTGCGTGAAGCTTGCTCGACACCATGTGATACAGCTTCTGATAGTAAATCACACCAACAAAGATGTCAGCAACAATTTTCTTGCCCGTGATGCCATCATACATTACCTCTTTACCCGTATGGCTGAAACCGTACTTTATCAGGGTCTGTCTCAGGTCTTCCTCTTTTTCACCATGGAAGACCGTTCCATCAACCCTCCTTGCCTCAAGACTGCCGACCTTACCGCCGATCATCTCAAGAACATGCCCTACAGTCATTCTCGAAGGAATTGCATGGGGGTTGACGATCATATCCGGCACTATGCCGGACTCGCTGAACGGCATGTCCTCCTCGGGCACTATCAGCCCAATAACTCCCTTCTGTCCGTGCCTTGAGGCAAACTTATCTCCAAGCTCGGGGATTCTCTGATCCCTGACCCTGACCTTTGTGAGTTTCTGTCCGTTTTCAGAGATCGTAAGAAAAACGGCATCAACAATACCCTTTTCGTTACTTCTCATGGTTACGGATGTCTCCCTCCTCTTCTGTGGAGAGATGCCAAGCTCAGTGGGTTCCTCAAGGAACCTTGGTGGAGAGGTTTTTCCGATCAGCACGTCATCCGGACCGACCTCGGTTTCCGGAAACACGAGACCATCTTCATCCAGATGCATGTATGCCTCGGCACCCCTGTAACCGTTTACGTCTGAAGGTGGAATCTCAAATTTGTCTTCCTGTCCACCGGGATACCTCATCTCTTCCGCTTCATACGTTCTGAAGAAGTGGGATCTGCCAAGTCCTCTTTCAATGCTGGCCTTGTTGAAAATAAGAGCATCCTCAATGTTATAGCCCTCATAGCTTATAACCGCAACGACAAAGTTCTGCCCGGCAGGCCTTTCATCGAATCTTATTTCCATCTGGGTGTCAGTGGCAACAATTGGCTTCTGCGGATAGTGCAGAAGGTGTCCTCTCGTATCTGCCCGGAACTTGAGATTGGAATATGGCAAACCCAAGCTCTGCTTTATCATTGCAGCGCCCATTGTGTTTCTTGGAGAAGCGTTGTGTTCGGGATACGGAAGACTGCCCGTGCAGATACCGACAATGAGTGCAGGATCAACTTCAAGGTGAGTATGTTCCTCCGTTAGCGCATCTTCGCTTATGGCAATGTACGCGTTTTCCTCTTCCTCTGCATCGAGGTACTCAATTTTACCCTGCCTTACGAGGTCGTCAAAAGTTATCTCTCCTTTTTTCAGCTTTTCAATATCCTCATCAGTTACGAGGGGTTTACCATTTCTGACCACAATGAGGGGTCTCCTCGCCCTTCCAGCGTCAGTATTTATCCTAACCTCGTTTGAGTCTGAGTAATAAACCACGTTAATCTGATTGCTTATTTTGCCCTTCCTCCTCAGATCCCGTATCTGGTCAGCAAGTTTCCCACCATCATCCACAAATCCGACAAGGGCACCATTAACATAAACTCTGCATTTTTTCATGAAACATCACCCTTTAATTTTCTCCACACCAAGGCTGTAAAGGGTGGAAATAACCTCATCCTCATCGACACCGACGCTTACTTCAGCATACTCGGCGAAGTTTTTGACAAGACCACAGTTTGGCCCTTCCGGAGTCTCACTCGGACATATCCTCCCAAACTGAGTGGGGTGCAGATCTCTTGCCTCAAAATGCGGCTGAGATCTCGAAAGAGGAGAGATTACTCTCCTGAGCTGCGAGAGGATAGAGATGTAATTGTGTCTGTCTATAAGCTGGGAAACACCTGTCCTGCCGCCTACCCAGTTACCGGTCGCCATTGGATGCATGATTCTATCCGTAAGCACGTCACTTCTAACTGCAGTGGACATCTTCATCGATCTTCCCCTGACCTTTGCTCTCTCAAGCTGGTATTTGACATCCTTCATGAGCCTAAGGAATGCAACTCTGAAAATTTCCTCCATAAGGTCTCCAGCAAGCTTAAGTCTCTTGTTTGCATAATGATCCTTGTCGTCCTCACTTCTGTAACCAAGATAAAGCTCCAGAACTGCCTCAGCCATCCTCGCAAGGAAAAAGGCTTTCGCCTTTCTGTCTTCCTTTTCGGTTCCAATATGTGGAAGGAAGTACTGATCAATAACCTGCTCTGCCCTCTGCAACCTGTATTCTCTGCTCTGACCCGGTGCAACCCTCTTACCTATGTAATCTATCGCTTCCTCCTGACTCTCAACTTCAGCAACCTCAACATTCTCAAGCATGAACTTCATTATTTCAGGATCGTTGCTCACCATCTCGACGATTTCCTGATCGCTTTCGACGCCTAAGGCCCTCATCATCACCACGAACTGAATTGGCTTGGGAAGCTGCGGAAAACTAACCTCCAGCGTGTTGCTCTTGCTCCTTTCAACAACGATTAAAGCCCTGTACCCTCTCCTCTGGCTGAAACACTTCGCAATCTCAATCTCCTCGCCGTATCTCTCTTCCTTTTCGAGAAGGATTTTGTTTGGGGCGAGGTCCTCGAGGGTCATCAGCGCCCTTTCAGTCCCATTTATGATAAAATACCCGCCCGGATCAAAGGGGTCTTCACCCACGCTGACGGGATCAACCTCGTTCAGGTTGCATATCTTCGATTTAACCATCACCGGCAATTCTCCAATTCTAACCCATTCCTCCTCGAGTTCTTTACCTTCATCGATGACCCAGCACTGAAGATAGAGCGGAGCAGCGTAAGTCATGTTCCTCAACCTTGCGATGGACGGGTAAAGAATTGTCTCAGTACCATCAGCTTCCTTTATCATTGGTTTCCCAACCTGTATTTTCCCCAGCTTTACATACGTGTTCTCGATGTCAAGCTCGATGACACCCTGCTCATCGATGACTCGCTGTAAACCTTCATCTATGAATCTGTTGTATGAGTCGATCTGGTGCTTTACCAGCCTTTCATGCGTGAAATAATTTCTTGCAAGAACTCTACTATCCATACCTACCACCCACTAACCATAAAAATTTCTCAATTCTCCCGACATTACAGTATCCCAGAATCATATCACAAGCCTGTAAGCTATACTCTTACCAAAATATTCGTCCTCTCTCGTTATTTTCACAACATCCCCTTTCTTAGCTCCAATTTCCTTTGCTATTGGGTCGTCTGACCTGATTTTCGGTAAATCTTCCTTTCTGATACCGAGTGTTTCGAGAAGCTCCTCCACTTCCCCCTCACTCAAAATCTCATGTTTTGGAACCAGTATGTGATCCTGCAGCCTGATCTTCATAGTCATCCTCCTTGAATAGGGGTTAAGCGGGCTCGACGGGATTTGAACCCGCGACCGACGGGTTAAAAGCCCGTCGCTCTGCCTGGCTGAGCTACGAGCCCTTACCCTGAAGGCTATGGTATGTGTTTAGAAAATTTTTCCGTGAGCCGCTGGCTATCAATCTCCGTGGGGTCCGGGTCAAATGATTACAGCTTTCGATCCGCATGATCATATTCTATGATCACACATACTGGACTGAAAACATTAAAAAAGTTACGGAAATTACTCCACTCCTGACGGTGATGTTTGTGTTGACGAAGCAGAACAAAATAAGCGTGATAAAGAGGGATGGGCGGATCGAAGAATACAGTCCCCTGAAAATAAAAAGGACGATAACAAAAGCAGGAATTGATTCAAAAACTGCAACAAAAATTATCGAAGAACTCGAGGAAAGGCTTTATGATGGCATAACCACAGACGAAATTTTAAGCATAGTACTCGACCTGCTTGGAAAGCACAAAGGGTTTAGTGGAAAGATATACGACCTGAAAGGGTCCCTATACAAACTAGGACCTGCAGGTTACGAGTTTGAAAAATTCGTTGCAAGACTTCTGGAAGAGCACGGCTACAAAACATCTACGAACCAGATGGTACGGGGAAAGTGTGTGGAGCACGAGATAGATATCATTGCCGAAAAAGATGGGACCAGGTATTTAGTAGAATGCAAGTTCCACAACATTCCGATATACACGGGGCTGAAGGAAGTCATGTACACCTACGCCAGATTTCTCGATATCGACGAGTTTGACGGTGTATGGCTGTTCACCAACACCAAATTCTCAGATGAGGCAAAAAAATATGGCAAATGCAGAGGAGTAAAGCTCACAGGATGGAACTATCCAAAAAGAGAAGGTATCGAATTTCTGCTAACCTCCAAAAATCTCTATCCCATAACGCTGCTGGATGTCAACAAGCACGTTCTCGATACACTCGTCATGTCAGGGATAATATTCTGCAAGGATGCCATGAATGCCGGCATCGACGGTCTGAAGAAAGCAGGTCTTTCAAACAGAGACGCCAAAAGGGTTTTCCACATGGCACGAGAGGTCCTCGCAGAATTGAATAATAAATATTGAAGTGCTCCGGCCGGGATTTGAACCCGGGTCACGGGATCGAGAGTCCCGTATGATTGGCCGGGCTACACCACCGGAGCTTAAACGCACACTTCCATGCTCAGTTTATAATACTTTTGCATAAGTCGTTTCCAGAGGTTTTGAGCATATTAATCAGGATAGATTTGAAAAAATTTATAAATTCTTCTCTCCAAAAAATTTGTATGTCAACTAATGACAAAAGGAGAGAGTACTATTCAATATCGGAGCTTGCAGAAGAGCTCGACGTGAGTACGAGGACCATCAGATATTATGAAGAAATTGGTCTTTTAAACCCTCAGAGGACTCCGGGAAATCACAGAATTTTCACAAAAAGAGACAGAGCGAGGCTGAAGCTGATTCTGAGGGGTAAAAGACTCGGGTTCACACTTGAAGAGATCAAGCAGATTCTCGACATGTATGATGTAAGTGAGCCAGAGCAGATCAGGTTTACACTGAAACTTGCACATGAAAAGCTCAGAGAAATTGAAGACAAACTGGAAGACCTGAAAATAATGAAAGCTGAACTTGAAGATCTGATTGCGAGGCTCAACGAGAGACTCACAGCCCTCGAGGGACAGGCTCAAAAAAGGAATTCGGTTAAAGCATGACTGCACACTTTTTAAACCCATATAAATACCACCAGCCTGATGAGGTTCTGGATAGGCATAGACGACACGGACTCCAGAAAGGGGATGTGCACCACATATCTGTCGAGAATACTGATAGAGAAACTTGAAAAGGCAGGAAACAGGATTCTCGGTCTCCCGAGACTTATAAGGCTCAACCCAAACATCCCATTTAAGACGAGAGGCAATGGTGCGGTTTCGTTTCTGGTAGAAACAGAAGACATTTCTGAAGTTATAGACCTCAGCAACGAAACGGTTCTTGAGCTTGCCGAACTCAATGAAGAGGACACAGACCCGGGACTCGTGTTCATCGACGCCGAAAACGACGATATCATGAATGTGCTGTATACATTTTCCCAGAGAGCTATAAAAGACGTTATTTCACTTGATGAGGCTCTGTTCATTATCGGAAAATACTTCATCCCTCATCTGAAGTACAAGAGAGGCAGGGGGTTGATTGGCGCCCTGGCGTCAGTTGGGGCGGAGTGTGAGGATACAACAATAGAGCTCCTCGCCTACAGGAAAAGGGAAAGATTTGGCAAAAGAAGAGAATATGATCCCGACTCATTCTTCCTTGCGGATTTGCTGACCTATCCAAAAACCTTCGATACGGTTGACTGGGGGAATGAAGAGGTTGTCTGCGTCCCTGGCTCCCCGGATCCTGTCCTTTTTGGGATTAGGGGTGACGACATAAACGCCGTGCTGAGAGCATTTGAAACTGTAAAAACCGAAAAAATAGACAGATATCAGATATTCGTCACAAATCAGGGGACTGACATGCACCTAACACACGAAGACGATATCATGAGTCTTCTTGAATCCAGATCATACATCCTCAGCGGAGTGGTTGTCGAGGAGCCGTTCGAAATTGAGGGTGGGCACGTTTTCTTCATGATGGAGACAAAATTCGGCGAAGTCAAATGTGCAGCCTTTGAGCCAACAAAACAGTTCAGGAACATCATCCGAAAGCTTCGAAAAGGGGATCGAGTAATTGTTTATGGAGCCTACAAGGACGGAACAATTAATCTCGAAAAAATAAGGATTGAATCGCTTGCAAAGATATACCGAGAGATGAATCCGCTCTGCCCTGAATGCGGTAAAAGGATGGAAAGTGAGGGCAAGAACAAGGGATTCAGATGCAGGAAATGCAGGACAAAAGCTGAGGAAAAGGTGCTGGTTGAAGTTGAGAGAGGCCTTGAACCGGGAATCTATGAGGTGCCCCCATCGGCCAGAAGGCACCTGTCCAAACCGCTCATAAGGATGGATGCTGAAGACAGACACATCTTCAGGTAACATTATAAAAGCCAGCTCAACAAAGTTCTGATGACCATGAAAAGAAAGGGAACGCACTACGAAAGGGAACTCGTACACCTCCTGTGGGATGAAGGTTTTGCGGCAATACGAAGTGCTGGCAGTGGATCGATGCAGTATCCATCTCCAGATATTCTCGCAGGAAACGGGGCGATTTTTCTTGCGATAGAAGTAAAGGTCAGAGAGAAACTCCCTCTTTACATCTCTGCCGAAAAGCTGAGAGAACTTGTGATGTTCTCAAATCTGTTCGGGGCAAAGCCGATTATAGCCCTAAAGATCAAAAAAGAAAAATGGAGATTTTTTGAGCTGGAAATGCTTGAGGAGACCAAGAAGGGGTACAAAATCACACAAAAAAAATTCTTTGAAGGGAAGGAGCTTGGTGAAATACTGAACAAGTACAGGCAGGAAAGACTTTAAATCTGTCCGGTGTTGGTAGGGGCATGCGTATTCCTGAGTCTCACCCCAGATATCATTCGCTGATGACAAGGGAGAAGCTGGTTGAAGGCTTCAGGAAAGGGCTTGTTGCCCCCGAAGGTCTCATAGCCCAAGGGAGGGGAGAGTGCTTTGATTATTTGCTTGGTGAAACCAGCCACGACTTTGCCCTCGAAGCTGAGAGGGCTGCAGTTGCCATGCTCATAATATCCAGGCACCCCGTCATCTCGGTAAACGGCAACACCGCTGCGCTTGTCGGGAAAGAGATCTCCGAACTGGCCAAACTCCTGAACATCCCGTTAGAGGTGAACATATTCTACAGAACTGAGGAGAGGTTCAGGAAGATTGCGGAAGAACTTGAAAAATATGGCGCCGTTGTTTACAGCAACAGCGATGCCTTTCTGGAAGGGCTTGAATCCGCGAGGCGAATGGTCGATAAAAGAGGAATCTACAGGGCAGATGTTGTCCTTGTCCCTCTTGAAGATGGAGATAGATGTGAAATTCTAAAAAAGCACGGCAAGAAAGTCATAACCATCGACCTGAATCCGCTGTCAAGAACAGCTCAAATGGCAGATGTTACGATAGTTGACAATGTTGTAAGGGCCATACCCAACATGACCAAGTTCGCAAAAGAGCTGATGAGCTTGGAGAAGGAGGAGATCGAGGGAATCGTTAGAGCGTACGACAACAGAAATATTTTAAGGAGGGCAGTAATCGCAATAAATGAACACCTTTCGACCAGAGCGGGGGATTTTGATGGATGAGTTTATCGAAAAGGTAAAGCCAGTTATCGAAAAGGTGAAAAAAGAGGGAGATAAAGCCCTCATCGAGCTTACGGAAAAGTTTGATGGTGTAAAAATAAGCAGAATAGCTGTTACGGAAGATGAAATCGAAGAGGCGTATGAGAGAGTCGACGACGAACTCGTCGATGCTCTTGAGCTGGCAAAGGAGAACATAGAAAGGTTCCATTACATAACTATGCCCGACAGAGATATCAGAATAGATTTCGGGGACATGATAATGGGAAAAAGATACATCCCGGTTGAGAGAGCGGGACTTTACATACCCGGAGGAAGGGCGAGTTACCCTTCAACAGTTCTGATGTCTGCTGTGCCTGCAAACCTCGCTGGAGTAGATGAAATCGTGGCATGCACTCCTCCAGACGCTGAGGGCAAGATCCATCCATTAACTCTCGTTGCAATGGACATCTGCGGGGTCGATGAAATATACAGGGTTGGAGGGGCACAGGCAATAGCCGCGATGGCGTACGGAACTGAAACTATAAAGAGGGTTGAAAAAATAGCTGGCCCGGGAAACATTTACGTTACCGCTGCAAAGCTGATCGTTTCAAAGGATGTTTCAATTGACATGCCCGCAGGTCCCTCCGAGGTGATGATACTGGCCGACGAGAATGCAGATGCGGAAACTGTGGCTCTCGAGTGTCTTGCTCAGCTTGAACACGACCCGATGGCAAGGGCATTTGTGGCGACTACCTCGAAAAAAATTGCCAGCGAAGTTGAAAAAAGGGTAAGAGATGTGTTTCCCGGGGGGATCCTCGAGATTAAGGTTTTCGAAAAAATTGGAGATGCAGTTGAATTTGCAAACAGCATAGCTCCCGAGCATCTGGTAATAATAACCGAAAACCACTGGCAGGTTTTTGAAAAGGTCAGACATGCGGGAAGTGTTTTTCTGGGCAGGTATTCGCCCGTTGCTGCAGGAGATTACGCAAGCGGGACAAACCACATCCTTCCGACAGGAGGGTTTGCCAGAATGTATTCCGGTGTTAGTGCTGAAACATTTATGAAAAGCATGACATATCAGGAAATAAGCAGAGAGGGGCTTGAAAAGCTCAGCACCATAATTTCAAAACTTGCAAGAGCTGAAGGTCTTGAATGGCATGCAAAATCTGTGGAGGAGAGATTGAAATGAGAAAGTACACAGCAGATGTTGGTGAGGAAGATTACGGCGGAAATGTGGAACTATATGGATGGGTTCATGAAGTGAGAGACCTTGGAGGGCTCGTCTTCCTGATCCTGAGAGACAGAGAAGGCTTTGCTCAGATAACGCTGCCCAAGAAGGTTGTCGACAGAGAACTCTTCAAAAAAGCAAGGAAAATAAGGAGAGAGAGCGTCATAAGAGTGGTCGGTGAGGTTAAACCCGAGGAAAAAGCTCCAAATGGTTTTGAGATAATACCTCAGGAAATCGAAATACTCAACGAAGCTGACGCACCCCTCCCACTGGAGGTAACGGAAAAGGTGCCTGCAGAGCTGGATACGAGACTGGACAACAGGTTCATGGATCTGAGAAAACCGAGAATACAGGCAATCTTCAGAATCAGGCATGTTGCCGTGCAGACGATTCGGGAATTCTTCGATAGGCACGGGTTCGTAGAAGTTCACACTCCAAAGATTGTATCGACCGCAACCGAAGGCGGTACCGAGCTTTTCCCGATAACATACTTCGAGAGAGAGGCATTTCTCAACCAGAGCCCGCAGCTCTACAAACAGGCTCTGATGGCCGCAGGGCTCGAAAAGGTCCTTGAAATCGGCCCGATATTCAGGGCAGAGGAGCACAACACAGTAAGACACCTTAATGAAGCGATAAGCGTTGACATTGAAGTGAGCTTTACAGACCACGAGGGAGTCATGAAGTATCTTGAAGAGCTTGTAAAGAGTATCCACGAAAATGTTGCCGAAAGGTGCGAGAGATACCTGGACTGGATAGATGCCAGAGTTGAAGTGCCCGAAACACCTTTTGAGAGAGTGAAGTACGACGAGGCAGTTGAGATCGCAAGCAGGAAGGGAGAAGAGATTACATGGGGAGATGATCTGTCAACACAGGCACTGAAATTCGTAGCAGAAGAATTCGACGGATATTACTTCATTGTTGACTGGCCCACAGAATCAAAGCCGTTCTATGCAATGCCGTACGAGGATGAGCCTGAAATATCCAAAACATTCGATCTCATGAAGGGATGGATTGAGATATCCAGCGGTGCCCAGAGAATTCACACATACGACCTGCTTGTGAAGAGAATTAAGGAGCAGGGTCTTGATCCTGAAAGTTTCGGATTCTATCTTGATACGTTCAGATACGGTATGCCCCCGCACTCGGGCTGGGGCATGGGTCTTGAAAGGCTTCTCATGGCCATGCTCGAGCTACCAAACATCAGGGAGGCTGTGCTGTTCCCAAGGGACAGGCAGAGACTTGTTCCGTGAAAAAGTATATAAACTACCTTATCTATTTTTATTCAGATGAATGAGCGTGATCTGATTATTGAGAGGCTGGAAAAGAAGCTGGCCGAGAAGGAGAAGGAGATAAAAGAACTCAAAAGGGTGGCAGGAATGAATGTCGAGGAAATGAAGTCTGAAATCATTTCAGAAATCAGGAAAGAACTGGAGAAGGTCAGGGTGCTTGAGGCAAAAGTATCCGAGCTGAACAAGACTGTGGAAAGCCTGATGGATGAGATACTGTATCTGAAATCGGAGCTATCCACAAGAGAACAGAAATCAAGGGAAATCAGAGAGATTCTAAGCCCTGAAGAGGAGAGTAGAGAAACAGAGGAAAAGGAGGACAGTGACGAAATAATAGTTGTTGACTGACATCATGCATGTAAAAAAAATAACAATAAGGAATTTCAAATCATTTGGTAAAAAGGTAGAGATACCCCTCGAACGAGGTTTTACTGTCATAAGCGGGCCGAATGGAAGCGGCAAATCCAACATAATTGACGCAATTCTTTTCTGCCTCGGTCTGCATTCTTCATCCAAGGTCCTCAGAGCAGAGAAACTCACAGACCTCGTATTTTCAGGAAATGGAAAAAGAAGCGACAGTGCAGAGGTTGAACTCGTATTCCAGACGGACGGAGACGAACTGGTAATCTCAAGGAAGATAAAGGTTACAGATAGAAATTACTACAGCCATTACTACATCAACGGAAAACCTGCAAGTCACGGCGAGGTCGTAAAGATTCTTGAAAAACACGGGATTTTCAGCGATGCATACAACGTTGTGATGCAGGGAGACGTTACAAGGATAGTGGAAATGACTCCCGTGCAGAGACGAAAAATCATAGACGACATTGCCGGAATTTCTGAATTTGAGGAAAAAAAGGCAAAGGCAATTGAAGAGCTTGAAGCTGTAAGGCAAAACATCGAAACAATTTCGGCTGTTCTGCATGAGGTCGAATCAAGGTTGAGGGAGCTTGAAAAAGACAGAGAGGTCGCATTGAGATACAAATCCCTCATCTCAAAAAAGGAAGAGCTTGAGGCGGAGCTTAAGGCAATAAGAAGGAAAGAGCTTGTGGGTAAAATCAAAAGACTCGAAAAGGAGATAGAGAGGCTCGAAGCTCAGAAGGACAGTGCAATTAACAGAATCTCCGAAATTCTGAAGGAGAAGGACTCGCTCAAAGAGAAGCTTGAAGAGATTACGAGAAAAATATCGGAAACGGCAGATGAGGAGTACAGGAAGATTCAGGAAAGAATTACAGATTGTCAGGCCGAGCTTGAAAGTCTGAAAAAGGAAGAAGACTACCTCAACAAGGAAATTGACAGGCTAAATCAGGAGAGAGTAAGGCTGCTTCTCGAAATAAGCAAGCTCAACGACCTTTTAGAAGATATGAAAAAGGAACTTGATAGGCTGTATGACCAGAAGTCGGGTGTGGAAGAGAACCTGAAATCAATCGAAATTCAGATTGAAAATGTCAGGGCCGAGATAGAAAAAATCGGCGGAAAGGAGAGGGAAATCAAGGATAAACTCATTTCAATTTCATCTCAGCTCGAAAGTCTGAGGGACAGGAGATCGGAACTTCTGCGTGAGAGAGACAGGCTCTATGAGGGAATGAGGAGAATCACAATCGAGATTGAAGAGCTTGATAGCGAGCTGTCAAGAATAAGGGCAGAATACGACACCATAAAGAAAGAAATTAAAGAAAAAGAGGCGGAAAGAGAGCAGATAGAAAGAGAGATTGCAAGAGAGACAAAGGAAAGACAGAAGATAGACAGCAAACTTTTCCAGTTCAGGAATCAGCTATCCCAGATCGATGAAGACATAAAACAAAAGGAGCTTGAGCTTGCAAAGGTTAAGGCAGAGCTTTCTGCCTACGATGCTGCTTTTGGCAGAGCGGTTGAGCTGATTCTCGAGGCAAAGGAGAAAAAAGCTCTTCCCGGAATTTATGGTGTTGTCGCCCAGCTTGCAGAGGTTGACGAGAAGTATGCACTGGCCCTTGAAATAGCCGCCGGCAGCGCCCTCAACTTCATCGTCGTTGAGACTGAAGAGGATGCCATAAGAGCAATCAAGTACCTGAAGCAGATCAGAGGGGGCAGAGCCACTTTTCTCCCACTTAACAAGATCAGAAAGAATTTCGAGAAGGTTAACCTCAACAAAGGTGTTCTGAAAGCTGAAGGGGTTATAGACTATGCTGTCAATCTCGTGAGCTGTGAATCGAAATTCAGGCCGGTATTCAACTTCGTATTCAGAGATACAATAGTCGTGGATACTGTGGAGAATGCCAAAAAAATCATGGACGGAAAAAGAATCGTTACTCTTGATGGAGAACTGATCGAAAAAACTGGCGCCATAACCGGAGGGAGCATCGACAGGAAAAGAGGCCTGTTAATCTCCAAAGAATTGCTTGAAAGGGAGAAAAAGATTTCCGAAGATATTTCAATTCTGAACTCCAAGAAAGCTGCCCTTCTGGGAGAGGTCAGAAAACTCGAAGACCAGTGGAGAGAGATAAATGAAAGGATAAAGAGCGCTGACGAAAAGCTAAGAAATGCCGAAAGTGATCTCAAACTTCTGAAGGCAAGACTTGATGGGCTTTCTCACAGAGAATCAGAGATAATTGAAAAAATTGATTCTAAAGAGCGGGAAAGAAGAGAACTCGGTGTGAAAGTCCAGGATACTGAAAAATCCCTGAAGAAAGTCGATTCAGAAATACAGATGTTCGAAAAGGAAATAGATGAGCTGAACAGAAAATTGAAGGGTAGTGCATTGCCCAAACTCACGGAAGAGCATGATAATCTAAAAAACAGGCTCTCCCTCGCCAGAGAAGCGATGATCAAGGTTGAAGGAGATATAGAAAAGAAAGAACTCGAAATTAAACAGTTGGAAAAGGAGATAGGCGAAAAAGAGAGCAGAATTGCCGAAATTGATTCAGGCGTTAACGAGCTGAGGGATAAAATCGAGAAAAACAGGCACAGAATGGATGAGCTACGAGTGGAAATCGAAGAACTTAACGAAAGAGAGAGTGTGCTTGGGGCGAAGGTCAGGGAACTTAGAACCAGAAGAGATGAGACATTTTCAAGAATCAAGGAGCTGGAAAAGGAAGAGGGTAAACTCGAGTACGAAATTACAGGATTCGACGAAAAGATCAGAGCCAGAAGAGAAGTCGTGCAACAGCTCGCATCTGAGGTTTCAGAGCTTCCCGAAGCTGAACCGAGAATGAGCAGGGAGGATGCAGTCAGAGAGCTTGATGAAGTGGAGAGAGAGCTTTCAGGGTTTGGAGACGTGAACCTCAAGGCCATAAAAGAGTACGAAGAAGTGAAGGAAAGATGGGAAGAAATATACTCCAGAAAGCTCGAACTTGAAAAGGAGAGAGGAGAGATACTCGAAAGAATAGACAGATACGATAGAATGAAGAAGGAGAAGTTTTTTGAGGTGTTCAATGCCATTAACGAGAACTTCAAAGATGTTATTGCGAAGCTCACGAATGGTGAGGGTGAGCTTAATCTCGACAATCCAGATGACCCGTTCAATTCGGGTCTTTACATGAAGGTCAGACCGTATGGCAAACAGGTCCAGAGGCTGGAGCAGATGAGTGGTGGAGAGAAAAGCCTTGTAGCCCTTGCCCTGATTTTTGCCATTCAGCGCTACAAGCCTGCACCATTCTATGCATTTGACGAGGTGGATATGTTCCTGGACGGAGTCAACGTTGCGAGACTTGCAAGAATGATAAAGGAGATGTCGTCAAGGGCACAGTTCATTGTCGTATCGCTCAGAAAGCCCATGCTCGAACAGGCTGATGCGATTGTTGGAGTTACGATGGGGAGGGACAACATATCACAGGTAACTGGAATACGGAGAGCATCGATGATCCAGTAGAGATGCTCTACAACCTTGCCAGGAAGGGCGAAATCGATCCGGTGAATATAGATGTAGTCGATGTTGCAGACAAGTTTCTCAAAGAGCTTGAGAAGGCAAAAAAGCTTGATTTGAGGATTTCAGGAAGGGTTCTGCTCTATGCGGCCATCCTCGTCAGGATGAAGTCAGACATCATAACCACGGAGGCAATCGGAATTCAGGAGGAAGAGGCAGAGAATGATTACGAAGGGGATTTTTCAGAGCCGGTGTACGTGGATTACGACTATCCCGAAGACGAATTCGAATCATACATTGCTCAGGACTTTATTGAAGAGGAGATACTGGACGAAAGCATTCTTGAAGATGAACTCATAAGCGCACTGATTGATGCCGGAAGGAAGAGGGTCAGGAGATACACAACACTTGAGGACCTGATAAAGGAGCTGGAGTCAGCAGAGAGGGTGAGGAAAGCAAGGAGGAAGAGAAGGGTCAGAAAACCGGAAGTGCAGATCGATCCCCTTGAAGTCCCCCATGACGAGGACCTTGAAGAGAGTATAGAGAAGCTGAAAACGGTGATCGAGGAAATGATGAAAAACAGAGACATCGTGAAGCTCGGAGAGATTGCCGGTTTTGACCTCGTCTCGAAGTACATTTCTATACTTCATCTCGCATTCAGAAGGGTGTTCGAGATACACCAGGAGAGAATCTTCGAGACCGACATAGAGATTAGGAGGTTGAACGATGAAGGACAAGATTGAGGCAATTCTGTTCGCATCCTCGGATCCACTATCCCCTTCAAAAATCGCAAAGGTAATCGGGTCAGAGGCAGGAGAAGTGGAAAAGGCAATCGAAGAGCTTATCAGAGACTACTCGTCAAGAGAAACATCCATAGAAATCGTGAAGCTCGGAAAAAAGTATTTGATGAGAGTGAAACCGGAGTACTCCGAAATAATAAGAAATTTCACAGAGAGGGACCTCGAAAAAGGTGTTTTAAGAACGCTTGCCATAATTGCGATAAAACAGCCCGTAAAGCTTTCAGAACTGGCGAAGATAAGGGGAAACAGATGCTACGAGCATGTTAAAAAACTCCGGGAGATGGGGTTTATTACCGAGGAGAAGAAGGGAAGATCGACAATACTCAGGACCACCAAGAACTTTGCCATATACTTCGGACTTAAAAGCTCAGATCCGGAGGAAATAAAGGAAACTCTGCTCAGAATAGTCAAAAAGGACAGAAAGCTTGAAGAATATTTCGGGAGGCTGTAAACCTCCAGTTTCTCCATCATTCATCCATGAGAATCATCATGATTAATCTTATATATCTTCAAGACATTAAAAAATATTTGTATGAATGCCATGAAAATCGTTCTGGCAGCTGTTTTTCTGAGCCTGCTCATTGCACCAGTGCTGGGAGCAGAGTACGTCGGCAGTGACAGGTGCAAAACATGCCACAAAGATATATGGGAAGACTTCATGAAAACGGGACACCCCTACAAGCTCAGACCGGTTGATGAGGCAAGACAGGGCAATGAAGAGTTCGGCATAAGAAAGGTAACCGAGCTTCCGAATGGCTACACCTGGGACGACATTACATACGTTATCGGAGGCGTATGGTGGAAAACCAGATTCGTTAACGAGACTGGTTATATTGTAACAGGCAATGCAGTTCAGTACAATCTTGAAACGGGCCAGTGGGTTCCGTATGATCCGGACGAGGTTGCCAAACCCTACAACTGTGGAAAATGTCACACCACGGGCTACAATGAGGATGGCCATCAGGACGGTTTACCGGGAATTGTTGGCACATGGGCGTTTCCGGGTATAGAGTGTGAAGCATGCCATGGGCCTGCAAGTGAGCATGTTGCAAACCCGACCGAGGTGAAACCGGAGGTAGATACCAGCAGTGCCCTATGTGGAAAATGCCACGTTAGAGGAGACCCAAGCAGGATACCTGCCAGCAACGGATTCATCAAGCACCACGAGCAGTACAACGAACTTCTTGCCTCACCACACAAGGACCTCAGCTGCATCACGTGCCATGACCCCCACAAGAGCGTCAAGAATCCGATGGTTGACGACGCAATAAAGATGAAGTGCGAACAGTGCCACGGCGATGTTGCAAAAGAGTTTGCTGAAAGCGAGATGGCAAAAGAGGGTGTTGAATGTACAGACTGTCACATGCCGTTCGCCGCAAAGTCGGCAGTCAAGAGAGCAGAATTCGAAGGAGACATAAGGTCTCACCTCTTCAGGATAAACACCGATCCGAGTGCGCCCATGTTCACAGATGATGGCAAGTACACTGCCGGTGGATACCTGACACTCGACTTCGCCTGTCTCTACTGTCACACGGACAAGGACAGAGAGTGGGCAGCAAAGTATGCTGTGAAGGCCCACAAATTCGAGGAGGAAGAGCCAAAACCGACTCCAACAGCCACCGCCACCCCAACACCGGAAAAGACCGCAACGCCAGAGCAGACCCCAACAAAAGAAAAACAGAAACCAACTCCGGGATTTGAAGTCCTCGGAGCGGTTGCCGCATTGCTCGGAGCCATTTACCTGCTTGGCAGGAGAAGATAAAACACCAAATTTTTTAATTTTTTATTCAGGCAACTTAAAACCCCGTCCGGGATTTACCGGCAAGTTTTTGAGGTGAGAAGACCAACTCAATCTCCAAAATAATATTCTTCCAGAAGATACGCATCAAACTCAGGTGACCATACAATTCTTTAGAAGGCTGAAGTTGCGAGTAGAGTTGTCTGAGATTAACAAAAGTTTCAGGAGCATTTGAACCACCATTCGATGGGCCGAGCAACAATCTGCAAAAACTTTAAACAGATTAAAACTAAATTAGGGCTATGCAAGAACTCAAAAAACTTAACGAAATCATTTTTCTCGTTGAAGAAACTGATGATGGATATGTAGCAAGAGCCTTAGGTCACTCAATCTTTACTGAAGCTGATTCCCTTGAAGAACTGAGAGAAATGGTAAAGGATGCTGTTGAATGTCACTTTGATGAAGAAGAGAGGCCAAAAATCATCAGACTCCACATAGTGAAGCAAGAGGTTCTGGCATTATGAAACTTCCAAGAGATCTCGATGGAGAAAAACTTGCAAAACTTCCCCGAAAATATGGTTATGAAGTAACAAGGCAGACAGGAAGCCACATGAGATTGACAATACACATCAATGGAGAGCACCACATCACAATACCAAAACACAGACCTCTGAAACCGGGAACTCTGAACTCAATTCTCAAAGATGTTGCAGAACATTTGAGGATTAGCAAAAGAGAGCTGATGAAAGAGCTTATTGGTTGAACTCCCCGACTGGGGATAAACCTTACTCCCTTAACTCTCCCTCTTTTCACTATCAGCAAATTAAATATACCATTGTATAACAATAACAGTTATGGCAACTGAGAAGGGAAGGCTTGTAATCCCAGTCTCCCTCCCTGAAGGTCTGGTTAAGGAACTGGACGAACTTGTTAAGAAAAAGGTATTTTCCTCAAGATCCGAAGCTCTCAGATACGGTGCAAGACTCGTGGTTCTCCTTGAGAAAGGAGCTCATGAGGTGGCTGAAGATTACGCATACGAAATGATCAAGGAGAGGCTTGAAAGGAGAGTCAGGAATGTATATGGACACTGACGTCATCCTGTCTCAAATAAAGGAAAAGGACTGGCTCAAGGATATCGTGAAAAGGAAACTGGAAGCAATAGATGAGGGGTTTGTTACCTCGGCAATTACAATTGTGGAGTGTCAGATCGTGCTCATCAGAGAATCTGGAAGAAGTGAGGCGATAAAAGTCCATGAAAAGATCGAAGAACTTGGTGTCAGGATCCTTCCTTTAAGCGAAGAGATTCTTGGGATCTCCTCTGATTTGCTTGAAAGATACCCAAAGCTGAACATCTTTGATTCGATACATCTGGCTCATGCAATTCATGAGGGGGAGAAAATACTCTCAACCGACAGACTGTTTGATGAAGTTGAGGGTATTGTCAGGGTGGATCCTTTAAAGTGAGTGATGTTGTTTTGTCTTTTCCACCCATTAACTCCCGGTTATCACCTTAGAACATGTATTCAGAAGGATGTCCTGGAAGCTTTAAGGGAATACATCCCGAATCTCAGCCAGTTCCTCGAAGACCGTCTTCTGGAGTTTCTAAGATGGATAAACCATCCATTAGCTTCTTCTAAGGAATGGACCGGTGGGGATTTGAACCCCAGGCCTCCGCCATGCCAAGGCGGCGCTCTCCCAAACTGAGCTACCGGCCCGCAATTCGCATCACAACATCTGAGTTTATAAGAATTATGGATGCTTCGATGTCTGCAGCCCCTTCCGGGGAAGCACATCTTCATGGCCACATAAGCCCCACCATATCTTTCAGGGAGATATCCGAATGTCTCCGAACCGGCAATTTCAGGATCTATTTTCTCATCAGGAACCTCAAAAGTCCTCCTTCTCTCTTGATTTCAAGTATTTCAATGCCCTTGCTGGAGGCCCATACAGGAATGTCATAGATTGCTGATTCGTCGTCAGTTATTGCCACAAAGACCTTGCCGGCATCCCTGAATTCATTTTCGAGCTTTAAAATGTGGTTCATACACTTCTGACCTCTGAGGTCAATGACCCTCATGGAAAAAATGGGATGGGATCTGATTTTAAATTTGATTCAGCTTTCCTTTATCCTCTCCGCCACAGCTCTGCCAAGCTCCCTGAGATCGTTTTCTGCCCCATCATGAGAGAACTTAAACCTCACACTCCCAACAACATCAAATTTCAGTTCATTGAAGACGTTAACAATTTTCCCCACCGCCTCCCCACTCCATCCGTAGCTTCCAAATGCTCCAGCAACCTTGTTAAAGGGTTTCAGACCCTTCATGTAGGTCAAAAAGCTCGCAACAGAAGGAAATAGCTCTCTGTTTAGTGTGGGAGACCCAACGATCAGCCCTCTGGAAAGCATTACGTCGGTCATGACTTCCGTGAAATCAGAGACCGAGAGCCTGTAGATAATGTAATCCACTCCCGCCTCTTCAATTCCGCTCACAACCTCTTTTACCGCTTTTTCGGTGTGATTCCACATGGAATCGTAGGCAATGACAACCCTCTCTTCAGCCTCACCGCTGCTCCATCCTCTGTATTTTTCAACAATCTCTGGAATCCTCTTTCTCCAGATTATTCCATGTGAGGGGGCGATCACATCTATCTCCAGCCCCATGGATTCAATACTCCCGAGAACCTTTGAAACCTGCTTGCTGTACAGCAAAACAATGTTGGCATAGTACTTGGCACACTCCCTGAATATCACTCCCATTTCCTCGTCGCTAAACTCATCGTCAAACCTTCCTGCACTTGCGTAGTGTTCTCCGAAAGCATCATTCGGAAGCAGAACTTTATCCTCGACAACGTACGTGGCCATGCTATCGGGCCAGTGAACGAGAGGAGTTTCGATGAATGTTAGCGTTTTACCCACTTCCAGTTTATCTCCTGTCTTCACGACAATCGTGTCATGCTCTATGCCGTAGGCTTCCTTCAAACCGTTCTTTCCCCTTACATTTGTAACAATCTTCACTTCCGGATATCTTTCAATCACTGCCTTCACGGATCCCGCATGATCCATTTCTATATGGTTGACCACGAGATAATCAAGATTATCAACTCCGAGGGCGTCCAGCTTCTCGAACAGCTGGTTCTCAAAGCCCGCCTTTACAGTGTCCACAAGAACGGTTTTTTCGGCCCGGATCAGATAGGCGTTGTAGGTTGTGCCAAATCTCGTTATGTATCCGTGGAAATTCCTTATATTCCAGTCCACCGCTCCAACCCAGTAGATACCGGGCTTTATCTCGACATACATGATACTCACCTCCAGGAAAACAAAAAATGGGGGAAAATTGCTTATTCGATTTTTTCAAAATCTTCTTTACTTGCCCCGCAAACAGGGCAAACCCAGTCATCTGGGAGATCCTCCCACATCGTCCCTGCCGGAATGTCGTTATCCGGATCTCCCTCTGCTTCATCATACACATATCCGCATACCTTGCACTGGTATTTTGCCATTTATCTCACCTCTGACCTTATTTTATATTGGACAGATATAAATTATTTGGTTTAATCTAAATTCAAAATCATTCGATATCTATGGACTTTTCGCTCACCCACGTACCGTGAAGGTTGCAGAAGGCTCTTGCCACCAGTTTCCTCTTTCCAACATAATCCTCCGCGGCATTCAGCCGAAATACAGCTCTCGGAGCAGCAATCACCGGCTGCAAATAGACTCTGCCAACAGGCACATCATCCAGGTAAAGCTCAATCCAAGAAAAGTGATGCCCGTACTCATTTGGATGTCGCATGTAAACTCCCGTCTCAACGACGACCTCGAACCGCTCACCTCTTGAAACCTTGTCCGGCGCAGTTATAACGGGCGTGTGTTTCTTCTCAAGATCATTCATATCTTCGGGATTCAAAGATCCGGGTCTGTTCAGACCCCTGAACAAAGGGTTTTCGCTCATAGCACTCTCACCTCTTTAAATAATCTGAATTACTAATTTAAAAATATTTCCCATACGTTGCGAATTCCACATTATTAGGTTCAGCTTTAGAACCGAAACTCTGGATGAACAAAAAATTATTTAGGAGTTTAGTCGTCCTTGTTCTCAAGCCTGTATGCCTTCACATCCATGCTGGAAACCATGTCATGCTCGTTTATCACAAAATCTTCAATAACTATTCTTTTCCTGAAAAGAGGAGCATTGAGAACGAGCGTTTCATATTCCCCTCCTTCTCCCGAAATATTGATTCCATATTTTTCTGAAAGTCCTGAGAGAGTTTCTATAAGCTCATGGTCGATCTTTTTTCCAAGAAACGTTCTGTCCAGACCCATTGCAGAGACCTTCACGATTATGGCTTCGAATTTTTCCGATACCTCTTTCAGAAGGCATCTCTCATCGATGTGCCAGAGCGGGGCAATGAGCCTTGCATCCATTCTCCGGGCAACCTTTTCAAACCTTTTCCTCTGATATTCGCTTTTTACAGCTCCTGTAACAATACCATCGACGTCCAGCGCCCTTAACTGCTCTGACAGTTCATCCACTTCTTTCTCCTCTTCTCCGCTGACAAATACCTTGAAAAGCGGTATTTTGAGGGAGCTGGCAATTGCATCCACCAGAGGTAAATTGGCAGTATGAAACATGTAGCTGTCCGGATTCTCAGAAATGACTGAAACTACGCAGGCAATCTCGTGTTCCTCACTCACCCTGTGAAGAGCAAGCATTGAATCCTTTCCGCCGGAAATAAAACACGCCACCTTCATCAGAAAAACCTGAACTTAACACCTTTTCCGGCTTTAACAGCCCTATCGTATATCAAGCTTGCTGTGGCAATGTCCTGAATAGCCAGTCCGGTTGAATCAAACACAGTGATCTGGCTGTCATCTTCCCTGCCCTTTTTCAGGCCTGCAACGATTTCACCCAGTGTACCGAAAATGTGGTCCTTGGTGATTATGCCCTCGCTCAGGGGAACGTTAACTTCCCCACTGTGAAATGCCTGCTCGTAGTCATCGACAACAACCCTCGCTCTGAGAAGTATTTCTGGATCGAGTTCCTGCTTTCCCGGAGCGTCTGCACCTATGGCATTTATGTGAGTCCCTTCCTCAATCCATTCAGCTTTCACGACCGGCGTTCTTGAGGGTGTTGTCGTTACCAGAATGTCACTTCTGCATGCGTCGTCTATTTCCACCACTTCACCATCCAGCCCAAACTTTTCAGCAAAGCTCAAAAAGTCCTTCGCTGTTCCTTCGCTGATATCATAGGCCTTTACCTTCTCGATTTCAGCAACATTGACTATTGCCTCGAGCTGCGTTCTGGCCTGCATTCCGCAGCCCACAAAACCCACAGTCCTGCTATCCTTCCTCGCAAGATATTTGACAGCAATACCTCCTGCAGCACCGGTCCTCATGTTGGTGAGGTGTGTGGCATCCATCACGGCAAGTGGAAAACCTGTGTCAGGATCATTGTAAATGAGAATCGCCATAACAGTCGGCAACCCTTTTTCCCTGTTTCTCGGATGAGAATTAACCCATTTTATACCTGCATGCCCCTCAATGAAAGCGGGCATCGCCCTGAGGTCTCCGTTTTCAAATGTGAGATATATTTTTGCAGGCATCTGTGTTTTTCCAGTGCCATGCAGGTGAAAGGCGTGTTCCACCGCATTCAAACACTCATCCATCGTCAAAAGCTCTTCAACATCACTTTTTGAAAGAATCAGGGAGTCCATAAATACAATCAGAAACCAGAATTTTAAATTTATCTTTGCCAGACTGACTCAAAGCTTCACTCAAGCCAGACAGTATCGCTTTCCACATAATCGTATTTGAAAACCAGTATTTTCAGATTTCCTTCTGCAAAATGTATCGTTCTGGGCTGACACAGAAAAACATCTCCACAGCTCGCCTCGTGAACCTCATCTCCAATGCCAATTTTTCCGCTTCCCTCTACCACGACGAAAACCTCAGTCTGAGTTTTATGATAGTGCCTTCCGACCCTGCCCTTTATCTCTACAAGCTGAATGAAAGTGCCGCTGTCAAAAAAATGGAGTGGGGCTACCCTGTAATTTCTTCTGTCTTCCCAGTTTTCAGGCAAAAGCTTCATAAATTCACCTGTGTGGCCTTCACAACGCCATTTCTGGCCACAATTACACCGGTCGTGTTCCTTCCCTGCACTGAAATCTCGTCCATGTTCACAAGTATCGCATTACCGTCTCTGCTGAACGCAAACAGCCCGTTGCCCCTGACAAATTCAGCAAAAACAACCTTTCCTGTCTTGGATGTAGCTTTAAAGCAGATGACTCCCTGCCCACCTCTCGAGATTTTCCTGAACTCTCCGGTTTTAACCCGTTTACCGTATCCGTTCTCTGAGAGCAGCAGTATCTCCCTCTCGCTACCACAATCCATCCATGCAATTTCATCTCCGCTTTTCAGCCTGATTGCCTTCACACCCTTTGCAGTCCTGCCATATGTTGGAACCTCAGACCTATCAAACCTTACAAGCATTCCGTTCCGGGTTGTGATAATGACCTCCTTCCCTCTTGCAGGTTTAACGGCAACAGGCTCTCCCGTTACAGCAATAATTCCAGATCTCTTGGCATTTTCAAACTCCGAAAGCTTCACCGTCTTTATATAGCCATCTGCAGTCAGCAGTAAAATTTCCCCTTTAAACTCCTCCACAGATAATGCAGAGATGACGTGCTCATCACTTTCCATGGAGACCATGTTTCTGAGACTCGTTCCCCTTGCCACCCTGTCAAGCTTGGGTATCTCGTATGCATTTATCCAGTACGCCCTGCCTTTGTTCGTGAAAAGAATTAGCCTGTGGGCTGAGTTCACAATACCGAGAAAGGCAATCTCGTCCTCATTCCTCAGATTTATGCCCTGAACTCCCACTCCGCCTCTACCCTGCGCCCTGAAGGATTTGAGGTCAACCCTCTTGACATACCCGCTTTTTGTCACGATCAGAAGATTCTCCTCCTCAGCTATCAGATCCGCCTCGGTTATCTCCCCGACATCTGCAAGAATTCTGGTTCTCCTTTCATCACCGTATTTTTCTGCAATTTCCCTGGTTTCCCGGATTATGATTTCGTCTATCTTCCTCCTGCTTGCGAGAATTGACTTCAGTTCCTCAATTTTCTCCTTCAGCTCCCTGTATTCCTTAAGAAGGCTGTCAATCTCCATTGCAGTGAGCCTCTGAAGCCTCATCTGAAGTATGGCTTCAGCCTGCTTTTCTGTAAGCTCGAACCTTTCCACAAGGCCTCTCTTGGCAACCTCAGTACTTTCAGATTTCTTGATTATCTCAATGGCCTCGTCAATATTTTCTATAGCTATTTTCAAACCTTCCACAATGTGGAGCCTTTCTTCGGCTTTCCTGAGTTCATACTCTGCCCTTCTCCTCACAACCTCTCTCCTGTGCCTGACAAACTCTGCGATCAGTTCTTTAAGGCTCATCACCCTCGGCTGGTTGTCCACAAGTGCCAGATTAATTATTCCAAAAGTTGTTTGAAGCTGGGTGTACTTGTAAAGCCTGTTCAGGACCACTCCGGCATTTGCACCGTTTTTCAGTTCGACAACAATTCTTATTCCTTCTCTGTCGGACTCGTCTCTTACCGTCTTTATTTCCTCTATTTTCCCATCTCTCGCAAGTCCTGCAATTTTTTCAACAAGATTTGCCTTGTTAACCTGATAGGGTATCTCCCTTATCACTATCGAGTTGTCCTCGATTTCCGCCCTGCCCCTCACAGTAATCTTGCCCCTTCCGGTTTGGTAGGCATCCCTGATACCTCCGGTTCCCACAATAATGCCCCCGGTTGGGAAGTCCGGACCCTTAACGTATTCCATCAGCTCTTCGACGGTGATATCCTCGTTCTCTATGTATGCAATTATCGCACCACAGATTTCCCTCAGATTGTGTGGAGGCATGTTCGTTGCCATTCCGACGGCAATACCACTTGAACCGTTAATCAGCAGGTTGGGAAGCCTGGCAGGAAGAACAACCGGTTCCTTAAGAGTGGCATCAAAGTTAGGGATGAAGTCAACCGTTTCCTTGTCAATATCTGCAAGCATCTCTTCCGCCAATTTTGTAAGCCTCGCCTCGGTATACCTCATCGCAGCCGGTTCGTCCCCATCAATGCTGCCGAAATTGCCCTGCCCGTCAATGAGCGGGTAGCGCATGTTGAAGTCCTGTGCCATTCTAACAAGAGCATCGTAAACTGCAGAATCGCCATGGGGGTGATACTTACCGAGCACATCTCCCACGATTCTGGCCGATTTTCTGTAGGGTCTGTTGCTGTAAAGTCCCATCTCATACATTGCATAGAGAATTCTTCTCTGCACGGGTTTCAAACCATCCCTAACATCCGGAATGGCTCTGCCCACAATTACACTCATCGCATAATCCAGATAGGAGACTTTAAGCTCCTCAGAAATGTCTCTCGCAATTTCCATTCATCTCACCTCTACCTTAGACGCAAGAAGTTCATCCTCGAGCAACCTGTCAAATATCCTTTCATCTTCAAGCACTCCCCTTGCAATGGAGACAAGTCTGGCTCCAGCATCAATCATTTTTCTCGCATCCTCCGCACTTCTCACAGAATTGTTTCCAACAACATTACCCAGCCCGGAGATCAGCTCAACAAGTTTCAGATCCGCCTTACCTCCAGGAATCATCGCATCCAGATGGATCATCGCCGCTCCACTTTCGAAAATCCTGCTTGACAGCCCCAAATAATCGATATCAAGACCGCCTCGTATTTTTACAGACACCTCAGCGAATTTTGATGTTCGCTCAACAATTTTCGCAAGACGTTCCTGCTCATAAAGCAACGCCTGTCCGCACCCAATTTCTGTAAATTCTTTCTGCCTGCAGTGAGCATTTATTTCAAGTATTGCACCATACTCTCCTGCAAGTTTTGAAACATCAGCATAGCCTTCATCACTGAACGCTCTCACGTTTATTCCCACGATACCTCCAAAGTCTTCCAGCATTTTCAGGTTGTGCTCAATCTCTTTAACTGGATTTCCAAACACGAATTCCTTCCTGCCTCTCTGCACTACCTTTAAAGCCGCCTCATTGGACTTTTTATCGGCATTGAAACCTCCAAGTATCCCGAATCCGACATCAAACCTGCTGATGAACTTCCAGTCGTTTATCCCTGCCATTGCCGAAAGTGCCAGTCTGTTAGGGAAGATCATATCTCAGCTCACCGGTGTTAATATGGCCATCAGCAACCCTCGAAGCGCCGCCTGTCATGAAAACCCTATCCGCAACATCAATTTTAAGCTTTCCACCCTTAGTAATGATTTCGACACTTTTTTCAGCAATGCCAAGCCTGTTTGCCACCACAGCAACAGCACAGCTTCCCGTCCCACAGCTCAGTGTCTCGTCCTCGACGCCCCTTTCGTAGGTCCTGATCCGTATTCTACTTCCATCGATGACCTCTGCAAAATTAACATTTATGCCCTCCGGAAACAGCTCGTGATACCTGATTCTCCTCGCATAGGGAATTATATCAAAATCGAGGTCATCAACAAATATGACCGCATGAGGGACACCCGTGTTCACAGCATAAACCTCAAATTTCCTGTCTTCAACTTCAAAAACCTTCCCCCAGACGTCCTCTTCTGCAGGAATCTCGTCCCTGCCGAACTTCGGCTCCCCCATGTCAACCCTGACCCACCAGCTATCCTTATCCTGAGATACCTCAAGCTCAAGTATTCCGGCGAGGGTTTCGACCCTGAGGGGGCTTTCAGCATAACCTTCCTCCACAACATACCTTGAAAAGCACCTGATACCATTACCGCACATCTCCGCCTCGCTACCATCGGCGTTGAAGTATCGGAACCTTGCATCAGCCACTTCTGATTTCTGAACAAACAGAGCTCCGTCGGCCCCAACGCCAAAATATCTGTTGCATACAGCATTCACAAATTCAGACTTTTTCTCTTCCTCAACCACAATTCCGGAAAATTCATCGATAAGGATGAAATCGTTGCCGTTTCCATGCATTTTCGTGAACCTCACCTTCATCAGACCACCTCTTCATTTATTTTCAGAATGATTTCGGCAGCCTTTTCGATTTCATCAATCTTTATTCTTTCCCTGTCAGTATGGCAATCCACGAGGTCCCCCGGACCCCAGATCGTAACTTTCCACCCATTTTTCTTGAAATTGTAGGCGTCGGTCCAGGAATGCATCACAGACTTTTCTCCAGCATATTTTTCTATTTCCGGGATTTCATCGCACCTTATGGGCTCATAGAACTCAGAAAACTCAACGTCCGCATCCAGACTCTCCAGCTCGTTTCTCATTTCAAACATATCCACATCGAAGTCAAATATGAAGCTGAGTCTCACCTCACACAGATCCGGGATTGCGTACAGATTGGATCCTCCCCTCAATTCCTGCACGGAAAACATATACTTGCTTTTAAGCTCAATAATGGCTTCAATTGCCTTTTCAATCGCATTAACACCTTCATTCCAGTAAGCCCCATGGACAGGTTTCCCGTAAAACTTCAAAACAACCTCCGCACTTCCGAGCTGTTTCTCAGCAACGCTCAGATTTGTCGGCTCCATGACCACTGCTCTGCCGGAGAAATACTCTGAGAAATGTTTTGAACCACTCCCACCCTCCTCCTCATCAACAAGAAACGCGAAATTCAGCCCGAGCCTGTCAGCAGATTCCATTGCGCCGAGTATTGAGGCCATGCTGCCCTTTGCATCGGCAACTCCTGTACCGTAAGCGTACTCACCATCAAGCCGAAAATCTGCCTTTCGCTCAACAGTATCGAGATGTGTTACAAACCATAGGTCGCTCTCACCCACCACATAAAGGTTGCCGAGATCGTCAATCTCGGGACGAAATCCGTATTTTTTGACGAGTCCTGAAACATAATTCCGTATCCGTTCTTCGTAACCCGAAGGGGAATCGATATTCACGAGCTGCTCGAGAATTTTTATCATCGGAAGAATTTTCAACAGTGCTGAATAAAAAACCATCTGTGAAAATCAGACGAGCGAGAAGGAGTGACATTGATTACTTCATCGAGCTTTACAGGGAAGCTTACAAGGGATACGAAGAATATGCGTACACCACAACCAGAGATATCAGGGATTACTTCAAATGGCTGCACGGAAGAGACAGAGAAGGTATTTTTGTGGCAGTTATAGATGACGTTCCTGTTGGTTTTGCGGCCTGTGACTCAGGCTGGTTCAGCAGAATGGAGAGAAAGATAGTTGCAGAGCTCCACGAGCTTTTTGTGAGAGAAGACCTCAGAGGAAAAGGAGTCGCTTCCAAACTCCTCATAAGGGCGGAAAACTACGGAAGAGAAAAGGGGCGGGACGAGATGGGCTTGTGGGTGGGAGAAAAGAACGAACCTGCAAAAAGGTTTTACCTCAAACACGGATTCAGGGAAAGTGGCAAGCTCGGAAGATGGATAAGAATGGTCAAAAGAATTTAGATGTTCTCAAGCTCCCTGCTGTATCTCTCCTCATCCTCAAGGATTTCAAGAATCTTGCTTCGTATGGATGCGTAAACACCTTCCTCGAGCTGGGGTCTCAGCTTCTCGTCGGTGAATTTGAGCAGCATCTTGTATATCCTGTAGGCCTGCTTTTCAAGCACCTTGATATCAAAGCGGTCCACTTCGCCCTTCCAAAGCTCGAGAAGCAGATATACGTTTTTCTCATAATCAGAAATATCAAAGTCATGCTCGTAACTGATCTCGTGTAGAACCTCCTGAAGGAGAATCTTGTGCTTTTCGTTATCGACCATCAGCCTGAAAACAAAGTCATCGTCAGCCCGATCACACGTCCCGATAAGACCGAGCAGTCTGATCGCCACCAGATTTTCGTTCAGGTAAGCATACTTCAACAGATTCAGGAATATCTGCAGTTCTCTGACATTCAAATTCATCGACAATAGAATCTCCATACGAATTAAATATTTTACTCGCAGGATTAACTAAAAATTTAGACGTTCAGCATATCTGAAAATCAGAGAGATTCAACAAACTCCTTCATTCTGTCCACCGCAAGCCTGAGTTTTTCCATCGATACGGCATAGGCACATCTCACATGGTTCGCTCCGCATTCACCAAAGGCATCCCCTGGAACCACAGCGACGTTCTTTTCCATCAGGAGGCGTTCGGCAAACTCCATGCCGCTCAAACCTGTGGAGCTTACGTCAGGGAAAGCATAGAACGCACCATCTGGCATGACGACGTCAAACATTTCTCTCAGCCGCCTTATGAAGAAGTTTCTCCTCCTTATGTACTCTGCGCGCATCATTTCAAGCTCATCCTCACCGTTTCTCAGCGCTTCCAGGGCACCAACCTGTGCAGTTACCGGAGCACAGAGCATGGAATACTGATGAATCTTCACCATGCCTTCCAGAATGTCATCAGGTGCTATCGCATAACCGACTCTCATCCCCGTCATCGCAAAGCCCTTTGAAAAACCGTTCAGGATTATGGTTCTGTCCTCCATTCCATTCAGTGAGGCAATGGATACATGTTTGAAGCTGTAGCTGAGTTCGGCATATATTTCATCGGAGATGACCAGACAATCAAGCTCCAGCACGGCATCAGCAAGTTCTTCAAGTTCTTTCCTAGTATAGCTCACACCGGTGGGGTTGTTCGGATAGTTAAGCATCAGCACCTTGACATTTCTGTCCTTATATTTCACAAGGTCCTCGTATGTAATCTTGAAACCGGGGCAGGTGGATACGGTTACAACCCCGGCTCCGGTCAGATATGCAAGGGGAGAGTATGAAACGTAAACCGGCTCGGGAACGATAACCGTGTCCCCCGGATTGACCACTGCCCGCAATGCAAGGTCGATACCCTCGCTGACGCCCGTCGTTATCAACACGTTCTCCTCAGAAACATCTACTTCAAATCTCCTGTAGTATTCGGCAATTGCCTCCCTCAATTCAAGAAGCCCGTAGTTTGACGTGTAGGATGTAATCCCCTTCTCAAGACTGTAAATCATCTCCTCCCGGATCCTCCAAGGAACGGGAAAATCAGGTTCACCAACGCCCAGGCTTATAACGTCATCCCTGCCAATTATCAGCTCAAAAAACCTTCTGATTCCAGAGGGCTTAAGCTCTCTGACCCTTTTGTTCAATCTTTCACGGGACAATTGCAAGCCTCCTGTCTTCTTCATCTTCAAAGAGAAGCGCTCCCTCTTCCTTATACGTTCTCAGGAGAAAGTGCGTGTTGGTGTCCCTGACCTCCGGAATTGTTGAGATTTTCTCGGCGATGAAAAATGATATGTCCTTCAGCGATTTGCCCTTAACAACGACCTGAAAATCGTATTCCCCACTCACAAGCCTCACAGCATGAACCTCGGGGAATTTGGCGATTCTTTTTGCAATATCGTCGTAACCCTTCTCCCTGCTGAGGTTTACCCTGACATCAATTATCGCATATACTTCTTCCACACCGGCCTTTTCCCAGTTGATGAGCGTCTTGTATTTCAGAATGACGCCATCATCCTCGTATTTTTTAATGATATCCTCAACTTCCTGAACATCCATATTGAGCATTTCAGCTATTTCGTTACTCGAAATTCGTGAATTGTTTTCGAGAATCTTGAGAATCTCAATTTCCCTGCTCAATGAAATCACCTATGTTAGAGAATGGCAATATCTTTTAAATTTTTTCCATCGCATCCTGCCCACAGGTCGGAATTGATGGAGTGTGAAAAATCTTAAATTACGATAGTCCAAAATCAGTCGAGCCAGATACCAGAATTTTTATATTCTGTTCGAACTCACAGATACTCCAACCGGCGCGGGGGTTGCCGAGCCAGGAAAAGGCGCCAGATTCAGGGTCTGGTCCCGGAGGGGTCCGAGGGTTCAAATCCCTCCCCCCGCATACCCCTGTTTTTAAGGTTTCAATGACAATATCAGCAGATACACGAATGCAGCATTTACAAAGCGCAAAGATTTGATTGTCAAAAAATGGGGTTTTGATCGTGGATGCTTAGACGTCGTGCGGATACTGTAAGAGCCATGCCAGTGGTAATAAAAAAAGATTAGTCCGGTATGAACTCGGGCGGTCTGACAGCCTTGAGCCTTATCGCCTTCTGCCTGCACCCAACCACACAGACACCGCACCCAAAGCATTTCTCTGCAATGACTCTGGCTTTCAGCTTCCTGCTGCCATCAGGCGAAAACATTTCCACCGCATTGAAGTGGCACCTCTTCACGCAGGTCTGGCATCCGGTGCATGCCTCGTCGTCAACGTAAGCCTCATACCTGCTTTTTTCAAGCTGCACGCCGAGAGGTACGTTTGCGGCCCTTGACGAGAGGAAAAACTCACAGCAGTCCCCGCAGCAGTTGCAGTTCACAGTTACAACGGGGTCTACAATTTTCGAGGTGTTGGCCCACGTGTGGATGAGCCCATCCCTTTCAGCCTCGGCAATAATCTGAAGAGCCTCTTCGACAGAGATTTCTCTGCCCGATCCTCTGGCAATGGCGTATTCTGCACCTCTCCCAAACTGAATGCAGTGCCACGTGCTGAATTCATCCGTAAAGCTGCATCCGTCAGATGCAAGCCTTGTAACATTCCTGCAGGAGCATGGAACAACGGCAATCTTTTCCTGTGCCTCTATCATCTCCCTGATGTTCTCGTAGGGTAGCACATCCGGCAGATCCTTTACTGCCTCATAAGCCGGCACAACCCTCCAGAACTTCAAACCCATGTCGGTGAGCATTCTGCCAACTGCAGGGTTCATCTCCCTGTCACCGAACTCCTTCCAGAGCCTGGCAAATTCCGGATCGTTCATGTGCCGTGAAGCCATGGTTGCATCGTGAAGCTGTATGATGTCCCTCACGAATTTGTAATGGTCCTTCTTCCTGAAATCCCTTGGAATGGCTACTCCTTTGTGGAAAAGACCGTCAAGTATGTCTCTTACCCTTTCAGCATCCATTCCCAGCCTTTCGGCAACCTCATCAACACTTCCGGGCAGAGCAGCAGCAACCCTAGCTTCTTCCTCAGTCATGAGATATTCGAGAATGCCCCTGAGCAACCGGGAATCCGGAAAGCCCAGCCTCTTCATCAAGATTTCATGGCTCACAATTCCACCTCACTCCTTTATTCCCGTCAGATACTTGGCTATTTCCTTCTTCTCTTCAAAGTTGTAGCTTCTCCAGATTGCAATGTCCTCCATGACCGGAGAACCGCCTCCATGCACTCCGGCAACGGCCTGAACACCGCCAAAAGACGAGCACAGTATGTTAGAGATTCCAAAGAGACACCTGTAAACGTTTTCTGCAGGAACGTCTGACCGCCTTTTAATGTACTTCTCTATGAACGGTCTGGTTTCTGGATTCAGGAAGTCCTCCGCAAAGGGCAGCGCCGCAGGCAGACCACCTGACAGCTCAGCGAGAATCTCCAGTTCGTGGTAGTAGTTCAGCCCGGCATATCTTCTGCCAACGTTGGCATAGATTTCGTTCGGAAGAAACGTCCCGGCAGGTGTCTTTGTCCCGTTTATGGCAGAGGCAATTCCCGCAGCATAAACAAGCTCAGCAACCGATGCAAGCTCCACGAGTTTTTCCCGGATGTTGTGTTTGTCGTAAATGTTGCTGTATTCGGCTATCAAAGCCCCAAAGCCCATCACGATGTCCGTGGTGGCCGGCTTGCAGCCCGTGTAGCTGTGTCGGTGGAACAATGCGAAAAGGTGTGCTGAGAGTGTAGCGTATTTATTCTCACCGCACAGAAAAACCCTGTCCCACGGGACGAAGACGTCGTCAAAGATTACAAAACCCTCATCATCCCCGACGTTTGCCTGAGGCATGTCCATCTCTTCCGGAGCCCTCAGAGAGGACGTTCTTGAGATTATTTTCACACCCTCTGCATCTGCGGGAACGGCAAACGCAACGCTGTAATCCTTGTCGGCAGGAGTCATGGCTCTCGTAGGCACAACAATTATCTCATCAGCAACTGCAGACATCGTGATGCAGTTTTTCGCTCCTCTGACAACAATACCATCGCTTCTCTGCTCTACAACCCTGAGATACATGTCAGGGTCTTCCTGCTCGTGAGGTCTTTTGCTTCTGTCACCCTTTACATCAGTCTGGGCGCAGGCAGCTGTCAGGTCCCTGCTCTGAAATTCCTTCAGATAGTCAGCAAATCTCTGGCTGTAATCAGTACCGTGCTCCATGTCCGCAGCATGGGTTGCGATTGACAGAGCATTTATCGCATCGCAGCCCATACAGCGCTGAATGCATCCCCCCACAAGATGGCAGAGCTTTCTCGTCATCTCCTGCTTTGCAAGCAGATCTTCAGCAGATTGATTGACATGTGTGAACCTGTTAATCTTCTTCCCGGTCAGATGTGATCGTGTTGTCAGGAGATCCCTATAATCCGGATGGTTTGCAAGTTCGAATGTTTTCGACATGACATATAACCCGCCTCGAAGCCTGGGGTCATCTCTTTTCACCTTTTTTCCCGCAATATACACGTTGGGCTTCATGCTGTACAGGTCATTCCGGTATTCCTCGACTGTCCTCATAATCTAAACTGACTAATCATTTTATTTAATTTTTTCGTATTCTATCAAAAAAATCAGGTTATTAAATCGTCAAATATGAAATAACTTACCAACATATTCACCAGGCTACGAACCAAAAATAAACCCGGCACAGGACACCTCTGATTCAGGGTTTTAGCGGCAAAACTAAATAAAATTAAAAAGGGCAATTTCTCAGGAAAGCATTACCTGCCCATGAACTCAGGCTTTCTCCTCTCAAGAAATGCAGAGAATCCCTCCCTGAGATCCTCAGTCTTCAGGGACACCATGAGGGACAGCACCTCATAATACAGCCCTGACCTCAGACTTGATTCCATCCCCCGCTCTATCGCAATTTTCGCCATTTTTATTACCAGCGGGCTTTTTTCCGCAATCTTCATGGCAAATTCGACGGTCTTTTGCTCCAGTTCGCTATCAGTGGTCAGGAAATCAACCAGACCAAGCTCTGCTGCCCTCTTTCCGTCCAAGATATCGCTAGTGTAGATCAGCATCTTCGCTTTTGATTCGCCTATCCGCTTTGAAAGCCTCTGAGTGCCTCCCCATCCAGGTATGAACCCTATGCCTGCCTCAGGGAATGCGAATACCGCACTCTCGGATGCAAATATAAAATCACAGCACAGCGCCAGCTCCAGTCCTCCTCCCATGCATATTCCATTGACCATGGCTATTACGGGCTTGGGATAGTCATCAATGAAATTGAACAGCCTCATGACGTTATCCACGCTTTTGTAATACTCTGACAGGACATCTGGGCTATTGATGTCAAACTCCAGCTCCCTCAAATCATCGCCTGACGAGAAAGCCTTTCTTTTCCCCTGGGCTTCCGCACCGGTTATTATGACCACCCTGATGCCATCATCCTCTGCAAGTTCCTTCAGCACCTCCTCAAGCTCGTGCCTCAGGCTGGCGTTTATCGCGTTCATTACCTGGGGCCTGTTGAGGTAAACTTTCGCTATCCCGCTATCAAGAGTTTCAACCCTAACGCATTCCATTTTCACAACCCCATCGGATCAGTTCAGATTGAGCCGTTCAGACTCCTTAATCAGCTCTTCCCTGATTACCTTGCCCGTTGCCGTGAGAGGAAGCTCTTCACGGATAATTACTGTCTTTGGAACATTGTACGGCGCCATGTTATCCCTGCACCATTTCAGAATGTCCTCCTCACTCACCTTTCCAGCGTACTCTTTCTTCAGCTTGACAAACGCTACAGGCACCTGCCCCTTCTCAGCATCATCCACGCCTACAACTCCCACAAGCTCGATTGCAGGGTGGCGGAGCATTATGAACTCTATCTGGGTTGGGTAAACGCTTATTCCGGAAACTTTAAGCATGTACTTCTTGCGGGAAAGATAATACAGCAGTCCATCCTCATCATACATCGCCACATCTCCCGTGAACAGCCAGCCATCCCTGAACGCCTTCGCAGTTTCTTCAGGTCTTCCGATATAGCCGTCCACCATGGAGGGAGATTTGATAGCAAGTTCACCCTCCTTGCCCAGAGGAACGATATTTCCCTGCTCATCAACGATCTTTATCAGTGTGCCGGGAACAGGTATGCCGCAGAAGGTTCCACTGTACTTCTCCGCCCTTTCTATGTCCAGATCGTTTACATGGAACCCGGCAGTAACGGTGTCAAAGGTGTGCGTCTCTGTAAGACCGTAAGCAGCCTCCCTCAGTATCGCTCCCGTCAGCTTCTTCCATTTTTCCCTGAGTTCCTTCGTCAGCCCTTTGATGAAGCTCGATCCGGTGCAGTTTCTCAGAGAGGTCAGATCGTATTTTTCAACATCCGGATGGCTCAGAATCTCCCAGTAGAGATCAAAGGGGGCGAATGTTGTGGTAACCCCGTATTTCTGAATTGCTTCCAGCGCTGCCTCAACATCCCATCGGGTGAGCAGCACAACTGTGGAACCGGCGAGGGTTGGACTCACAACACCCATATCGTTTCCCGCAATCCAGAAGACAGGCATTGCAGCCAGTGAAACTTCGGTTTTCGATAAATCGGATACGAATTTTTCAAAATCAACTTGCTGATTAGCGTATTGCTCGACAAGCAGGTGGGCATTGAAATACGTGTATATGCTGGCAGCAGTGTACAGAACGTTGTGGTGTCTGTGGTAAACCCCCTTTGGCAGTCCGGTTGTACCTCCGGTGAAGTTCATGGTCGCATAATCATCGAGTGTAACCTTTACCCCTGGCCTGTTCGCAGTTACGTTTTCCAGAACATCCGAGATGTACAGGACACCCTCCAGTTTTTCTGGTGATTCCATAGACGGGTGGATGGGTATTTCGGGATTCTCCGGAAGGAACTCCCTGAAAGATGCAGCTATAATGTCAATATCACCGGATACTTTTCTGGCTGCACTCTCAACCACCGGATAAATCACATCGAGAGTCAGTATAAATTTCGGTCCGGACTCCTGGAAAAAGTACTCCAGCTCTATTTCCCTGAGCATCGGGTTCAGGAGGACACAGATTCCGCCGGCCTTAAGTGTGCCAAAATACCCGATGTAAAACTGCGGCATGTTGGGAAGGATGAGAGCCACTCTGTCTCCCTTCTCAAAACCGTTTTCAACGAGGTAACTGGCAAATCTGCTGCTCAGATCATCCATCTCCCCATACGATATTCTCCGGCCGTAGTAAATCAGATAGTCTTTTGACGGCACCTTCTCAGCATATATCTCCAGATATTCGTGTATGGGTACTTTTCCAAGCGGGTATACTGGCTCCTCAGGCAGCGACGGGTGTGGCCAGATTTTGCTCCATTTTTCCCTCAGCAATTCGAAATATTCATTTTCTTTCATAACAGATTGTCAGATGGTTGATCATACTTAAACATTTCGGATTTTATTACTCATTTTACGAAATTAAATTTAATTATTGGTGTATTATATGAACATAATGACACCATCTGGGAGAAACGGAAAAATGAGTGGATGTGCTGTAAAAAAACAGGCGCATGTACAATCTGCAGAATAAATTATTTGCAGAAAAATATAAATCAGACGATGATTGTCCTTCTGTGATCCTTGTGAGTTTTGGATGCTATGAACGTCTGAATGTGATTTATGTTGATTCCGTTTTTCCGGAGCCATTTCAGGAAAATCCTTTTCTGCTCTCTGTATTCCTCAATATCCTTGTATCTGACGATAAAGCCCAGATCGTATGCAGATCCCATGATCTCAAACACATTCTCCACAAAATCGAGCTTCTTTAAATGCTCGATCAGCACGTCAATTTTATCCTTGGAGTCCATGGCCAGATCCAGAAAGGTTACATCCAGCAAACTCAGCCCGAGTTTCTGGTAATCCGCAATCCAGTATCCCTCTTTAAGCTTGATCAGATAACCCTCATCCTCTAATGCCTTCATCCTGTTCTGCACGGTCCTCAGAGTTATGCCGAGCATTTTAGCAATATCGCTCTGTGTTTTTCCTTTAAGAATGTACTCCACAATCTTCTTGTCAATCTCATCAAGACCATTCTTTCGCATAATGTGAAAAAACCTTCAGAAGTTTATCTAATTTTCGGTTACGGCTTCTGACGAACCTTTGGACAAAATAATCACAGTATATGCCCATACACCGCTTTAGAGAGTGAATGATTGTCTTTTGACAGATAGAATCGCATCATATTATTATTCTAAGGTGTAATATTTCGTATTATGATAACATAACTCCAAATCGAAATCGTTAAATATGAAATAATCATGATTTAACGATATGGATGGTGAAAAACCCTGGCTGAAATCATGGCCAGAAATGCTGACAAGAGAGCTGGTTTATCCAGAAGTGCCCCTCTTTGAGTTTCTTGAAACCTCTGCAAGGAGATACCCTGACAAGGATGCCATAATCTTCTATGGAAAACGGATAAGCTATTCAGAGCTGTGGGATGCGGTGGAGAGGTTCAGCACCCATCTTGCGTCGAAGGGGATTCAGAAAGGAGACAGAGTGGCGGTGTACATGCAGAACTCGCCCCACTACGTGATCGCATATTTCGGAATTCTCAGAGGAAACGCAGCTGTTGTTCCCGTGAACCCGATGCTTGTCGAAAGAGAGCTGGAGTACATTCTATCGGACTCGGGCTGTAAAATGGTAGCAACCACATCAGAGCTTTATCAGAGGATTGCCCCAATCGCAGAAAAACTTGGCATAGATGTAATCTGCGGTCACCATTCTGACTACCTGCCCGATGAACCAGAGCTGCCCGTTCCGGAATTTGCCCGAACCGAGTTCGACACGGGGAGCGCAACAGAATGGAACGAAGCACTGAAAGAAAGAAACCCTCCAGAGGTTGAGGTTGGCGGTGATGACCTCGCCCTGATACCATACACCGCAGGCACAACCGGGATGCCAAAAGGCTGCATGCACACACATTCCACGGCAATCGCCAACACGCTAAGCTCGGTTCACTGGTGGAACATGACACCCGCATCGATTTCTCTCGCCACCCTTCCCTACTTCCACGTTACGGGTATGATTCACTCCATGCTCGCCCCAATTTACGCCGGAGCGACAATAGTGCTGCTGTCAAGATGGGACAGAAACACCGCAATTCAGGCCATCGAGAAGTACCGCTGCACACACTGGATGAACATAACCACGATGGTTGTCGATCTGCTTTCAGATCCGGACATTTCAAAGCGGGATTTGAGTTCTCTTCTGGCAGTGGGTGGTGGAGGCGCCCCAATGCCTGAAGCCGTTGCTGAAAAGCTACTTCAGTTAACCGGGCTGAAATACGTGGAAGGATACGGTCTGACCGAAACAATTTCCCAGACACACATGAATCCGCCCGGCAACCCCAAACTCCAGTGTCTCGGAATTCCGGACTTCGGCGTTGATGCCCTGATAATAGACGCAGAAACTGGCGAGGTTCTGCCCCCAAAGGAAGTGGGGGAGCTTGTAATAAGAGGGCCGGAAGTCTTCAAAGGATACTGGAACAAGCCTGAAGAGACCGAAAAGGCATTCATTGAGATCGGAGGCAAAAAATACTTCAGAACGGGCGACATAGCATACATGGACGAAGATGGCTACTTCTTCATCGTTGACAGAATCAAGAGGATGATCAACAGAGCGGGATTCAAGGTGTGGCCAGCAGAGGTTGAAAGCGTGATGTACAGGCACCCTGCGATAAAGGAAGTCTGCGTCATAGGAGTTCCTGACAGCAGGGTTGTCGAGGAAGTGAAGGCGTTTGTTGTTCTGAAGCCCGAGTATGAAGGCAGAGTTAGCGAGCAGGAAATAATAAAATGGGCAAAGGAGCAAATGGCCGCCTACAAGTACCCCCGCATAGTTGAGTTTGTCAAGGAGCTTCCGAAGAGCGGGGCAGGTAAGATTCTCTGGAGAGTTCTCCAGGAAAGAGAAAAGCAGAAAGGAGAGTGAATGAAATGTATGTGATTAAGCCATTAAAACAGGCCGAGATTATGGCCCCGTTGGGAGTAATTCAGATGCTCGGAGACATGACGAAGTTCATCAACGGGCCTGTGTATGTGTGGTATCTGGACGGAGAAAAGAAGATTCTCATAGATGCAGGAATCGAGGAACCTGTAAACGGAATGGTTCACGGTTTTCCGGTATCGGGTGGAGGAGAAAAAGGCCTCAGAGAAGCACTCAGCCAGGTGAATGTTACGCCGGAGGAAATAGACGTTCTGATCCTCACGCACTTGCACTTCGACCACGTGGCAAACGCCCAGCTATTCCACAACGCCAGAATTTATGTCCAGAAAAGAGAATGGGAGAGCGCATTCAATCCACCGCTGCACTACAGACTGACCTATGACCAGCAGCTTTTCCAGCCTCTTGAGGATATGGACCTCTGCCTGGTTGATGGAGATAAGAGGATTGCTGACGGAATCGAGCTCGTCTCACTTCCGGGCCACACAAAGGGTCTTCAGGGAGTCGCTGTTGAGACGGAAAAGGGAATGTATCTTGTCGCGGGAGACCACTTATACACATACCTGAACCTGAATCCACCGAAAGAGACGGTCGAAATAGACGATGCATCAGGGGGCAAGATTCAGATTGGGCCTGTACCGCTTCCTTTCGCTCCGGTCGGTCTGCATGTTGATCTGAGCGAGTGGTACGATAGCTGCTACAAGGCTCTGTCTATCACAAGAAGGAAAAACATTCTGCCAGGACATGAGCCTTCTCTGGCAGGAATGAGCTTTCCGTGAAAATGGAGAGATTAATTTTATATTTTTTAAAGGTTTGGTCTCAATAAGCATACGATTTAAAATGATATTCTGCAGAATCCTGAACGTGTCATGAGGTGATAGAATGGAGTTCGGAACAGTAGCACCAACATTTCCTCCGATAGAGGAGGCAAGAAAAACCGTCAATAGACTTGAGGGGAAGGGATATTCTTCGCTATGGTTTGCAGACCACCTTATGGGCTGGTATCCGCACGAGCTGTGGAAGGAGACGCCATTCGCAATGAAGTACCCATCCTGTCACATGTTCTTCGACCCGTTCTGCGAGATATGCTATGCAGCATCATCAGCAGAAAAAATGCAGTTTGGTGTCAGCGTTACCGAGGTGTTTCGCAGACATCCTGCCGTTCTTCTCCAGCAGGCAGTCACCGCAAACCACGCCACCAACGGACGGTTTATTCTGGGAATAGGGGCTGGAGAGGCCGAGAACATCGTACCGTACGGCATTGAGTTTGAAAAACCTGCTGCAAGGCTCGAAGAGGCGTTAAAGCTGATGAAAATAATGCTGGAAAGCGATTATGGGGAGAAGATCAATTTTGAAGGAAGGTTCTTCAGGCTCGAGGATGCGGTGTTCGACCTCAAGCCTGTCGGCAAGATGCCCATATGGGTTGGAGCTCATGGAGACAGGATGCTCAAGCTCACAGCCGAGCATGCAGATGGGTGGCTGCCGGTCTCAACCACCCCCAAAGACTACGCAGAAAGAGCTGAGAAACTTGAAAAATATGCTAAAAACGCAGGCAGAGAGCCTGATGAGATTACCAGGGCTCTGTTCGCAAGCATCGTCATAGATGAAGATCCAAAAGAGGTTGAAAAGCTCCTCAAAACTCCCATACTCAGAATCCATGCACTTCTGCTGCACCACGAGGTTTATGAGAGAATGGGCCTCAGGCATCCACTCGGAAAATACTATGGCCTGCTGGACTACATCCCGACAAAATTCACCAGAGACGATATCCTTGAGGCGGTCAGCAGGATTCCGGACGAAGTTGCCAGAGCAGCGTTCATCTGCGGTACGCCAGAAGAGATAATCCAGACCTTTGATGAATACAGGAAACTCGGAGTGGAACACGTGGTTGTGTGGAATCTGACCTACTTTGGAGACGTCAGCAAGGTGAAAAGTTCCTATGCTCTCATAGACGAGGTTATAGAACACTTTGAGAGCAAGAACTGAATAACCGCAGTTGTTCGGAGAAACCTCAGGTCTCAGGATTTTTTCAAAATTTATTTCAAGTTTTTATTTTTCAATGCCCTTTCTAACCTTCCGAACCTCCACAATCTTTAAAAATTGCACCATTTTCAGGTGGTGAACACCATTAAAAAGTGGTGCTAAATGGTGATATAATGGGTGAGGTCAGGGACTTGACAATAAGGATTGCACCGGGGCTTGCTTACTCGGGTGCACTCGCTGCAATGGCAATACTTCTCGCAGGAGTGGTGAACAAGTATGTGGCAATCTCACCGCTCATTCTTGCCATAGTAATTGGCATGGTGTTCAGAAACGTTACAGGCCTTCCGGAGATATTCAGGGCAGGTGCGGAGTTCTCCCTGAAAAGAGTACTGAGGCTGGCAATAATACTGCTCGGGCTGAAGCTCAGCATCTCCGAAATAGCCCACATAGGTGGCAGGGGTCTGATCGTGGTCATTGCAAGCGTTGCGCTGACATTAATGTTCTCCATCTGGCTTGGAAGGAGGGCAGGAGTTTCAGAGGAGCTTGCAGCGCTAATCGGTACTGGGGTAAGCATTTGCGGAGCGTCTGCAGTTATAGCGGTTGGCGGGGTCATAAACGCCAGGGATCGCAATATTGCCTTCGCAATCGCCACGGTCACACTTTTCGGTACGGTGGCCATGTTCACCTATCCTGTGATGGCCAAAATACTGGGCCTCTCAAACCTGCTTTACGGGGTATGGGCGGGGGCAAGCATCCATGAAGTTGCGCAGGTTGTGGCTGCCGGATATGCTGTTAGTGACGCAAGCGGTAATGTGGCAACAGTCATAAAGCTCTCAAGAGTTGTTCTGCTTGCTCCGGTGGCGATGATTCTCGGAATACTGTTTGTGAGAAGAGAGGTGGAGAGTGTGAGCTTCCGTTCAGTTCCCATCCCGTACTTCGTGCTTGGATTTGTGGCCATGATATTCATAAACTCCATCGGCATAATACCGGGAGGTATCTCGAAAATGCTGGTCAGAATCGACGACGTCCTGCTGGCAGTGGCGATGGCTGCAATGGGGCTGAACACGAGCTTTAAAGACCTGAAAGATGTGGGTATGCTGCCGTTCTATGTCGGACTGGCGGCCTGGATGTTCATAGCCGGCCTTTCCTACGCGATGGCCACACTGCTGTACTGAAAAGACCGGGTGAGAGTTATGGAGACAGGTCAGATTTGCGGTGGAGAAAAACCCAGAATTCTCGTGGCGACTGATGGTTCACACGCCTCTGAAAAAGCTGTCCACCTTGCGGTGAATCTCGCAAGAGCTCTCGGAGGAGAGCTGCACGCAGTTTCAGTTATCTGCGAACAGCTAAAAAGAGATGAGGCGCATGAAGCGATTGAAAGGGTGGTAGAGCTGTTTCCGGATGTGCGTTCAGTCATCAGAGAGGGGCATCCCGCAAGCGAGATCGTAGAGTGTGCAGGAGAAGTCGATGCAGACCTGATAGTAACCGGGTCTCATAACCGCTCCGGCCTTGAAAGAGTTTTCATCGGGAGCGTTTCCGAGAAAATCGTTCGCCATGCAGGGACTTCCGTGCTTGTGGCCAGATCATCAGAAATCCCTAAGAGGGTTCTGATTGCCACAGATGGTTCAGAGCATTCCCGGCTGGCAATAGAACTGATACAGCATATCATGAAGAAGATGTCCCTCGAGGTGAGCGCTGTCCACGTAATGGACACCTCCGATCCGGTATCGTCCCAGCTCTTCTTCGAGGAGCTGCAGCAGCGCAGAGATCATGCCCTAAGCATGGCCAGAAAAATCCTGGGAGATTCCGCTGAGTGTATTTCAGTGAAGGGGCACCCCGTCTCTGTAATCACAGAAATCTCTGCAGGATATGACTTGGTTGTTCTCGGTTCTCACGGAAGGAGTGGAATAGATCATCTTCTTCTCGGAAGTGTTGCCGAGCGGGTTGCGAGATTTTCAAAATCGAGCACACTGATTGTCAGAGGCAAAAGGCTAAATACATCCACACAGTGAAAAATGATTCGAGATGGAGATAACAATTGACGAGGCTTTCGTTAACGCACTTAGAGATTACGGACTCACGACATACGAGGCGAAAGCATACTATGTGCTTCTTTCAGTTGGTGAGGCGAGCGCCGGGACGGTGGCAAAGCTGTCCGCAATTCCCCAGCAGCGCATTTATGACACGCTTTCATCACTTGAACGAAAGGGGTTCATACAGGTCAGGCACACAAATCCCAAAAAGTATGCACCACTCAGCGTTCGCAGGGCACTCGTTAACCGTATCAGACAGCTCAGTGCAGAGTTCAGCGCCAGAATGGAGGAGCTGAGGGATAGAATCAGCGAAATTGAAGAGCTTGCCCCAAAGGTTCAGAGCGATTCAGGCGGCTCCCACGTGTGGGTCGTTGAGGGGGAAGAAGCCATTGTCGCCAGAATACTCGAAATGATCCAGAGTGCAGAAAAATGCGTCAAGCTTGTGGGCGAAAGGCCCCTGTTCACACTGAAGTGCCGGGAAATACTGAAGAGGTATCTCCCGGAGGGTGTGAAACTCTACGCACTCGGAACGTTCGAACGGGTTTGCAGGGAGGAGATTCTTGCTCTTGGCGGAGAAATCAGGGAAATCGAATCATACAGCAACTACACGCTTATAGTGGATGACTCTAAACTTCTGATGGTGTATTTTGATGATGGAGGCGTTCCCCACGGACTTTACACTGAGAACGAGGGCATAATTCATCCTCACGTCCACCTCTTCAACCTGCTCTGGGAGCATACCGGATGAATCATCCAACGAACTCAAATTTTCCGGCGCCATTATGGAAAAGCCTGTATTGTTCCCGGGACGGAGAGATTGCAGCGGCAAGAAATGAGCCATAACTAAACTAAATTCAGTAATAAAATTTCTTACATTTTCAAATATAAACCGTCTCAATTCTATATTTATCCTTAAGGGGTGATTGTATGGGAAAAACATACGTAAAAATCTTGTTTTCAGCAGTACTGGTGCTGGCACTTGTTTATGGTGTAGAAGCGATAAGTATCGGAATCTCTCCGTCATTCATCGACTTTAAAGACCTTCTGAGGGGGCAGGTTGTGGAGGGCAGGGCGAGAATATACAACACACAGGATAGCCCTGCCCAGTTCAAAATAGAAACGGGTGAGTTCTCAGAATGGGTGGAGGTTCTGAATACTACGGGGGGCGTGATTGATGAGATTGAGGTCCCAGCCAATGGTTATTTCGAGATAATTGTGAGATTGAAAATACCCGAAGATGCTGCCAACGGAAATTACAAAATCCCCGTGTTCTTTGTCTCCTCTTCTGAAGGCGGTAAAGTGGGTGTTGGAATGAAGGCTCCCCTCAATCTGGTATTCACAGTCACGGGAGAACAGAAAAAATCAGTAAAGCTGATGCTCTTCACAATAGATGATACTGAAGTCGGAATCCCTGCGAGAATGGAGGTGGACCTACTCAATAACGGAAACGTCGTTGCTGACCCTACTGTCGAGATAACAGTCTTCAATCCAGATGGCGTTGAGGTATGGAGGAACCAGACGGCTGTGAAAATAAAACCCCAGGAAATAAAAGCTGCGAAAATTAGCTGGGACACTTCGAGGGCAGATGAAGGAACATACACTGGCAGACTTAGATTGCTGATGGATGGGAAAGAAATTCTTACAGAAGAGCTCAAGTTCAATGTTTTTGAAAAAGGAACACTTACGGCAAGAATGGAGATCCTCAACATCTCTGTCGAAAAAATAATTGAGCCAGGAAAAGTGTCGAAAGTTGAACTGGGAGTGAAAAACACGGGGCAAATAGATACAGAGGTACGGATGAGGATCGAGATATATAGAGGCTCGGAGTTCGTAGATCTCTCAGAAAGCGATCCACTGTGGCTCGAAAAGGGTCAGACAGGGATCCTGACCGCATACCTGAAGATGGGCGACCCGGGCAACTATACCCTCAAACCGGTGCTGGCGTACGGTGGTAAAATAGCAAAGCTGAGCGATATTGCTGTTGAGGTAACAAGCGAAGCAATTAAAAAGCAGGAATCATCAAACAGCAGCAGAGAAAACAGTAACAATAGCAAAATCCCGGGATTTGAGATCTACTCAGCAATTCTGGTCACAGGGATCGTGATTTTGGCAATCAAATCGCTGTCAGGGAGAAGGAAACGATGAGTTGTCCACAGTCAATCACCAATTTATCTTCATTAACCGGTGGATTATATCCCTTAATCCGCCAATAACTCCATTTTTGCAGATTTTATTCGGTAATTAACTAAGTATGATGAATTATCATTACAAATATGTGAAAAGGAGGTGAAAAAACATGAAAAAAAGTATTTTGTTGCTTGCAGTGCTGGCAGTGAGCCTGATTGGCATTGGAACAGCAAACGCCATAGATGGATATTCCAGCCAGGAGAGGATAAGCGTTACAGTGGAGACAGACCCCCTTGGATCCCCGCCATGGATTAAGGCAAAGTGGGAACTCTGGGTTGATCCAAACACAGATGATGAGTTTATACTCACTGATGCCGATCCAGTAAGGCTTGGCACCCAGGGAGACATCGTTCCGGGAGACGGCGCCACATTCTATTCGTTCGTAATAGTATCTGACCCCAACGGCATAGAAGACATATCGAATGGAAACGTGTATGTGGATGTGTACCACCCGACATGTGGATATGGAGATGGCAGCTTCAAATACCAGGTCCATGCAAAAGAGATCGAACTCGTTAGAGACCAGCTTGGAATCCCGGATCTGAGTGCTCCGGTGTTCAATGGATATTCTGTTGAAGATTTGCTGCAGCTTGGTGTTGCTGCCGGTTACTTCACTTCTGCAGAGGCAGACGAGCTGTGGGAGGAGCTCCACCAGAATGAAGCGAGAATATATGCTGCAGAGCTTTTCATTGACTACCACCAGGCTTACGGATGGTACATGGTCAAGGCATGGGCAACAGATAACAACGGTGCTACTTCAGAGAAGTTCACCAACTACTTCGAGGTTAGACCAATGCTTGCCTACGAGACGGACTTCGACTCAGTCCACTTCACGAACGTGAAAGTGGGTTACAGAGCGCAGGTCAGCGGTGACTATGACATGAACACATCAGACAGGCCAACAATCAGAAACATTGGTAACACCCCGATAGCAGTATCCGCATACGCATCCGATGCAACAAGCAGCACAGACCCACCGAAGAAGTTTGAAAACGTTTTCGACATGAGATTCCTTGATGAAGACCTGATGCTGCCATCATGGGAGTGGACCAGGTTCAGCAACCTGCTGTGGCCGTGCAACACCACCAAGATAGACTTCAGCCTGCACCTGCCCAACGGTGCTCCAGCAACCGAGTATACAGGATACATACTGCTCGAATACCAGGCAGTCATAGTGCCTTGCAAGCCAATGGACCCCGTTAGCGACCCGGTTCAGGTTTTGCCGCCGACATGATATTATAAGCCATTAAAATTTTTTATTTTTGTTAATTTTTTGTTACTGAACATAGTTAAGTAACAATAAAATAGTATTAAATATGATAAATACTATATCCTATTCTGGTGGGGACAATGAACAGTCTTACTTCGATCATATCCAATGAAAGGAGGAAACTCCTCCTGAGGTATCTCCTGCACAACAACGGTCGGGCAACCCTTGAGGACGTCATCACATACATCTGCGAAAAAGAGGGCGATCCTCAAAAGAGAAACAGAAAAAGCGTCTATATCAGCCTGAAGCAAACCCACATACCCAAGCTCGAAAGAGCCAGAATAGTATATTACGACAGATCGAGCAACATGCTGCATCTCGAAGAGAGATACCTCAACGATGTGAAGATGTATATAGAATTTGTCGAGGGTGGAGATATAAGCTGGAGCAAGTATTACCTGGTTCTCGGCAGCATATCTGCTGCAGGAAGCCTGCTGGTTATGGATACTCTTGCAATTGTCATATCCATAGCACTGGTAACGAGCTCTTTACTTCAGACAATGAAGGTCAGAAAGGTTTTCTAATCACAGTTCAGAAACTTAATCGGCGATTATCGTCGAATTAACCGGAAAAAAGGGAGGAGAATTCAGGAATTAACTAAGTAATTGTTCATCACAATTAATTCTAACAAAATGGTCGAGGTGAAGCAAAATGTTCGAAAGGCTTGTGGGAGTCGTGCTCCTGATTGGAGCACTTGTGTTTGCCTTAGGGATTGGGGCAGATTTTGCCAGCTATGACGCCGACAGAAGCGTGCATGTTGCGGTCGTGGCTGACGATCAGGAATTAATTGATCTGGATCCCGGGCAGCCGTATGCATACATAGGAGATGACGGAAAACTGTACATCGACATAAGCGAAAACAACGACAACTATCCTGACGGCGGTGGTCTTGGAATTAGCCCGGATGCAAAGTACTCGTTTGACTGCATGTTCAACGTTTCAAACCACCTGTGGGAGGAGAACGTAACGATAAACGTGACGATCACATCCAACAACGATCTGGTCAAGCTGTACACGAATGACCCAGACGAAGCAAGCACATCTATCAACTTCAACGTTCCACAGGGAGAGGAAGTCTGCGTTGGAATGAGCTTTGATGGAGACGGGAAATCACCCGGAGATAGCATAGAGGGACAGCTAACAATACATGCTGAACCTGCCGAGTAATGGGGTGCTGACCTATGAACAAAATAATATACCTGGTGATGTTTTCCATCGCCATAGCACTTGTTTCAGGGCTTAGCGCCGACTTCAGAATGTACCATGCGGAAAGGAATTTCACAATAGCTATCGTAACAGATGACCAGGAACTTATCGATCTGACACCGAACCAGCCATACGCATTCATTGACAGTGACAATGGAGAACTCATAGTCAGGTTTGACGCAGAGAACGAGAATTACCCGGGATACGGAAAGGGTGTAAGCCCTGACTCGAAATACGTGTTCGACGATGTCTTCTGCGTCTCAAACGATCTCTGGGAAGAAAATATGACAATAGGGATGGACATCGATCTGTCCAGCGAACTACAGGGAATCGTGAAGATATACTCGGATAAAAGTGACGAGGGCAACACCGATCCTGCCAACGCAACAACCAACCTCCACGTTGTGATCGAGAATGGAGATAAGGCGTGCATAGGGTTCGTCATAGATACCACCGGCATAAAGACGGGCGATTACACCGGAGAAATGACTATGCATGCATACCCTTACCAGGAATAACTTAATTTTTTGAGGTGTTTTCAATGAAAGCAGCGATAACAGCGGTCCTAATAATTTCATTTTTATTGATAACTGGGGTCAGCAGCCATTTCAAGGACTACACTGCAAACAGGGGTTTTCGTGTTCAGGTTGTTGCGGATGACCAGGAACTGCTCAGACTTGTCCCCAACCAGCCCTATGCATACATCGGGCAGGATGGAAAGCTGTACATAGATATCTCACCGTCCCATCCCAAGTATCCGGGATACGGAGCCGGTTTGAGTCCCGACACGCTGTACGCATTTGATTGCATGTTCTACGTGAAGAACACACTGTGGGAGAACCAGACAGTTACATTCGTCGTGAATTCATCATCTCCCAGCGTGATGATGTACGCGCCGACATCTGCAACAGCGTATTCTCCCGAGACTGCCACGCAACACCTGATATTCCAGCTTGGATGGATGGAAGAAACCTGTGTCGGTTTTGTATTCGATATGAGGAACGGACAGATGGTGGGGGTGTCCCTCAATGCCACAATCTAATCCAAAAAGGATTTGGACATTTACAGGACTGCTGGTAATGCTCCTCATAGCATCAGCATACGTTATTGGTATAACGGCAACATTCACAGAATATACTGCAACGAGAAACTACAGCATCGCTGTTGTATCTGACGATCAGGAACTGATAGACCTCAAACCCCTCCAGCCCTATGCATATATCGGGCAGGATGGAAAGCTGTACATAGACTTCAGCACAAACAACCCAGAGTGGGATGAAGGAAAGGGAGAGGGCCTCAGTCCGGATAGCAAATACGCATTCGACAGGGTCTTTGAAATTTCAAACAACCTGTGGGACGGTGTCTGCATAAACGTAACCGTAACCTCAGAACCTGAAGAGATCAAAACATATCTTGAGGACTATCTAAACGCATCCCAGAAAACCGTTTTGCAGATACTTCCCGGAGAGAGGAAGGAGATCGGTCTCCTTATAGAGTCTAAAGAGCTTGGAAGTATAGATGGAAGACTCAGAATTCATGCAGAGCCGTGCAACGGTGTTGTGCCAACCCCAACGCCGTCCCCATCACCAACACCGGAAGAGACTCCAACACCCACTCCGACACCGGTACCGCAAAACTTTGAATGGAGGGTTGAACTTCCGGAGAGAGCTCCCAAGGGCGACATAGTGTTCATGTTCGACGTAACGGGCAGCATGCTGGAAGAGCTGAATCAGGCAAAGGTCAGTGCGATAGACCTGATGAGTGACATACGACTTCTGATTCAGGATTCACGATTCGGTGTTGCGAGCCTCGCAGATTATCCAAGACTGTACCTCTACTCCGAAAACTACGGCTATGGATGGCCATACGGTAAAAATTACGGAGCTCCCGGAGACTATCCGTGGAGAATGGATTCAGATCTGACCTACGACATAAACGCTGCAGCAGGTGCGATTAACGACCTTGAAATCAAAAATGGGCTCGACGAGCCTGAGCCGTACGCTTATGCGATCCACAAGGCGATGAGTGAGATGAGCTGGAGAGATGACGCAAGGAAAATACTGGTCATACTCGGAGACGCTCCGCCCCACAACATGCCAAACGGCCTGAGTGTTTTCGAAAACAACTATGGTGGAGACCCCGGGGACGACTGGCTCATGAACACTTCAGATGATGTTGACTACGTGAACACCGTCAACTCTGCTAATGACTTCGGATTGACGATAATATCAATCTACGCAGGCAGAGACGACGAGTTCAGCGATGATGCAAGAACAAACTTCATGTACATGGCAGACATGACCGACGGCGCCTATGCCGAGCTGCAGGGAGATTTGAGCGCTTTACCAACAATCATTGAAAACAAGATAAAAGAGGTTGCGGAACAGCCAATCGGGAACCTGACCCTGAGGGCCAGCGCTCCACCGGGATGGATTGTTACATGGACTCCTGACAAGTACACGAATGTGGCGTGGGGCAGCCAGGTTACGTTTTCAATTCAGATAACTCCACCGGAGCCGCATGCTCCTCAAACGATAACAATAGAACTGCTTGCAGACGACATCGTGATAGATACCATAGACATTCTGGTGTCATGAGGCGATCAAAATGCATTTCCATATTTTTTTGAAGGGTGAATAAGATGAAAACATACATTAACCTGCTGATACTCCTGACTCTCAGTTTCGGGCTTCTTGTCGGGTCATCCAGCCATTTTAAGGAATTCGGTGCTGAAAGAAACTTTTCTGCAAATGTTACTGAGCTGAATGAATCCCTGATTTCATGCCTGTGTCCCGAAAATAAAATCCTTTATCTGATATCTGGCGATACGTTCACACTCCTGAATATTACAAACAGGCTTGGAGAGGAGGCCACTTTTTATGTGTATACTGATTCGTTAAGTATCGATCACGAAAGTGAGTTTTTCCTCCCGCCAAACGGGAGTGTGGAAGTTACAGCAACATTTTATGGGATGCCCGGGTTTTATTCGATAACAGCAAGAGTATCTGCAGACTGGGCGAATGGATCCGCAGAGCTTTATGCATGCACAATCAACATCTCCAGTCCGAGAATCGAGATCGAAAAGCACCTTATGAGTGGAAAGGAGTCCGTAAAGGTTGGAGAAAAGGAATACTGGACCTTCAGAATCCTGGTGAAAAATCCAGGATATTCTGATGACTTCGTTATAAAAGATGTAATACCTGCAGAACTCGAGATTCTTGAAATCAATCCATCATCTGGCAGATATGAAATACTGGGCAATGGCATGGGCAATTCCGGCTCTTCCACCATCATGTGGTATGTACACCTGGAAAACGGGGATGTGGAGTGGCTCGACGTAAACGTTACGACCAAGCAAAACCCAGCGTGCAAACAGGAGTTCACATCTCCGGGAACATACTGTCTGAATGATGGTGCAGAAGTCGTTGGATACGATGTAAAGAGCAACCCCATCTGTATCGATGTTTACTCAGATGAGAAATGCTGCTGTGATTCAGACGGATGCTGTGAGGAGGGATGCAGTAGCGACAATGGATGCAGCGGTGACGACTGTTGCAGTGATTCCAGCAACTGCAGTGATGAAGGCTGTGATTCAAATAGCTGCTGTGACACAAGCAGCGGAGACAGTAATGGGAGCGATAGGAGCAAAAAGCATGGCCGAGGGCGTCATTCATGAGGAGAGGGCTTGCGCTCATAATAAGCATTTCAATCCTGGTTTTCTCATTTTCTACAGTTCTCGGGGCTCTCATGAACAGACCGGTTTTCGTGTCGTATATAACCTCAAACAGCATGGAGCCGACACTGAGCAAGGGGGACCTGATTTTCATGACTCCCGTATTTTTCAGCCTTGAAAAAGGCGACATAATCGTATTTTACTCAAATGGAGAATGGGTCTGTCACAGAATTTTTTCAGAAATTTCGGGAGGATATATAACCAAAGGAGACAACAATATCGCCACCGATCAGCAGAGCGGAAAGGATCTCGTAAAAAGAGAGTTTATAGCAGGTAAGGTGATAACATTCCTCGACAGACCTGTTAAGATTCCGCAGGTTGGGAATTACGTAAGCGAAGTTTCCGAATTCGCATGGAACCACAAAACGCTGATGGTGGCGGTGTTCTTCCTGGCAGGCTTGGCCGAAATCATGCTGGGGGGTGACAAGAAGCGCAGAAAAAAGAGAAGATCGAGGAAATCACTCAGACTCCATTCAGATCAGGTTTTTCTAATCCTAACATTCAGCCTTCTGCTCCTCACAACATTCTCTGGAACGATATGGATTGGAAATGAGAAGATACAGTACGGTGTAACCTCAGCAGGTGGTTTGAGGGAGGAATGGGTGCTTCCCGGACAGGTGTTCCAGAGGAATCTGACGGTCTCCAACAACCTGCACTATCCAATGATCTATGCTGTAAAGGGTGGTGGAAATTCCGCCATAGATGAATATTTTGTTCTGTGGCCAGGAGAGTCAAAAACCCTCACAGTAACCATAAAGGCCCCAATAGAGACAAGACTGTATGAGGAAAAAATACTTGTTGCAAAGTATTTTCCATTGCTGCCCCCTGAGATAGCCTACAGACTGTTCTCAATAAACGAATATATCCCCGTACTCATGATTGACCTCGAAATACTCGCTGTTCTGACGATTATCCACATGTTCAGTGGAGAGAAAAAGTACTACAGGATAAGGATGCAGCCAGGACTCTTCAAACGAAAAATGAGAAACTTCCAGTTGAAGTGAAACTGAATTTTGTTCAGTAATTCAGTTTATTCACCATTAATAACGTTTCGAAGCAGAAATAATGAAGGGGGAGGTGAGCATGAAACGCGTAAAGATTGTCACGGAAATATTCCTGATTCTTGCAGTATTATCTGCCTACTTCCTGATATCCTACTGGGACATACCTGACGAGGAGAAAATGAAAAAGAGAGTGGGGTCATTCGGGGTTGAAGTCAGATTCGTTCCTGTTGCTGAGATAACCTCCCCAACCATAATCTTCGGAGATAAAGATACCATCAGAGGAGGGGATACATTCTTCGCAAATCTCGTTAAGAGATTCTGGCTCGAATACGAAATTAAGGCATCTCCAGGTGTTACGGGAGATTATTCAATCAGAATGTACCTGAAACCTTCAGAAAGCAAGGTTCTCCCTGAATGGAGGAAAGAACTGCCTTACAGCTATGAAGGCGTGATTGATGGCAAGCAGTCAGGAAAAATTTCTGTAGACATCTTCTACGTCAAACAGCTCTGGGACAGAATTCAAAAGGAGACAGGACTCAACTACAACACTCCGATTGTCGAAATCGAAACTACAGTAAACATAATGGGCAACATCAACGGGGAGAAAATCAGGAGCGAGTACAGGCATATTTCCTCGATGACGGTGGGAAAGACACTGAAGTTTGCTAATCTGGAGTTCAGCAAAAGCGAGAATATTGAAAGGGATGTCGTCGTTCAGAACTACATCTCCACCCCATTCGGCAATGCAAAGCCTTCCACCATCAAGACAGTACTTGTGGCTGTTCTCGTTACAAGCGCATCAGCAATACTGACCCTGAACAAAGAGCTCATAATGGGAGGAATAAACTCGAAGATAAACAATGGCAGACTTGACAGGAAGTTCAGAAAGAAGTACGATTCCCTGATAGTACAGGCGAGAAAGATATCTCCGACTGCAGGAAACACAGTTTTTCTCAGAAGTCTTGAAGACGTTGGAAAAATAGCCTATGAGCTTGAATCCCCGATTATAGAAACTGATGAGTACCTCGCCGTGATGTCGAACGGGAATGCATACATTTACAGAAAGGGTGATGGAAATGAAAAAAAGAAGTGAACTTGAAATAATGGTCAGCATACTCGAAATTGCGCAGGATGAAGTTTTAAAGACCAGGATAGTCTACGGTTCAAACCTCAACTTCAAGATAGCAACAAGATACATCGACCGCCTTTCGGAATTGGAACTCATAGTGAAATATCGGAAAGAAGGAAAGACATATTACAAAACCACCGATAAAGGTTTGAAATTCATAAGAAAATACAAGGAAATGTTCTGAATTCGAATAAAAGGTCTTTTACGGGTTGTTTCACTTATTGCAGTAATTATGATGAGTTAGCAAAATTATTAGTCATAGTAAAATGAAAAAAGAATTATCGAAGATGTTTCGAAATATATCTTCTAAAATAATATAAGGTGAATACAATGCGCCGTACGAGATTCGACATAGTGGTGGACATAATCTGCACGTTAATGAATGGTGGTGCAAACAAAACCAGGATAGTTTACAATGCCAACCTGAACTTTCATCTCGTCGAGAAGTATCTGAAATATCTAAAAGATAAGGGATTAATCTCAGAAAAGCAGGTTAATGGAAAAACACTCTATTTTCCCACAGAAAAGGGTGTTGAACTCGTCCAGATATACAGAAGGCTTTCCGAAGAAGATTTTATAGATGGAAAAATAACGAAATACAGATAACGCTATTTCCTGATTCTCGCAACTGCCGTGCATTCCCGAACAATGTCCCGGGAGCGAATATGGAGCAAATGTCCCTCGTCACCCCCACCGCCATAAACTCGCTCCATCTCCAGAACCCGCTCATCAAGGATAATTTTGCAGGTATGTCCAATAGGAGGTACTCCGCCAGCCCGAAATCCAGTTAGCCGGAGGACTTCATCTTTCCCCGCAATCCTGACAGGGATACCAAGAATGCTGCTCACCCGCTCAAGGTCAACCGACGAGGCACCATCAACAATTGCCACAACAGGTTCATCTCCGGCAACAAGCACAATGGATTTTACAATCTGCCTCCTGCTGCACCCAAGCGCCTCCGCAGCCTCTTTTACAGTAGAAGCTTTTCCCACCTCAACAATCTCCGCATCAATACCCATGCTCATGACGTATTCCCTGAGCCAATCCGATGAGAGAGGCATGACATAACCCTGTTTTGCTTTACCGAAAAAATTCAGCTAAAAATTAAAATTATTCGGTGTCTATTCCCTTAAGCCATGGCATCATTTTCCTGAGTTCCTTCCCAACCTCTTCGATGGGATGATTCTTTTCCATTTCAAGGAGTCTGGAATAGCTTGGCCTTCCTGCCATGTTTTCAAGAATCCATTCCCTTGCGAACTCGCCACTCTGGATCTCCTTAAGGATCTTTCTCATCTCTTCCTTCACGGATTCGTTAATGATTCTCTTGCCTCTCGTCATGCCACCATACTTTGCCGTGTCGCTGACAGAATACCACATTGCATAGATTCCGCCCTCGTAGATCAGATCCACAATAAGCTTCAGCTCGTGGAGAGCCTCAAAGTAAGCCACCTCAGGCTGATATCCCGCCTCAACCATAGTTTCCCAGGTTGCTTTGATCAGTTCTGCAACACCACCGCACAGATCCACCTGCTCTCCAAAGAGGTCGGTCTCGGTCTCCTCCCTGAACGTGGTTTCAATCACTCCAGCCCTCGTGCACCCGATTGCTTTTGCGTAAGCTAAAGCGAGATCGAGCGCCTTTCCGCTGTAGTCCTGGTGAACGGCAACGAGAGCGGGAACTCCCTTGCCCTCCTGATACATCCTCCTCACAATATGTCCGGGGCTTTTTGGAGCCACCATTGTAACATCAACATAGCTTGGCGGGATTATCTGCTGGTAGTGAATGTTGAACCCGTGAGCAAACATCAGCATGTTGCCCTCCTCGAGCGCCTCATGGACGTATTTTTTGTAAACGGCAGGCTGTACAGTATCGGGGATGAGCATCATGATAACATCCGCTTCTTCGCTGGCCTTTTCAACTGTCTTAACCACAAGACCGTCTTTCTCTGCCACTTTCCAGCTTTTACTTCCCTCATAAAGCCCAACCACAACATCCACGCCACTCTCTTTCAGGTTTAAAGCGTGGGCATGCCCCTGGCTGCCATAACCGATAACTGCCACATTCTTTCCCTTCAAAAGCTCCAGGTCTGCATCTCCGTCATAGTAAATCTTTGCCATGCTCTGAAATAACATACCTAAATTTAAATTACTTTTCCTTAATTTTCTCAACGACCCGGACGTCAGTTATCCTCGTAAATGGATACTGGCCGTTCTCGTCCTTTTCGATAGATTTAACCATATCCCAGACTGTGAGAAGTGCATTGGTAACCCCAACAAGCGCTTCCATCTCAACTCCAGTTTTTCCCACGTATTTTACCTCGCAGACCGCCTTTATCCTGTCCTCGTAAATTTCGAAATCGATGGACACCGAGGTTATCTGAAGGGGATGGCAGAGGGGTATCAGCTCTGAAGTTTTCTTGGCTGCAAGTGTGCCTGCAACAACTGCCGTGTTCAGCACATTTCCCTTTGCAACCCTGTTTTCAATGATTGCTCTGATGGTCTCCTTCCTGAGCAGGATGTACCCTTCTGCCCTCGCAACTCTCAGAACATCATCCTTTTTGCTGACATCGACCATTCTCGCTTTACCCTCGCTGTCGATATGGCTGAACATGGCTGAAATAATGAGAAAAACAATATATGTGTTTCCGATATTTTTTTAATTCATCATGTCAAAACAGGCTTAATGAAGGCAGTGATAATGGCAGGTGGATACGCAACGAGACTGTGGCCCATAACCAAAACCAAGGCCAAACCACTTCTTCCCCTCGGGAAAAAAACCATAATCGATCACATTTACGAGAAAATAAAACCGTTCGGTTTTGACATAATTGTCTCTACGAATCTCAGGTTCAGGGATGACTTCGAGCAATGGGCTGATGACAAGGACGTTGAGCTTGTGATAGAAAACACAACAAAAGAGGAGGAAAAGCTCGGAGCGGTGAGAGCGCTGCATGAGGTTACAAGCACGTTTGATGATGAGGTTCTGGTTATTGCCGGAGACAACATATTCTCTTTCGGGCTTGACGATTTTATAACCCGGTATGAGGAAATAAAAAAACCGCTCATAGCCCTGTACGATGTGGGAGACTACGATCTTGCCAGAAGGTATGGTATAGCCATCCTCAATGGAGAAAAAATTGTTTCATTTGAAGAGAAACCGGAGAAGCCGAAAAGCACACTTGCAGGCATAGGGATCTATGCGCTCGACAGAGAGACCAAGGACATGCTCGGAGATTATGTCAGGGGAGAGAGAAAGGACAACTTAGGAGACTTCATTTCATGGCTGATTGACAGGAGAGAGGTTTACGGGTTCGTTTTCGACAACGGTAACTGGTACGATGTCGGAAACCCGGACAGCTATCTCGGAGCAATGAAGGTGTACCTCACACACAGCGTCAGCGAGGATGTTGAGATCGACAGAACGTCAAAGATTATCGAGCCGGTTGTCATTGAAGAGGGCGTGAAGATAAGGAGAAGGAGTATCATCGGACCCTACGCATACATAGGCAGGAACTGTGAGATTGAGGCGAGTGATATCAGCGATTCGGTTATCTTTGATGACGTCATACTGAGGAAAACGAAGGTCTGGAGGAGTATAATTGACGAGAAGTGTGAAATCAGGAACCTCGAGCTCAGTGGCTCAATCATAGGGGGACATGCAAAAATCCAGAGGGGAGAATGATAGGAATACTCGACGGCTACGTAGACGAGCCGTCATGCCTGGGAGTGCCTCCCTACATCTCGCCCTACCCGAGGTATATCGCAGGAATGCTCGAAAAACTCGGGCTGAGCTGGAAATATGCCACAGTAGACGAGTTCAGAAAAAACCCATCAATTTTTGAAAAAGCAGATAGAATAATTGTCATTGCAGGAATAGCCGTCCCAGGGAAATATCTTGGTGGTAAACCACTATCCCTGCGAGAGCTGCCCGCAGTATGCCCCGAAAAGGAGAAAATCCTGGTGGGACCCATCACACTTGAACTTGATGGGGAGATTGATGGCTACGAAATTCTGCAATTTCCCTTTGAGCATACTCTGTACGAAAAACTTGGGGGAGAAGTCAGAGACCCGAACAGAAATTTCGTTAACGAGTTTGCAGTTCTCGGAGCAAAAGTTGTCAGACAGCATCCGGATTTTCCTCACGTTGTGTGCGAGATAGAGACATATAAAGGCTGTTACTGGAAAAAATGCAGCTTCTGCATAGAAAGAATCCACAGAGTGTCGATGAGATCTCCGCACATGGTTATAGCAGAGATAAAAGCCCTTTACAATCAGGGAGTAAGGCACTTCAGGCTTGGAAACCAGACGGACTTCTTCACCTACATGGGGGATTTCTCCAAGGAGTTTCCAAGACCTGACCCGGAATTCATGAAAAATTTCCACCGGGCGATATGGAAGGAATGCCCCAAAATAAAGACGCTCCACCTGGACAACGTGAATCCAAAAACAATTGCAGAGTATCCCGAAGAGAGCAGAGAGATTATCAAAACGATTGTGGTGTATCAGACACCGGGAAATATAGCCGCAATGGGTATGGAAAGTGCCGATGAAGCCGTTATAGAGAAGAATAACCTGCTCGCAACACCCGACGACGTTTTCTTCGCAGTCCAGCTTATCAACAGATACGGGAGATATGTTGGGCGCAACGGCCTTCCATACTTCCTTCCGGGATTGAACTTCGTTTTCGGCCTTAAAGGTGAGACGAAAAAAACATTCGAGAAAAACTACGAATTTCTGATGAGTCTGCTTGAAAGAGACCTTCTTGTTAGAAGAGTCAATTTAAGACAGGTGAAGGTCTTTCCGTCAACGCCAATGGCTGAAACCGGCGACAAGAACGTGAGAAGGCATAAGAAATATTTCAAAATTTACAAGGAGAGAATAAGAAGAGACTTTGACAGAGTCATGCTCGAGAAGATCGTCCCAAAAGGCAGACTGCTTACGGATCTAAGAGTCGAGGCTGTGGAGGGAAAGATCAGCTACGCAAGACAGGCAGGAACATACCCGCTGCTCGTCGGTCTCATTGGAGTCTTCGAAAGAAACACGATTCTGGATGCCAGAGTGATAGATTACGGGAGAAGGAGCGTAACGGCTCTGCCGAAAATAGACATAAACCGCGCCACACTCCTGCAGATCGAATCCGTACCGGGGATAGGAAAAGGAACGGCTTCAAAAATAGCCCTGAGCAGGCCCGTAAAAAACATATCTGATCTCGAAAAAGCTATTGGAGATAGAGTCAAAGTTCTCAAAAAGTATTTTTACATACCCAGTAGCTGAATGAACGCTCCGGCAACAACCGCAGTCCCTATGACTCCGGCAATATTCGGCCCCATTGCATGCATCAGGACAAAGTTGTCTGGATCTTCCTCAGCAGCAAGCCTCTGAACAACCCTCGCTGACATCGGAACGGCTGAAACTCCTGCAGCACCGATCATCGGATTTATCTTCTCCCTCAAAAACAGGTTCATCAGCTTTGCGAGGAGCACACCGCCTGCTGTTGCTGAAGCGAACGCAACAACACCGAGCGTCAGAACGAAGAGTGTATCAAGCCGGAGGAACGAGGAAGCCTGCATCGTCGAGCCTATGCTCAGCCCGAGGATTATGGTCATTATGTTCAGCAGTTCCTCGCTTGCACCTTTTGCGAGTCTGTCTGTAACGCCACTCTCCCTGAAAAGGTTCCCTGCCATCAGCATGCCCACAAGTGGTAAAGCTGAAGGAACGAGGGAGCCCGTTACGAGAGTTACGACAACTGAAAAGGCTATTTTTTCATTTTTTGAGACCTCTCTCAATGGCTTCATTCTCATCCTACGCTCTTCCCGGGACGTGAGTGCTTTTATGACCGGAGGCTGAATGAGCGGGACAAGGGACATGTAGCTGTAGGCCGCAACAGCAGTTGCAGCGAGAAGATGAGGGGAGAGAGCGGTGGTGATATAGATTGTCGTGGGGCCATCCGCCCCGCCAATGATGCCTATGCTGGCAGCCTCAGCAAGATTGAAACCGAGCAGCGTTGCAAGCATGAAAGCTACAAAGACACCAATCTGCGCTGCTGCACCAAGGAGAAAGGTCATCGGATTTGCTATCAGCGGCCCAAAATCTATCAGCGCACCAATGCCCAGAAATATCAGGAGGGGGACTATCTCGGTTTTTATCAGATATTCAACGAATAATGCCAAGATGCCGTTTACGGCCATGTCCGATGATGGGATGTTAACGAGCATTGCCCCAAACCCTATAGGAACAAGTAAGAGAGGTTCCATTTTCCTGTATATGCCGAGATAAATCAGAAGCAGAGCTATGGCAATCATCAGCAGCTCTCCCAGCAATTTTACCACCTGTAGGACATTTTCCATCTGGTTCCTTCCCTCTCTATCACGGGCACAGTTATGCCCTCATCTTCGAAGGCTTTAACAGCTGAGACCGCAGCAGCAATCAGATTAACGTCAGTTTTGCCAGAAGGGTGCTCTTTTTTCGAACCTCTTTCCCTCCCGAAAAGCAGTGAAAGGAACCATATAGCAAATGTGAGGATTGCGAGCGTAAAGAATACCGTCAGAATCCCATACGCCACAACGTACGCTGGATCCATGAATCGAAATCGTGTAAAACATATAAAAAGTTGGTGATTAATTATTATTCACCCAGCTGAGATGCATCTCCAGAAACTGTCCCGGTAGAGGAGTGAAGGGGTCAGGATTTCACCTGGGAACGGAAAGAATTCCCAAAAAATTTTTAATTCCGAACCGGGTAAAAAATATATCATTTTCGAAATGTTTATATATTCGACCTGAGAAAAGTAAGACTTGTGCTAAAAAAAATAGGAAGGGTTTTGCACATATCAAAAACGGGTAACGTGATACTATCGTCAGTTCCGGATTATCTCCCAAAGGAGGGTTCTCCAGTATACAACAAGAGGATGGAAAAGATTGGCTTTGTTTATGACATTATCGGCCCGGTGAGGAACCCATTTCTTGTTGTAAAACCCTTCAAGAGGAGGATTATCGAGGAGGATATTCTTTTCACGGTGGTGGAAGATGGTAGAGGTAGAAAGGGTAAGGGAAAAGGAAATCGAAAGGAAGGAAAGAGAAAAGGAACTGGAAAGAAGGGAAGTAGAAAGAGAAGAAACAATTGAGGTCTGTCCCGAGTGTGGAAGCCCACGGCTCATCAGGGATTACAGAAGAGGTGAATTCCTCTGTCAGGATTGTGGTTATGTCATTGAAGAGACGTTTATCGATTCCGGTCCAGAGTGGAGGGCTTTCGACAGTGAGCAGAAGGAGAAGAGGGCAAGAGTTGGAGCGCCCATCACATACACCATACACGACAAGGGTCTCACTACGATAATAGACTGGGCGAACAAGGATTATTACGGCAAGGCCATTTCGGTCAGAAACAGGGCTCAGCTCTTCAGGCTGAGAAAATGGCAGAGAAGAATAAGGATAAGTAACGCTACCGAGAGAAACCTTGCCTTCGCTCTTTCAGAGCTTGACAGGCTTGCATCAGCTCTCGGTCTGCCGAAGAGTGTCAGAGAAATTGCATCCGTCATCTACAGAAAGGCGGTGGAGAAGAACCTTGTAAGGGGCAGGAGTATAGAAGGTGTGGTTGCCGCTGCGCTCTATGCAGCATGCAGACAGGCTGGCGTTCCGAGAACCCTTGATGAGATAGCCGCATACTCAAGAGTGGACAGAAAGGAAGTTGGAAGGACTTACAGGTTCATCGCAAGAGAACTGGGACTCAAGCTTATGCCCACAAGTCCGGCAGATTACATACCGAGGTTCTGCACGGCCCTTGGGCTGAGCGGAGAGGTTCAGAAAAAGGCGATTGAGATCATCAAGAAGGCCGAGGAGAAGGAGCTTACGAGTGGTAGAGGGCCTACCGGAGTTGCCGCCGCGGCAATATACATCGCATCCATCCTAAGCGGAGAAAGGAGAACCCAGAGAGAAGTCGCAGAGGTAGCTGGAGTCACGGAAGTTACAATCAGAAACAGGTACAAGGAGCTGGCCGAAAAACTTGGAATAGAGATAATACTCTGATTTTTAACTATCAATCAGTATAATTTTTCATTCAGTGAAATATTTATAATTCCGCATACAGTTTCTATTGTGCCAGAGACCAAGCTTGAAGAAAAGCTGATAAGCATATTTGGTCAGGATGATGTCCTGTTCGGCACTGCAGCCCTCAAGGCATATTCTACAGACGCAAGTCCTTTTACAGGCAATGCTCTGGCAGTTGTAAGGCCAGAAAGCCAGTCTGAGATATCCGACCTTTTGAAACTGGCAGCTCGCCACTCAATTCCGGTAACACCGAGAGGTAGCGGGACCGGTACTTCAGGTGGAGCGGTTCCCTCGAATTCGATTGTAGTGGACATGAAGAAAATGGACAGAATCGAAATTTACGAGGAAGACATGGTCGCATACGTTCAGGCTGGAGCGATCATCCACGATCTGAAAAAGGAGCTTGAAAAGCACGGCCTATTTCTTCCCCCAGAGCCGGGGAGTGTCAGAATCGCAACTATCGGGGGTTTTGTGGCCAACAACGGTGGAGGGAAAAGGGGACTGAAGTATGGCTCAATAAGAAATTTCGTTACGGGAGTTGAAGCGGTGCTGCCGGACGGTGAGACCATCAACACTGGCTCCAGAACACACAGAAATCCGGAATGCGCTGCCGGCATATTTGCAGGAAGTGAGGGTAGATTCGGGATAATTACTGGCATATACCTGAAGACCCTGCCACTTCCAGAGTGCAGACATACTGCGCTTGTGAGGGTATCGGAACTCTCAGAATTGCCTGTCATTCTGAAAAGGATTTTAAAACTGTTGCCTGACGCCGTGGAGTTCATTGACCGCCGATGTGTCGAATTGCTGGACCTGGGGGCAGAGGAACTTATAGCCGTTGAGTTCTTCACGTCCGAATCAGAGATGGATAAACTGGGTATAAGGTATGAAAAGCTTGAGGGCAGAGAGGAACGGAAATTCTGGGAAATGAGAGAGACTCTCGGTGTCGAGATAGCAAAAAAGGGAACGAGAATATATGCCGCAGAGGATTTTGCTGTTCCGTTTTCAAAACTGGCCGGGTTCATCAGTGCAGTGTACTCTCTTGAAGAAAGGTACAGCGCTGAAGTTTACATCTACGGCCATCTCGATACGGCAAACATCCACCCCGCAATAGTCTCGAACGACTTCAGCAGCTCTCTTATGTTCGCTGAAGAACTGTACAGCATTGCAGAGAAATTTGAAGCTACAATTGGAGAGCATGGGGCTGGCAGGAGGTGGGATGTTAAGGAAAATGATCTTTACAGGAGGTTGAAAAGGTGCCTCGACACCGGGAACATACTGAATCCGTAAGCGTCTGGACTTTGAGGTGTGCAAAGTGCGGGAGGTGCATTGTTGACTGCCCCACATACCTCGCAACAAAGTGGGAGCATCTGAGTCCCAGAGGGAGAATAATCCTTTCATTCCACGCTGAAAACGATTCTGAGCTGATAAAATCGGCGTTCAGCTGCCTGACATGTGCGATGTGCGAGGTTGTCTGCCCATCAGGTGTGGAGGTTACAAACCTGCTTGAAACAGCAAGAAAGAGATTCGTTGAAATCGGTGCTGTGCCTGAGAGACTGTCTGAGTTTTTCAGAAAAATGGACAGATCGGGAAATCCCTATGGAATTGACGTTGAAACCTACGACCCTTCCGGGGAAGTCGATATACTGTACTATCCGGGATGCACGTCCCTCCTGAGAGAGCGTGAAATTTTCGAAAGCAGCGTGAAAATTCTAGAAAGAATTGGTGTGAGATTTGCAATAGAGTTCAAATACTGCTGCGGATCCACAACTCTGAGAACGGGAGGGAGCGAAAAATTTGCAAGAAGAAACTTTGAAAGATTGCGAGAAATTGTTGAAAAAACAGGAGCAAAGAGGATAATTGTATCGTGTCCGGGTTGTTACAGAACGATTGCAAGGGATTATCGAAAGTTCGGCGAAATTGGTGCAGAAGTCCAGCACATGGTTGAATTTCTCGCAGAGAATGCCAACAAACTTGGTTTGAGGAAAGAGAACATCAGGATTGCCTTTCACGATTCCTGTCATCTCGCCAGACACATGAAAGTGGTTGAAGAGCCGAGGGTTGTGCTCGGAAAGATTGGGATGCTGGTGGAAGCCGAACAGCACGGTTTGAGTTCGTTCTGCTGTGGAGGTGGAGGGGGTGTTAAGCTCTCGTACAGAGACATTTCAAGAGCTGTCAGGGACATGAGGGTTGCCCAGCTCGAAAAAACTGGTGCAGAGGTTGTCGTAACCTCCTGCCCTTACTGCTACAGAAACCTGAAAAACAGTAGTGGAGGATTAAATATAAAAGATATCACCATATTCATTGCCGAGAGGTTGAAAGAATGATCGGTCTGAGCAAGATGGTTGGTGGAGAAATCACTGTCTCGGAAAGGCTTACGTATGGTAGCAGAGAAAAGATTCCAAAAAAACTCGTTGAGGCCAGCAAGAAGCCCATTCCGGTTACCGTATGGAACACCACAGCAAGGTGCAACCTCAAGTGCGTTCACTGCTACGCCGATGCTGGAGCGAAGAAAAAAGGAGAGCTTACAACAGATGAGGCAAATGAATTCATCGATGATCTGGCAGAAATGAAGGTCCCGGTTTTGCTTCTCAGCGGTGGAGAACCGCTGATGAGGGAAGACATCTTCGAGCTGATAGAGTATGCCAAATCAAAGGGCCTTTACGTATCCCTATCAACAAACGGAACGCTCATTAACGATGTTGTTGCTGAAAGGCTTGCCGAACTGAAGGTGGATTACGTTGGGATAAGCATAGACGGCCTTCCAGACACAAACGACAGATTCAGGGGGTTAAAGGGTGCATTTGACAATGCTCTTAACGGAATCCTGAACGCAAAGGAGGCGGGGCTTCTCACAGGAATAAGGTTTACCGTTACCAAACTGAACCTCAAGGAGGTTCCAGAGGTAATAGACATCCTGGTGGAGCATGAAATTCCAAGATTCTGCCTGTATCATCTTGTCCCCTCTGGAAGGGCGGACTTCGAGATAGACATTGATTTCAAAGAGAGAAGAAACCTCATGGAGTGGTTATTCGAGAAAGCAATAGAGTTGAGGGATTCTAAGGAAAAAACAGAGCTTTTGACAACAGATAACCCGGCAGATGGTGTATTCTTCTACCTGAAGCTGAAGGAAATGGACGAGAGTCTTGCCGAGGACGCACTCAGATTCCTGAGATACAGAGGAGGGGATAGCTCTGGATTCAGGATAGCTGACGTTGATATGTTCGGAAACGTGCATCCAAACCAGTTCTGGTTCGACCATACGGTGGGAAACATCAGAGAGAGGAGGTTCAGTGATATCTGGCTTAACCCCGAAGATGATCTGCTCATAAAGCTCAGAAAGAAGACGGAATACATCAGAGGAAAGAAATGTGGAGGCTGTAAATTCAAGAGCGTATGCGGAGGTTTCAGGCTGAGAGCCATGAGGTTCGGGGACCTGTGGGGAGATGATCCGAGCTGCTACCTGTACGAGGAAGAGATAGGGTTAGCTTAAAATAGTTTCAAACCGAGTAATGCACATGGACCTCGATATCGTGCTGAAAGACTTTCTTGATGAAGTCAGAGAGATCTTTGCCTCAAAAAAAGCTGTCAACATTTATGTTTACGACGCTCCCCTCGAGAAAATTGAGGAGCTTGTGAGGAAGGGCTACACACTTGGAAGTGCAATGAGTTCCGGCAGTGGAATAAGAGCCTACGCAACCAGGAATGTTGTTACCGGTGAATTTGAGGTTGCACTGACCGTATATTCGGACAACATGACCCTCGAAAAATACCTCGAGCTGAGAAAAAGGCTCGAACAGTAAAGATTATATCCTTCTCCCAACCCTATTTTCCTGATGAGTCTCGATAAAGAATATCTGGATATCACATACCTGGCAGAGAACGGTTTTGTCAGAAAGAAGTGTCCAAAATGCGGAAAGTACTTCTGGACTGCTGACGAGGGCAGAGAGATTTGTGGAGATCCACCATGTGGAACCTACACGTTCATCGATAGTCCTGTCTTCAGAAAAAAATTCTCCCTCGATGAAATGCGGGAATACTACCTTTCATTCTTCGAGAAAAGAGGGCACGAGAGAATAGAGAGATATCCGGTTGTGGCAAGATGGAGAGACGATATATATCTCACGATCGCAAGCATAGCAGATTTCCAGCCATTTGTAACCTCAGGCGTCGCACCACCTCCTGCCAACCCGCTCACAATATCCCAGCCGTGCATCAGAACAGACGACCTCGATTCAGTGGGGAGGACCGGACGACACCTCACACTTTTTGAGATGATGGCTCACCATGCATTTAACTATCCCGGTCAGGAGATATACTGGAAGAGCGAAACCGTAAAATACTGTACAGAGCTGCTTGAGGAGCTTGGAGTCAGGAAAGAGGACATAGTTTACAAGGAGGAGCCATGGGCAGGTGGTGGCAACGCAGGACCATGCCTCGAGGCAATAGTTGGAGGGCTTGAGCTCGCCACGCTGGTTTTCATGAATCTTGAGGAGCATCCCGAGGGAGATATCGAAATAAAGGGCGTGAAATACAGGAAGATGGCAAATTACATTGTTGACACTGGCTACGGTCTTGAAAGGTTCGTATGGGCATCACAGGGAACACCTACAGTTTATGACGCCATATTCGGGAAGGTTGTCGATGCCATTTTCGAGAACAGCAACATACCATTCTCAAGAGAGGACGAAAAGGTCAGAGAAATCATAGCAGAAAGCTCCAAACTGGCAGGAGTTATGGGCTCCCTTCGTGGAGAAAAGCTGCTCGAACTCAGAAAGAACATAGCCGGAAAATTCGGTATCAGTGTGGAAGAGCTTGAGGAGATCGTGGTCCCGCTTGAGAAGGTATATGCCCTTGCAGACCACACGAGGACAATACTGTTCATGCTTGGAGACGCTCTTGTTCCCTCAAACGCAGGTTCGGGCTACATTGCAAGGCTGATAATCAGGAGAAGCCTAAGAATGGCTGACGAGCTTGGTCTTAAGCTCGATCTGTTCGACCTTATAAGCCTCCACAAGAAGATTCTGAAGGACTTCAGCTTCGATGTACCCATGGAAACCATTCAGGAAATCCTTGAACTTGAAGAACGAAGATACAGAGACACAGTGTCCAAGGGGATCTCTCTTGTTGAGAGGACAATAGAAAGGAAGAAGACCATCGAAAAGAATGACCTCGTGGAGTTCTACGACTCACACGGAATTCCGCCTGAAACCGTTGTCGAGATAGCAAAGAGTAAGGGAGTGAATATCGAGCTTCCCCAGGACTTCTACGCTGAACTTGCCGGAAGACACGCAAAAAGTGAGAAGAAAGAAAAGAAAAAGCTGCTCAGCAAGGAATATCCTCCGACGGAAAAGCTGTACTACAATTCCAAGCTCTTTGAATTTGACGCCAGGGTTATTGGCATTGAAGGCGAATACGTGATACTGGACAGGACGGCTTTCTACCCGGAGAGCGGTGGACAGGACAGTGACACGGGTTATATTGAATACGGCGGCACAAAAATCGAGGTTACAGAGGTTGTCGAAGAAAACGGAGTCGTTCTGCACAGAGTGGCTGGGAAGATTCCCGAAGGGTCAGAAATAAGAGGAGCGATCAATCAGGAGAGGCGACTCAGGCACATGAGACACCACTCGGCAACACATCTCCTGCTCTACGCACTCCAGAAAAAGCTCGGAAAACACGTCTGGCAGGCCGGAGCCAAGAAAGAATACGGCAAGACAAGGCTGGACGTGACCCACTATAAGAAGCTGACAGACAGAGAGATCAGAGAGATTGAGCTTGAAGTCAACAGAGAAATCATGGCAAACAGGGACGTAACGTGGGAGTTCATGGACAGAATCAAGGCAGAGCAGACTTACGGCTTCAGACTCTATCAGGGCGGAGTTCCACCTGGAAGAGAGATCAGAGTCGTTAGAGTTGGGGATGACGTTCAGGCCTGTGGAGGCACCCACGTGGAGAAGACAGGCGAGATTGGAGTGTTCAAAATACTGAGGGTCGAGTCAATACAGGATGGAGTTCTGAGATTTGAATTCGCTGCAGGAGAGGCTGCACTGGAGCACATAGCAAGAGAGGAGAGTCTCCTCAGGGAATCAAGCAGCATCCTCAGAGTTCAGCCAGAGATACTGCCAAAGACCGTGCAGAGATTCTTTGACGAATGGAAGGATCAGAAGAAGGAAATCGAAAAGCTGCAGGAGAGGGTTGCTGAGCTTGTTGCCGAAAAGCTTGCGCTCAACGCTGAGAGCTATGAGGACGTGAAGATTGTCGTGGAAAATCTGAACGAGAGGCCTGAACAGCTTGCAAAAACTGGAATTGAGCTTGCGAAAAAAGGTTACGCCGGAATTCTCTTCGCAGATTACAACGGGGCAAAGATAGTGGCATTCAGCGGAGATGACCGGGTTGACGCGAGAGACCTGATGAAAATCGCCGGAAGACTGTCGAAAGGTGGCGGAGGTGGAAGAAAGGACCTCGCCCAGGGAGCCGGAGAGAGAATCCCGGACAAAGACGAAGTGGTCGCAGAGATAATTACCTTCCTGAGAAAGATACTATGATTCGGGTGTTCAGAATAGAGGGTGTTCCGAGAATCAGGAAAGGAGACAATCTGGCAGAAATTTTTTCCTCCCTTTTTGAATTTCAGGATGGAGATGTCCTTGCGGTATGCTCCACTGTGATTTCAAAAGCAGAGGGTAGAGTCGTCAGGCTGGAGGACATTATTCCGGGCGAGCATGCAGTAAAACTGGCTGAGAAGCTCGGAAAAGACGAGAGGTTCGTTCAGGCAGTACTTGATGAGAGCAAGGAGATACTCCTCGAAGATCCTTTCATACTCACACATGCGAGATTCGGAAATATCTGCGTAAACGCAGGAATAGATAACACCAATGTTGAGAAGGAGTATTTGCTCCTCCCACCAGATGACCCAGATGGATCAGCAGAGAGGTTGAAAAACGAGATTGAAAGGATAACAGGAAAGAACGTTGGCGTGGTGATAACTGACACCAACGGCAGATGTTTCAGGAAAGGCGTTGTTGGTGTGGCGGTGGGCATCTCCGGTGTAAAGGCTCTTGAGGACTGGAGAGGGAAGAAAGACCTCTACGGACAGGAGCTCGAAGTTACTGTGGAATGCATAGCAGACGAGATTGCAGCATTTGCCAACATGCTGATGGGGGAGGGCGATGACGGTGTCCCGGCAGTTGTTTTCAGAGGTCTAGAGGTTCTCGGAAATGGAAGTGTGAAGGAGATTTACAGAAGTGAGGAAGAGGACATTATACGGAGGATAATAAAAGAATGGAAGAGAGAAAATTCCTCATAGTTGGCAGCAATGTGAGAAACGTGGCTGAATCTGCCAGAAAAGCCGGTTTTGAAATATCTGTGCTTACAAAGCACGTGGACGCAGATTTGAAGCTGTATGCAAAAAAAATTTACAGAATAGACGATGAATCCCCGGAATGGGTGAAAAAGAAGGCACTGGCCATTTCGGAAGAGCTGGACGCAGAGATTATCTGGCACTCAGGTTACGAAATCCTCGGAGACAGAAGGCTTAAAAAAATCGTGAACAAGAGAAAGTTTTACAGCGAGCTTGAAAGGGCGGGCTTCGATTTTCCTGAGATTCTTGACGACGGAGAGTCAGGAATACTGAAACCCGTAACGGGGGGAGGAGGTGAAGGAATAAGACTCTCCAGCAGGAGGGAGGAAGGCCATATCCTCCAGAGATATGTAAAGGGGATACCCTGCTCGGCATCGGTGATATCAACAGGAAAGATGGCACTGGCCATCTCATTCAACAAGATTCTTGTCGGAGATGGGAATTTCGGTGCAAGAGAATTCAGATACTGTGGAAACATAACCCCGTTCAAACACGAGCTTGATGAAAGGGCAAAAAGGCTTGCAGAGGAACTTGCCATCTATTTTGAGCTTGAAGGAAACATCGGAGTGGATTTCATTATTGGAGACAGAATATACGTCCTTGAAATAAATCCGAGGTTCCAGGGAAGCCTCGATGCCATTGAGTGGGCCTGCGATACGAACCTGTTCAGGATGCATCTGAACGCAAAGGCAGGAAAGCTTGAGAGCTGCAGACCCAGAAGGTTTGCCGGGAGAGCAGTGGTGTTTGCGGAGCAAGATATTAAAATAAAGAATTCTCCCGCTGGAAATCCATTCTTTGCGGACGTACCGGAGAAGGGTCAGATTTACAGAAAAGACGATCCGCTTGTAAGCGTTCTCGCTTCGGGAAAAAGTGAGCATGATGTGTACAGAAAGCTTTATGAGAGAAAAGGAATCTACAGGGAGATAGCATGTTGATCCAGTTTTCCTCCATGTTCCTGTATGAATACAGCCTTGACAGGATAGCAAAAGCATGCAAAAAAGCAGAGTACGGAGGAATCGAGTTCTGGATTGAGACTCCACACTACTGGATAGACAGAGACTTCAGAAAGATAGAGGAGATTTCAGACTCGATAACGTCCCTCCACTGTGCAATTTTTGACCTGAACCCGTGCAGCGTCAATCAGGATGTTGCGGAGGCAACGCTCAAAAGCAACCTGCATGCGGCAAGTGTGGCATCAAGGCTGAGGGTGGGGATGACGATTCATGCCGGCAAGAGGAGCGCCAGAAGGGAACCTGTGATTGAAGATGTTGTCGCAAACGAAAAATACTTCAGGGTGCTTTCAAAATACTCAAAAATAAAAGGCGTTGAACTCTTCCTCGAAAACAGCGAGCCTCGCATAAACTACCTCTGCAGAAGCTACGAAGATGTCATCGAGTGTGCAGAAAGATTTGGTTTCCGGCTGACGTTCGACATAAACCATGCGCTGAAAAACGGAGACGCTGAAAAATACCTTGAGTCGGTGGAAAGGATCAAAAACGTGCACATCAGCGGGAATTCGCGTGGACTTCATTCTGCGTCGAGATATGATAGGAACGTCAGGGACATCCTGCAGAAGCTTGCGGATCTTGGATACAGCAGCATGGTTACCGTTGAACTGGACGACCTTGCGTATGGTCAGCTCAGCTTCGAAAAAAAGATTGAAGAGCTTGTGAAGGAGAGAAGATTCATCGAAAGCGTGTTCAAAAGGTAAAAAATGAAAAAACCAGCTATCTGAAATACCTCAGGTCCTCATCGCTCTTGAACTGTACAGTCTGGGCTTCCTGCATTTCCTTTATCTGTGCTATCAGCTTTTCCATTTCCTTGGCTCTTTCTTCGAGGTCCTCCACGCTCACACTCAGATTCAGCAGCTTCATGAGCGTTTCAAGGACAACCTTTGCACTTTTTGGATCAACCATGTAGCCCGAAGTTGTTCCCATGAGACATGCAGCCGGAATGTCCTCGAGCATCGCCAGACCGATTATCAAACCTGCAGCGCCAATGATCCCGCCCGCAGGCTCCCCGTTCTCAAACTTGACCCCCGCATTTGACAGATCGCCTATCAGCGTTTCACTGTTCACTGCCCCAATGACGTAAGGCTCATCTATCAGCCTTCCGACCCCATAGCCCCCGAGGGTGTAAATCCTGCTCACCCCGAATTCCTTCGCAATCCTTAGGTAAGCATTTGCAAGCTCAAAATGCCCTTCATTGCTTATACTCTGGTAATCTCCAACCAGAATTAGCAGATCGGGCGTATTTCCATCACCCTTATAGGCATAAACCTCGTTGTTCGGAATTTTGATAACACCCTTCTCGTCGACCATTACCTGGGGCGGGAAGTGGTGGGAGTATATCTCAACCACCTTTTCCACTTCGAGAACCTTCACAAGGTGATCGGCAACAAGCTTTCCGACATGTCCTATGCCGGGCAGACCCTCGATCATCACCGGATCTTTCAACCCGACCTCTTCAGGTTTCTTCAGAAATCTCACATCAACCCTATCAATCATTTATACACCTCCTGATCCAGAAACCTCTCTGCTTCCTGAGCATCCTCCTGTATTTTCCGTACGGATCCTCAGGCGAGAATCTCGGAGGAATCGGCATGTACGTTTTGCCCCTGCATAAAGGGCATGTTTCCTTAAGAGTGTATCTGCCGCATTCGCAGCATTTTCTGATACGCGATTTCATATCAGATTGCCTCTCTTACGAAATTTGCCTCGCCGCCGAGTTTTTTCATGGCCTTTGTAACATCGTCAATAACTCTTTTGAGCAGGGTTTCAGCTGCCTTGTAGTCCTCAGTCCTGATGACTATCCTGTACTTCGGTGCACCGACGTATTCGACCTCGATCTCTGCACCATCGCTGTGATATTTCTTCACAACAGACAGAGCCTTTTTTATTCTCTCTATTCCATCAGGTGCAAAGGACTTCAGCTCGAAGTATCCCCTAACGCTGACGGTTGAGGGCTTAATATGTTCCCTCGCAAGCTCCGCAATCTCTTTCGCAAGCTCTTCACCTGCAATCTTCGCTATAACCTCATAGCCCTCATACGCCACCTCTTCAAAAGCGGCATATATGCTGTCAAATTTTCTCAGAAGCTTTTTCCCTATCTTCTCAAGCTCCTTCCCGTCAACACCAACCTTTTCTCCCGCAATTTCAAGCCACTTAAACGCCCTCTGCTCACTCTTCCACTCCTGAAGCTTCTCCCTTCTCTGTCTTTCATTTACATCCTTTATGCTCAGATCTATGTGTCCCCTCTTGGGGTTCACGTCCAGAACCTTGCACACCACTTTCTGACCCTTTTTGACATGGTCTCTTATGTCCTTGATCCAGCCCGGAGCCACCTCACTGATGTGCACAAGTCCCTCCCTGCCCTCATACTCATCGAGGCTCACGAATGCTCCAAAATCCATTACTCTCGTAACCGTGCCAATAACAATTTCTCCTTTTGATGGAAATCCTGATCTCCTGATAACAAGCCTTTCCTCACTCATCAGTCAAAGAGTCTGCTTTGCAGTATTTTAAGGTTTGGTGATTTCTCCAAAACCTCGGCAAAATCATTTGCCAAGTATAGACAGGGCAGCTGCACACGCGTCATTGCAGAATGGAGTGATCAACAACAAAAACAAACAAGTTTTCACAGGAAAGTCCAAAATAAAAGAAAAAATTGAAAGATTGGGTTTACTGTCTTCTCCTCAGCAGGTATGCCACTGCGAGTAGACCTGCAACGGCGAAGACTGCCTCAAAGCCTGGTCCCTGCTTCTTCTCTTCGGTTGGTGTCGGAGCTGGTGTCTCCTCCTTGGTCGGTGTCTCTACAGGTGTTGGGGTCTTTTCTGGTGTTGGGGTCTTCTCAGGTGTTGCGGTTGGTGTTGGTGTGGGTGTTGCGGTTGGTGTCGGGGTTGGTGTTGGGGTTTCTTCTGGTGTCGGAGTCGGTGTCGGTGTGAGCTCCTTCACGACCTTGACTTCGTATGGTCCGCGGAGGTTATCATCCGCAAAGCCAATCTGCTTGGCAGTTGAGTCAGCAGGATCAAGGCTGTAGAACTTCTGGAGATTATCATTATCGGTGCCAGTTGTCATTGTGTCTCTGACATATATCTTATAGGTTCCATAGTCAAGACCATATGTCTGGAAAATTGCCACGGCAGTCCCGTTCTCATCCACGATTGGATTCTGGACATACACCTGGTTCGGTGTTTCGAGGAACACGTAGATACCATCGTAGTCAGCTGCTCTGTTTGTGGAGATCGTTACAACGATTTCGTCACCCTTGAGTACCTCGTTTGGATAGGAAACATTGTATTCTGCTCTCTCGACATTAACGACTATTGACTTAGTCTCAACCACAGTATTGCCGTTTCTCAGGAGAGAGACGGTCAGTGTGTATGTTCCGGGTGCAAGCATCTTGGTTCCGGTTTCACTCATTTCAAGTGTCTGGTTGTCAACCTTGCCATAGAGAGTTATCTTGAACACTCCAGCCTCACCAGTGCCGGAGCTTGAGTCATCCTTGACAAGTCCTGCATCCCACATGTCAGTGTAAATGCCATTTCCGCTGAAGGTTGCGCTTATGTTCGCAAATCCTTGTGACGGAACATCAGCCTTGAGAGTGACCGTGGTTGAACCGCCCCTAACCAGAGTGACTGTCGCAGGAACCTCGGTGAAGGATATGTCCATCACAGTAACATACAGAATGTCCTGTGGGTCTTTTATCGGATCGATCAGGTTGGGATCTTCTGGGGCGAAGAAGTACAGCGTGTATGTGCCGAGCTGGGCGTCACCAGCAACATCGATTGTTATGGAATCACTGCTGGTGTTGAATGTCGGATACACTGTGGTGTTAATTCCTGTTGAGAGGCTTGGTATCTTGGCGATGTTAACATTATTGGCTGAGAAAACACCGCTCTTCGAAGCATAGACGAAAACCTTGCCTGCAGTTGTGTCGATTGTGACATCAAGTGAGCCACCAATAAGCACTGAAGCCGAGTCGGTTGAAACAGTTATCCCCTGCCTGACTACCTTAATCTCGGCTGTTGCAGAGACGCTTGAATCCGTATCCTCCACAGTTATTGTGTACGTTTTAAGCTCAGCGTTACTTGCCACATTGACATCGAAGCTGAACTTACCATCTGCATCAACAAAGACTTTGGTTGCAGATACTGAAACATCTGCTGGTGAAGATGAATCAACGTTGAGCTGAGTTCCAGCTGGGAGAGTTGTCGTACCTTCAATTGTGATAGAGTCTCCCCTCACTACTGTAGCATAGTCTGGAGTAAGTGTGATTTCAGGATCAGTGACTGTGATGTCTACTGAGTCAGTTGCATTATAGGTCGGAGTTGTGCTCACAGTGACCTCGAGCGTGTAGGTTCCAGATTCCCATGCAAGTTTCGGCGAAATCTTGAAGGTGGCCTGTCCATCGCTGATTGTCTCGGTTTCACTTGCAACTGGAGTGCCAGAAGTGTTCTTCAGAGTCCAAGTTACATTGTTGTCATTACCAACATCCATGGCACTTCCGCTGTCTGCAGCATTGGTAGTAACAGTAACATCCATGCTACCTCCTCTGGCAACAGAATCGGCTGCAGGAGTAATAGTCAGGCTTAGGCTCTCAACATAGAACGTGAAGGTTGCCGTAGCAGTTGTACCATCAGAGCCAATCACCTTAACTTCAAGAGAATACGCACCAGTTGTACCGTTGTACCCAGTACCAAACAACTTAGCCGTGTCAACCGTGGTGTTTGTAGGCGTCCAATAGTAATCATCGATGCCAGTCTTATTCTCCACTATGAACGTATCCTCCATAGGACCAGTAACGTTGATCCATGTCTCGTTAATCTTCTTGTTCCAGTAAACATCAAGGCTGAATGCCAGTGCATCGCCTTTTGCAACCGTGTTGTCGTCAATGTTCAGCACAATGTAGGGGTCGTCAGAAGTAACGTAGAATGTTACATTATCAACGACGCCCGTCGAATTTTCAAGCGTAAGATTGTACTTACCAGGATACCATCCCTTAGCATCCGTGTCATATGAATACGTGAAGATACCGCTGGTAGAAATGACCTCGAGAACCTCGGTATCCTGAGTACCTTCATTCTTTACTTTCAGTGTCAGAGTGCCAGCGGAGCCGTCGTTGACAACTTTAACTTCAACTGGGTCTCCGTAAACCACAGTGGAATCTGTAACGCTAACGGTTGTTGCAGCGCTCGCTGTAGCCATTGCCATCAGTAGAACCGCTAATACCGCTATTCCTATTTTCCATACCTTACTCATACTTTCTCTACCTCCTTTTTACAAACCTGCTTTTCCTTTCAGGTATATATAGTCTGCTATCGACTGGCGGCGAAGCTAAGCTCGACATCACCGCTCCGCCGCCACCTTTTTTTATTACACCATTTCCATATTTAAACCTTTTGCTATTTTTTTACAGGAAAAGGGTTAAAACTTGTTATCAGTTATGGCCATGGATTGGTGGCCGGGTTGGGATGATGGATTGGAAGTTGCTCAATCACCGCCGCACACAACATCCATCCATGGTGTCCCGGAACCATGCGCAATAGCCCATGCACAATGGGCGGAGAGAAGATATAATATTACATTATAGTCCATTAAAAATTAAAAACCGGAAAAAAGATAATGACAGATTATGTTTCCTTGGCAACAACGTAAACCGTGTACTCGCCGGGCTTGGCATCATCATCCATACTTATGTGAATGTTGATTTCCACCTCCGCCGGGCTGTTCTCACTTCCTGCTGGAATTACAAGCCTGTTGGAAGAAGAGATTGAATTCCCATAAATGTCATGAACGCTGACATCCACTGCTTTGGGATCCGGCCCCTCCACAACGAAATCGAAGTAAACGCTTTTCTCATCGCCATAATTCTTTATTTTCAGATTCTTCACGTATCTGGCTCCACCACATATCTCCGCCGAAAAGGATTGCTGCGACAGCTCTATCTGGCTCTCCCGGACTTCAATATTTCCCTCCACGGTGAAGTAATATATGGATGCGGCCGTTACTCCGAGCAACAGTATCGACAGTGCAGGTAACAAAATCTTCTTCATGCACACATCGAAAATGTCCATAAATAAAAAAATTTCGAAATTTATTATTTATTAAAACATCAATCAATAGAATACCTGTAAACACAGAAAACCGAAGGAACCAAAAAACTCTCATAATCGTTTTGGATTACAGGACGGCCAGCCCTTTGTGGAAAATGGCTCTGCGGAATCTCCTGGGGGCTGTGAAACTGAGGTGGCCAGGACCGGATCAGCTCCGCTATAAGACCTGCGGAAAAAGTGGAAAATTTGAAAATAGACTATTTCAGCTCGTCCCACTTTCTTTTTTTCATGTACTTTTTAAAGCCTTTATAACCAACAAAGCCAGCAACGATCAGAACTATGGCACTCCCACCATACAGCAGAATTCTCCCGCTGTTCTCGCTGAGCCATCCCGAAATACCCGAAAACCACTCACCAACCTGCTCCGAAATCGACGGACCTTCCTGCTGTGGCGAGGGTGTTGCGGTTGGTGTCGAGGTGGGCGTCTCCTCTGCAGGAAGCTGAGAAATCAGAGAGTTGATTTCATCAATCTCCATGTCCACGTCAGCCTTCACCTTCTCGAGGGTTGTTTCAGCGTCATCGTAAAGGTTGTTGCCGAGATAATCGTCAGCCTGAGATAGCCTGGCCTTCAGGTCAGAATAGCTCCTCTTGAATTCCTCCAGCTTTATCTCGTAATCGAGGGTTTGTTCTCCCTTAGATTTCAACTGCTGAATCCTTATCTCAAGCCCGGTCATCTTCTCAAGCATGATATCAAGCTTCTGGGACACAACATCTCTCAAAAGCTCTACTTCAGCTTTTCTGAGCATATTCTGGGCTTTGTTGAGGAGGCTTTCTGCCTCTCCGAGAGTTGTATTTGCATCTCCGTATTTTCCATTACTGAAATAATCCTTGCCCTCGTCCAGCTTGGCCTTTGCGGAGTTCAGTTTTGATTTTATTTCTCCAACCTTCGCACCTCTGTCCTCGAGACTTGACGCCTTACCCTCAAGCTCCGAATACCTGTTTTCAAGCTGCTGGATGTAGGAATTAAAAAGCCCCTTGTTAACGACCTTTATCACAACCGGTGGAACGGCATTACTCTCAGCATCCTGGATGTCTATACCAAGCACAACCACATTCTGAATTCTCGAATTCACCTCTGGAACAGTACCGGAAACTTCAACCTTTATTCTGTCCAGCCCAAAATCCCAGTCACCTACATCCGCTTTGGCATAATTCCCTCCCTGCTGAGTTACTGCCCCACCGTCCTTGTACTCAACCATCACCTTAATCAGAGAATTTTCAAGAGAGGTGTTAAACTCGTAAATCCTGCCGTCAATCAGCTCCGCATCATCACTGGTTTTCGGTTCGATTGTTAAATTGAAAGAGATTGCATCGCCAGGAAAATAATATTCCTTCAGCTTCGGCTCTATTACCGGCTCAGCAAAATTATCCTTGGTTATTGTCTCAGCAGCCAGTACCGGAGTTACAGTAATCAGCACTGCAAGCAATAACATGACAATCAACGCTGACCTCATTGCATTTACCTCCCTGCCTTCAAACAGCAGGGCATTAAATAAATTTTTCCGGTTAAAATTTAACACAGAAAACGCATGAAGCAACTGGCAGGAATTCAAAAATATGGGAAAAAAGTACTACTCTCCGATTTTCACCCTGTACTTCCTTCCCTCAATCTCGACCTCGTACTCTCCCTTAACCTCACCTGCCGGAGCCGGGAACGCCTCCTCGCTGATCTCTCCTTTCAGGAACTTCAGCCCGGTTACGGGGAAGAGCGTGTATACCAGCACATCCTCGTCGCTCGGATTCTCAATCCCTGCCTCGACCAGCTCCTGCCTCCTCTTTTCAAACTCCGGTTCAAGTAAATCGGCCGGCCTTGAGGTGATGGGTTTCTCATCCCCGAGTATCAGTTTGATTATCTCCTCGCTTATCGGTGCGGGTGTCCTTCCGTACATGCCCCTCACGAGATCCTTGGTTTCCTTGGTAACCATCTTGTACCTGCCGAAAAGAACATTCAGAACGGCCTGCACACCAACAATCTGGCTCGTTGGGGTAACGAGGGGCGGATAGCCGAGGTCTGCCTGAACTCTCGGCACCTCTTCAAGGACCTCTTCAAGCCTGTCAAGGGCATTCTGCTCCTCGAGCTGGGAGAGCATGTTCGAGAACATCCCACCAGGGATCTGATACTTCAGTACCCTCGTGTCCGGAATCGTTGAAAGCATCTTTATATAGCCTGCATACTTTTCCCTCAGCTCGAGCAGGTGTTTTCTCATTTCCATGAGAACGTCCATGTTGACTCCCGTTTTGAACCCGAGCTCCTCAAGAGCGTAAACGAGGGATTCCGTTGGGGGATGAGAGGTCCCGCAGGCCCACGGAGACATTGCCGTGTCGATCATGTCCGCTCCAGCCTCAGCAGCCTTCAGCATGGTCATTGTCCCCATTCCGCTCGTGTAATGTGAGTGCACGTTAACAGGCAGACCAACCTCCTTCTTCAAAGCCTTCACGAGGTCGTAAATCGCTTTCGGGGACAGCATTCCCGCCATGTCCTTGATCACTATCGAATCGACCTCAAGCTCAGCAAGCTCTTTGGCAGTCTCAACATACTTTTCGAGGGTGTGGACAGGTGAAATCACGTAGCAGATCGATCCCTGAACATGCTCCGCCCCGTACTTTTTGGCGGCCTTTATTGAAGTTTCAAGGTTTCTGACATCGTTCAGGGCGTCAAATATCCTGAAGAACGAGATTCCGTTCTCAACCGCCTTCTGAACGAATTTATCAACAACATCGTCAGAATAATGTCTGTAGCCAACGAGATTCTGCCCTCTCAAAAGCATCTGACAGTGCGTGTCCTTAACGTACTTCCTCACCGTCCTGATCCTCTCCCAGGGATTCTCGTTCAGAAATCGATGCATGACGTCGAATGTAGCTCCTCCCCACATCTCTATGCTGTAGAAGCCTGCCTCATCAACGAGCTCGAGAATAGGGATCATATCCCTTGTTCTCATCCTTGTCGCCGCAAGCGACTGGTGTCCATCTCTCAGAGACAGATCAATAATCTTAACTTCCTGCGTCATATTCCTTACCTCCACGTGAGTTTCGCAGAGCGTAATTATTAACTTTTGCGATTTGTTACAAAAAATTTTGATAATAAAGAGTATTAAACATTAATACGGCTTAATACTCCTCCAGAACAGCTTCAAGCAGCTCAACAAGCTCCACGGGGCTTTTTGCAAAAATCAGGATCATCGGTTCTTTTCCGGTATCCCCGAGATGATAGATCACGTCAGGTCTTCCACCCGAGTTCTCGATTGCAGTCTGTATCCCCCATGGGATTGTTGCCCCTTCCCGCATCTTTATCTCCACCGGCTCATCTCTTCGATCATAGCTGGCCAGCTTCAGACCTGCGTTCCTGAGCCTCTCGATCAGTTCTTCATCGTACTTCACGTTCACCACCGCTCTGTATTCCGGAAAATGCTGCATGTAAGCAATCAAAGCTCTCGAAAGATGCCTTGAAGCACCAAATTCGAAATTATCTGGGACAATAAGCCTGTTCTTACCCCTGACAATTCTCCCATCCAGAGAGAGAACGTCATTCACGCTTTTGAGATATCTGAAGGGCATTGCATACGCAATGTTCATCCCAACCTCAGGGATGACTTTGGCAGCATTTTCTACCCTCGAAAGCCTTTCAACTGCCTGTCTCATCTCACCGAGCATCTCGAAGGCCAGTGATTTTCTCTCCATAATGGCCATAGGGTTGACTGAATCGCATTCCCTTCCCGCTTTTACAGGGTATCTTATACCGAGATCAATCATCTTTTTCGCCTTCTCCACCGCATTAACCAGATCCAGGCCAAGAGCCATGCCCGCTGCAATGCCCGCAGAGAGAGAACATCCGGTGCCGTGATAACAGCCTTCAACCCGGTAACCCTCAAACTCGTAAATTTTTCCTCTGTAATAGAGAACGTCTTTTGCTACGGGAGAATTCAGATGTCCACCCTTGACCAGCACAGCCTCACACCCAAATTCACCGCTGATGAATTCCGCAGCGTCCACCATCTCATCAACATTCCTGACCTCCCTTTCAGCAAGAATGCTCACCTCATCGAGATTGGGCGTTACGCACAGGCTTTCAGGAATAAGCTTTCTCTTCAGCATATCTATCGCACCCTTCTCAAGCAAACTCGCCCCGCTCTTTGCAGCCATCACCGGATCCACGACAAGCGGGAACCCGTATTCCCTCACAGCCTCGGCCACGCTCCTGATAACTTCCCCATTTCCCAGCATCCCTGTTTTTCCGGCATCGATACCTGAATCCTCAGCCACAGCCCGGATCTGATCGTAAACAAGCTTTCCTGGAAGCACAAGCGAGTTACTAACTCCAAAGGTGTTCTGGGCAGTTATGGCAGTTATTGCAGTTGTCCCATACACACCAAAAGCAGAGAAAGTTTTCAGATCAGCCTGAATTCCTGCCCCTCCAATCGAATCGCTTCCTGCAATTGATATTGCCACTCTGACATACCGCATACAGCGAAAATGTGAAAAGGAGAAGATAACATTTTCCTGCATGAAAGAGATTGCTGCGTTCGAGGCGGGGATAAAGCTCGGAGCCCTCTTTCACCAGTTCATTGGCGCTCCGGTCAGCCACGATAACGCTGAAATTCTCGCAAGAGCGATGGAAAGCTGCATGAAGCTTCAACCCTACGTCGCTGAGGCGGAGGTCAGCATAGACAGGAAAAAGCTCGAAGCCAAACTTTCGGGTTTCGGATACTGCTCGCTAAGCCCAGAAATGCTGAGGGCGAGGGTAAAAGTTAGAATCAGCGAGGTTGAGGTTGAGGCTGTACTGGAATGGGATGAGGAAAGGAACTACCCGCTCATGAAGCTGGTTCGCTGAACTCTATCTCCATGTAGTCCTTTTCGAGAAATATGGCATTTATTCTCCTGGCCAGCTCAAACCTTATTCTTTCGTTCACCCTCTCTGACTCAAATCCAAGATTAGAGTAGATGAAGGCATAAAGAAGCTGGGAGTTGCTGAAAAAGAGTGCTGGAAAACCAGACTCGAGATAAGCATTCAGACCACTGTCTCCCAGCCTCTGCCTGTAACCTCTCTCCTCAAGCCATTTTCTGAAGTCGTCGATGCTTGCCTTCAGCCTCATTTCACCTTCGCCCCCGGTTCCACGGGTTTTTCCGGCTCAAGCAGCACAGCCTTTCCGTTAACATCTGCCGCAAGAACCATGCCGTTGCTCTCGACACCCATGAGCTTTGCTGGCTTTATGTTGGCAAGCACCACCACAAGCCTGTCTTTCAGCTCATCCTCGCTATAGTTTTCAGCAATCCCCGCAACAATCTGCCTGACCTCGCTGCCGATATCGACCTCGAGCCTCATCAGTTTTTTACTGCCCTTGATTCTCTCGGCCTTCAGGATTCTGCCCACCCTTATGTCCAGCTTTGCAAACTCCTCAATGCCAACCCTTTCTTCATCTGCCTCTTTGTTTCCTTCACCGCCTTTACCGCTGATCCTTTCGAGCATCCTTTTTTCAAGCTCCTCGATCATCCCGTCATCGATTTTGGTAAATGGTGCTCTTGGTTTCTTCACATTTATTACCTCAGGAATCTCGAAAACCGAGTCAAGCCTGACGTTATCGAGGTCAAGCCCTATGCTCTCGGCCACCTTGCCCATTGCTCTCGGCAGGACAGGATATGCGAGAACTGCCAGAGCCCGCACTATTGCGAGTGCGGAGGCAATGACCCTCTCCGCTTCATCTTTATCCTCCTTAACGAGTTCCCAGGGCTTTGAAGTCTGGAAGTAAACGTTACCAAACCCTGCAAGCTCCATGAAAGCATCGCTTGCCTCTTTGAACTCCCACTCATCAATGGCTTTCTTTATTTTCTCCGTAGCAAGCCTTATCTGCTCCAGAACGTCCCCATCCAGCTCGTTCATCCTGACCTCGCCGAAGTTCTTCCAGGCAAAGTGCAGAACCCTGTAAATGAAGTTTCCAAGAGTTGCGATCAGCTCGTTGTTCACCTTGTCCCTGAAAACATGCCAGGAGAAGTTCAGATCTTTCTGATGAGAGGTGTAATTGACGATATAGTATCTCAGATAATCGGGGCTCAGGCCTGAGGCAAGGTAATCCTCCTCCACCCAGACCACATACCCTCTGCTCTTTGAGAACTTCTTGCCCTCAACCTTGACCATCCCGCTGGCGATTACAGCGCTGGGCAGGGCATATCCGGCACCTTTCAGCATCGCAGGCCAGAATATGCAGTGGTGGTAAACGATGTCCAGCCCGATGAAATGCACGATCTCAGCCTTGCCGTCAATCCATATCTCCTTCCAGTCCTTTCCGAGTTTTTCGCATGCCTTTTCAGTGAAGCTTATGTAGCCAATGGGTGCATCAACCCACACGTAAACGACCAGATTCTCGTCGCCCGGAAACCTCACTCCCCACTCAAGGTTTCTCGTTATGCACCAGTCCTTCAGCTCCTTGTTAATCCACTCCCTTGCATAGTTCAGGGCGTTTTCTGTTCCTTTGAGATTCACAATGAAGTCCTTTAGAAAGTCTGAGAAGGCTGTGAGCCTGAAATAATAGTGCTTCTGCTTTTTGAAAACCGCTGATGTGCCGCAAATCTTGCATTTTGGCTGAAGGATTTCCCCAGGCTCAAGGTGCCTCCCGCACCCCTGATCGCACTCATCACCCCTTGCAACAGCCCCGCAGTAGGGGCATATCCCCTCCACGTACCTGTCAGGCAGAAATCTGTCGCATTTCGGACAGTATGCCAGCTCAATTTCCTTGGGATAGATATAACCGTTATCCAGGAGGGTTCTCACGATTTCCCTTGTCCTCTCGTGATGGTAATCGCTGTCAGTCCTGCCGTAGTAATCGAACTCCACATCAAGAGCCTTGAAAATCTTCTGAAAGTGTTCATGATAAACATCAACAAGCTCTCCCGGACTCAATCCCTGCTGTTCGGCATTGACAACGATCGGAGTTCCATGACTGTCGCTTCCGCAAACAAAAACGACATCTTCTCCTTTAAGCCTCTGATACCTCACATACACGTCAGCAGGAATATAAGTCCTCAGATGACCTATGTGGGCTTTTCCGTTAGCGTAAGGCAGACCACATGTCACAAGTTTCATGGTTGTGGAAAGATTTAAGGGGTTTAATTTACTTTTTCATTTTCCAAGCTTGTCCACAGGCATCACACAAACCAGTGGGGAACAAATAAAACGTCCGTGCTTCCAACCCTCTTCACGCCAGAATCGTTTTCTGTGAAAACCACTGCCCTCTCTGGTCTGTATGTGCTGAGAAAGCTCAGAAAGCTCCTTCTAACTTTCCCAAAAGACTTGACCTCCACGGGAACGATTCTGCCCTCAAAATTCAGAACAAAGTCCACCTCAGCCTTTCCCGTTGTCCTCCAGTATCTGACCTCCCCGTACTTTTTGATCTCATTGACCACAAAATTTTCGAGAAGTTTACCTTTATCCGTCCTCTGAGCCAGCGGCGAGAAGTCGCCCAGTATGGCGTTTCTCAATCCGGTGTCCACAAAGTAAACTTTCTTCGCCTTTTTTATCTCGGTAACGAGGTTTCTGTGGAACGGTGGAACAAGTTCTATGACATACGTGTTGACCAGAATGCTGATGTAGTTCTCCAGCGTCTTGTAATCCATTTTCAGATCAGAACTCAGACTCGAATACCGGAGCATATCACCGGTCATAAAGCTCAGCGCCTTCATTAAGTCTCTGAATTTTTCGAGATGGCGGACGTTCAGGAAGAAGAAGACGTCCTTTTCTAAGTAAGTTTTGTAAAGGTTCTTCAATAACGCCTTCTTTATCTGATAATCCTCCTCCTTGACGACTGCTGGAAAGCCTCCGAAAACAACATATTCACCGAGCAACTCTCCAAATTCGCTTTCAAAGGATGTTTCAGGATGTACATCCTCTCCGCGAATGAAATCAAATAGCATTTTCCGGTACTCTCTGAAAATCCCCACCAGATCCTTTGCCTTCCAGATCAGGAATTCCTCGAAATTCAGGGGAAAAAGCTCGAAGTATACTGCCCTGCCGACAAGATATTTGCCAACCTCAACTTTTATATCGAATGATCCGGAGCCGGTTACGAAAAGCTTCAAATCCGGATACAGGTCAAAAAGGAGCTTTATTACCTTTCCAGCTTTTTTGCAGTACTGAGCCTCGTCTATGAAAAGAGTTTTTCCGAATCTTTTCACAAACATCTTTGGATTCTTCTCAAATGCCCTGAGCATTTCCTCATCCTCAAGCGTAACGTAATCACCATTCAGTTTTTCCATCAGATGCACGAAAAGTGTCGTTTTCCCCGCCTGCCTCGGACCTTTTAGAAGGATGACTTCTCTTCTTTTCAGCCACTTCTCCATTTCTAACTCAATTATTCTTGGATAATACTCCATAAATAATAGAGTTACTTTGGGATATTTATGCATTTTCGATTGGAATTCAACACCGTAGAGAAACTCCTGAGGTTCTCTCAAAATTTGTAAAAAACAGAAAAACTTACCTCTTCAGCACTTCCGCACCATCCTTTTTCCCGACGATTACCCCATTCACCATTTCTGCTAAAAATATCCCGTTCTCTACAATTCCCGGAATTTTCAGCTCTCTCTCAAGATCTTCCGGGTTTTCAATTACTCCGGCATCAACATCAGCGATTAAATTACCGTTGTCTGAAATTACGGGCCTGAGCTTGCCCTTACCCTCTCTAAGTTTGAGTGCATATCCCATCTCGCCGATCTTCCGATTCACGAATCCGTAGGCAAATTCCAGAATCTCGACCGGCACCGGCATGTTCAGCCTTTCAACCATCTTGGACTCGTCAACAATCACGTAGAATTTCTTGGAAGCTGAAGCAACAATCTTCTCCCTGGTTAAGGCTCCCCCTCCGCCCTTTATAAGGTTGAATTCACTGTCAACCTGATCCGCTCCATCCACGCACAGATCGGGTTCGGGACACTCGAGCAGACTCATCACAGTTAACCCGCGCTCCGCAGCAAGCATGTGGGAATCAATTGAAGAGGGGATCACGGCAACATCCAGTCCCTCCCTCACCTTTTCAGCCAGCATCTCTACAAAAACCCTGACTGTCGTTCCGCTTCCAAGACCAATCACCATCCCGTCCTCAATAAACTCAATCGCCTTTTTAGCGCAGTTAACCTTCTCAATCATCGAACCACCTCTCAAGCTCGCCAAAATCAATTCTCGAGGTCATGTCAAGGGTCAGGGGCGTTATCGAAACGTAACCTTTCCTTATTGCATTCAGGTCCGTTCCCTCCTCCGCATCTTCCTCCTCTTCACCATCAATCCAGTAATATTTCCTGCCCCTTGGGTCGAACCTGACGTCAATTCTTGTCCGGTAAAGCCTCCTTGCAAGCTTTGTAAACCTGTATCTGCCGTTCCACCTTTCAGGCACGTTCACGTTCAGCAGATCCACACCTTCAGGCAAACCCTTCTCCAGCACCATCTTCGCAAGCTTCTCAAGCACCATGCTGGCATTCGAGAAATCCACAGGAGCGAAAAATGACTCAAATTTGAAAGCATCTCTCATCTCCAAGCTTACTGCCATCGCCTTACTTCCCTGAGTGGCGGCCTCCAAAGCTGCCCCAACAGTCCCAGAAGTTGTGACAGCTTCAGTCGAAAGATTTTCACCCAGATTTATACCCGAAACAGTGAGATCCGGAATGTCTCCGATGATTTCATGAATGCCGATTATGACTGCGTCGGTTGGTGTGCCGTCAACGGCATAAATCTTAATGCCATCTATTTTCACCTCGCTCACCCTTATCGGTTCCATTATGGAGATGCTTCTACCAACTCCACTTTTCTGAACAGCAGGAGTTACAGCATAGACTTCCCCGAATTTACTCAACGCCCGGTAACTCGCTTTCAGCCCGGGAGAGTAAAGTCCATCGTCGTTAGTTAGAAGAATTTTCATTGAGTGTGGGGTAATTTCAGCAGCTATATATTACTATCTCCTCACACACGACCAATGATATCGATAGAATTTTATTTTTTACGGTGAATTAAACAACGTTAACAAAAAAATTATATTCAATTCTTGCATAGATAATAATTGAAATCCGTATATGATGAGTATAATAATATTGGCGAGTACGGGACGGCGCACCCGTACATTGCGGGTCCGGTGAAAAATATGAAAATAAAAACCAGACTCAGCGTAATAATTGCTGTCGCATTCCTGATCTATTTCATACTCATAGCCTCTCTTGTCGCATACCTGCTCAAGTCAAATTCTGACGATTTCTACACCAGGTGGCTGGAAAACGACAGAAAATCACTTGAAACCATTTTTGACAGGGAGTTCAAAGACCTCGCCGAGGTATATTACCACGCAATCAACCAGAATGTCGACCTCTCAGAGATTGCCAGAAGTCATGAATACTCATACATAATCTTCTTCGACAGAAACGGGAATATTTTGAGAGTCGTGGGCAACCCGCTATTTTCAGACAGCATACCCAACAGCACTTTCAGAGATATCGCATCCCTGGCAAAAGCCTATACCATCCCTCTGAAGGGATTTTTCTATGATAATGGTCTCTACATGCTGTATTCAGTCCCGGTTTACGAGAATGGAAGCTACAAAGGCTACACAACCGTTCTAAGAAAATTTACCGATAGCGACATAGAGTACACAAAATCCGTCCTCGATGTGGACATACTGGAATTCCAGCGGGAGAGGGTCGAAAAAAATGGTGAAGTGAGCATATTTTATCCCGTCTACGATCCGAAAAACAACATGATTGGCTATTTCAGGCTGGCTTACATAAACGACATCGATCCGCTGATCGTCCAGAGCTACCAGTACGGTCTCTTAGCTTCGGGAGCAATACTGCTAGTAACCATAGTTGCCCTGACTCAGATCATAGACAGGACCTTCCTGAAAAGACTTGAGGTCCTCAAGAACTTCATGGAGAACATAAGCAGAAGGGGTTTCAAAACGGGGGAGAGAGTAAAGCTTTCCGGAGATGACGAAATCAGAGTCCTCGCAGACTCCATAAACAGCGCCCTCAATGTCATTGAGCACAACAACAAAAGGATAGAGGGTCTGAGCGAGAACCTCCGCATCGTGAATAAAGCTCTCAGGCATGATCTGATAAATGACCTCTCAGTGATAAGGGGCTTTGCAGAGCTTGCAATGGAAAATCAGGCCTGCGAATACTGCCCCCGTATAGTCGAAAGAGTTGATAAGGCCGTGAACATGATAAGAAAAATGAAGGAGGTCGAACAGACAATATCCAGCAGAGATTTTTCGTCATTCCGGATTTCGGAGGTTATCGCATCAGTTATGCAGAACTACGACATAAAGTGGAGCATATATGGCGACGCGCGGGTAATGGCGGATTTTGGAATATACTCCGTCTTCGAGAATCTCATAAGCAATGCCGTAAAGCATGGTAAAACGGATAGAATGAAATTCGAAGTTCTGCATGAAAACGGGGAAGTAACCATCAGAACCATAGACTACGGGGTCGGAATACCGGAAGAAATAAGAGACAGAATATTTGATGAGGGTTTCACCACCTCATCCGGTCAGGGAATCGGGCTTTTCATCGTTAAAAAGCTGATTGAGAAGTATGGAGGTTCTGTGTCGGTCCACACGAACGAGCCGAGCGGGACGGTCTTCACCATAAAACTGAAAAGTGTTCAGGACAACAATTAGTAAATGATCGTCGAGTCATACCTCCACGAAAAACTGAATGGAAGCGTTAAATGCAAAACCTGCATGCATTACTGCATCCTGAAAGAGGGGCAGTGGGGGATCTGCAGGGTAAGGAAAAACAGATCCGGAAGACTTGAAGTTCACAATTACGGCCTGATATCCTCGATCCACCTTGACCCCATTGAAAAAAAGCCATTTCACAACTTCATGCCCGGCTCAAAGGCGCTGTCCCTTGGCAGCGTGAGCTGCAACTTCAGGTGCAGACACTGTCAGAACTATGAGATTAGCTTTGCCGATCTCAGCTTCCCCTATCTCAAAGAGCTGACGCCGGAAGAGGTTTCCAGACTCGCAGAAGGCTACGGAGCAGACGGCATAAGCTGGACGTACAACGAACCAGCCATAATGCACGAGTTTGCCTTGGACGCGAGCAGGATTGCAAAGAAAAAAGGATACTACATCACGTACGTCTCAAACGGCTACATGAGCCACGAGGCGGTTGAACAGTTCGATGTTCTCGATGCAGTAAATGTGGACGTTAAGGCATTCAACGAGGAGTTTTACAGAAAAATCTGCAAAGCCAGACTCAGCAGAGTTATCGAGTGTGTCGAACATCTCAGCGATAAGGGAGTGTTCATCGAAATAACCTACCTGACCATCCCCGGCCACAACGATGATGAAAAAGAGATAAGAGAATTCGCAAGATGGGTTTCCGACCTCAATCCCAGAATCCCCGTGCATTTCTCCCGATTCCACCCAGATTTTCAGATGCTTGATGTCCCTCCAACGCCCGTTGAAACAATTGAAAGAGCGGTCAGCATAGCGAGGGAGGAGGGACTGGAATACATATATGCAGGCAACGTCTGGGGTCACAGATACGAGAACACGTACTGTCCAAGCTGCGGGGAATTGCTCATCGCGAGAGAAGGTTTCTACGTAAGAGAAATAAATCTGAAAGGAGATAAATGTCCGAACTGTGGTTACAGACAGAACATTGTTTTAAAATAGAGGTTATCTTTTGCAGATCTCAATGAAATTGCTGTAAAGCTCCTCACCGTATTCGCTGTGATAAACCTCAGGATGCCACTGAACACCGTAAATTGGCCTATTTTTATGCTTCATCGCTTCAACCTCGCATATACCGGAGGTGGCCAGAAGCTCGAAGTTTTCGGGCAAAACCTTAACCTCATCCATGTGGCTCTCCCATACCCTGATCTTTTCCGGAAAGCCGACGAAAAGTTCATCCTCCTCAAGGATACTTACCTCATTTTCAGCATATCCCCCAACATCTCCCCGGTCAACCCTGCCTCCAAAAACGCTTGCTATTATCTGATGCCCGAGACAGATGCCGAGAATGGGGATACTCAGTTCTCTGACATAATCCGCACTTCTTCCAGATTTTTCCATGCTCGGTCCGCCACCTATAACAAGCCCGTCAGCGTCGATTTCTTCGGGCGGTGTGCTGTTCTCGATCAGCTTCGTCTCGACCTCCAGGTCCCTCAGCATTCGATAAATCAGGTGGTTGTACTGTCCGAGGTTGTAAACCACATAGATTTTCACGGCCATAGTTTGATGGCAGATTTATAAATCTTCCCTGAATTCCTTCAGCCTCTCCTCGCAGTATCTGAAAAGTTCCCTTGCCTCCTCCCTGCTCAGGTCACCGGTGGCAAGAAAGTTACCGATGTACGGATAGATCAGGTTATCCAGTTCCCATTCGATTCTTTTGTAGCTGAAACTCCCTTCCCTGACGTCCTCAAAGTACTTTTCCAGCGATTTTTTGAGATCGTTGTACACACTCATTCCAGCCCATTTTTACCCGGCACAGCTTGATAAACCTTCCCTTATTTTTTCAAATGAAAAATCATAAAAGATATATATCATCAATTTTACCTTTACCCCGAAAAAAGGAGGTTGAAAAGATGGGGGATGAGGGATTAAAGGAATTCAAGGAGATGTGGAAGCTTGCTCGGGACAATCCTGAAGAATTCTGGAATAAAAAGGCTGAAGAGGCCTCTCAGGACATACACTGGTTTAAAAAATGGGACAGGGTATTTGAATGGGACTATCCAAAATTCAGCTGGTTTGCGGGAGGAAAGACAAACATAAGCTACAGCTGCTTAGACTACAAGCTGAAAAGGTACGGAAACAAGGTGGCATACATCTACGAAAACCCGGAATTTGGAATCTCGTATTCCGTAACCTACAACCAGCTCTATGACATGGTGAAGAAGTATGCGAAAGCGCTCAGAGGGGCAGGAGTGAACAAGGGAGACAGGGTTCTGCTCTACATACCCAACTCAATCGAAGGAGCAGCCATGCTCCTCGCTGTGGCAAGAATTGGAGCGATCTCAGTCACAGTATTCGCAGGGTTCTCGCCAAACGCTGTGGCTGACAGAATTGAACTCACATCTCCGAAAATAATTCTCACGCAGGACTATTCAGTTAGAAGAGGCAAAATCATAAATCTGAAGGAGAACGTAGACGAGGCTCTGAAAATAGCTCCTGAAGAGGTTAGCAGAGGAGTCGAAAAGGTAGTTATAAAAAGAATGATGCCGGATCAGGAGCTTCATCTTGACGATAACAGAGACATCCTTCTCGAAGACTTCCTGAAGCTGGGCGATGGCCAGAGTGCAGATTACGTTGAGATGGATGCAACTGACCCGATATTCGTCATGCCCACATCCGGAACAACAGCAAAGCCAAAGCCCGTCGTCCATGTCCACGGAGGCTACCAGATATGGAACTACTTCGGAGCCAAATGGGTTTACGGATTGCAGCCGGATGACATAATATTCAACACCTCGGATATCGGGTGGATAGTCGGGCAGAGCTACATGGTTTTCGGTCCTCTGCTGGCCGGAGCTTCGGTCATACTGTTCGATGGGACTCCCGATTACCCGAAGCCCGGGATCTGGTATGAAGTGATCGAGAGGAACAGAGCAACTCTCATCTGGACGTCCCCAACCGGGGCAAGGTTCCTCAGGAAGCAGGGGGTTGAGGTTGCAAAAGATTACGACCTAAGCTCGGTTTCGAGAGTAATATGTGCAGGAGAGGTTCTGAACCCGGATGTGTGGGAGTGGCTTTACCGAGACCTGTTCGAGGAAAGAATACCAATTATAGATCACATGTGGCAGACTGAAACAGGAGCACCGATATTCGGATACCCATACGGCCTCATGGGTGACAGTGTTACGGATGTCATCAAGCCCGGGTCTGCTGGACTGCCAATGCCCGGAGTTATTCCACTGATAGTTGACGAGGCTGAAGAGAAGGTGCTGGGACCGAACGAGAAAGGAGTCCTTTACCTCGAAAGACCCTTCCCGGGACTTACACCAACCCTGTGGGACAGCTTCGAAAGGTATGTTGACTCGTACTGGAACGGAGTGATAAAGGGATACAGAAGTGGAGATGCCGCCTACCTCGACGAGGATGGATATATATGGTTCGCAGGCAGAGCTGATGAGGTTATAAAGATTGCAGGTCACAGAATTGGAACCATTGAGGTTGAGAATGCACTCATCTCTCATCCTGCAGTAGCTGAGGCAGGAGTTGTTGGTGTGCCAGATGAGGTCAGAGGAGAGGTTGCAGCCGCATTTGTCGTGCTTAAACCCGGCTACGAACCAGGAGATGATCTTAAGAAAGAGCTGATTCAGCATGTGAGAAAAACAATGGGCCCAATTGTCGTTTTCAGGGACATTCAGTTTGTCAACATGCTTCCGAAGACGAGAAGTGGAAAGATCATGAGAAGAGTCATGAAGAGGCTCTTCACAGGCGAGGACCTTGGAGATCTGTCAACAATAGAAGAGGTTGCATCGGTCGATGAGATTAGAGATGCTGTTGCGAAGTTAACGAAGCTCTGAATTTTTCACCCATTTTTTATTCATGATGTTACTGAATTAAAGAGCGGTACCCTGTGCAAAAAGACCACACAATTTCTCCACGGGAGCAACCTGAAGTCGGCTGAAATGTTAAAGCCATATTCATGCCAAGGATGTGGTGCCTGCACATTGTGTCTGCAGGAATAAATATTCCTGAGGTCATCAGATTATTCAGGCGCCTCGTAAGGAGAGAGCCAGTGGGCATCATTTCCCAAGAGGTGAGAAGATGATAAGGCCGAAGTACGTGATTGAATTCCTGTCAGAAAACATGAGAAAAACAGGAAACCCTCTCGGAATGGGGAATGAAAAAATAAACACATGGTGGAAAGAAACGGACATCAAAAACGAGGGAGAATGGTTCTTCTTCACGGGAATGCTTTACCAGCTAACGCCCTACATCGAAACAGTTACAAGATGGCTGGAAAAAGTCGAGAACTCCCGGTTGCAGACGTTGCTTTCCCTTTCCAGATACGTTCCGGTTTCATTCAGCGTTCTCAGCATGATAACTCCAAAAGACAGTAGGAATGAGGCAGACAGAATTCTCAGGAGCATTCACTCATTGCTCGTAAAATCCGGAACAGATGTTTACTACCTGCCCGAACTTGACTTTTACAGCGGTATTCTGCTTTACGACCTTGGGGATGATGATGGATTCAGAGAGCATGCCAGATTCGTTGCGGAAAAGCTCAGCAAAGCTGGAGTTGAGAGAATCGTAACTCCAGACCCTCACACCACCTACGCCCTGAGAAAACTTTACCCCGAATACACCGGAATGGAATTCGAGGTTAAAAGCTACATTGAGCTGATTGGTGAGCCAAAAAGCAGGAATCACGAGGAATTTGTGATTCACGATCCGTGCTATTACGGAAGATATCTTGAGATATCGGACAGAATAAGAGAAGTGCTTAACTCAGCCGGCGTAAATTACATGGATGTGGTATACTCCAAAAAGATGACAAACTGCTGCGGAGGACCGATAGAGGCACTGTCTCCTAAGATTTCTAAAGAGATAGCAAAGCTCAGACTTGAAGAGCTTGGAAATTCCAACATAATCACCTTCTGTCCGATATGCCTTGCAAACCTGAGAAGAGCGGGAGGAAATGCCGTCGATTTCGCCCTGGTGGTTGGAGATGGGGATCGCTGAATCTCTCAAGCATAACGGCGTCGAGGTTATCGTAACGGATAACGCAGAAAAAGAGATTCAGAAATTTGGGAATGCCCATGTCAGCATCGCTCTGAGTGCTGATGAAAACACGGGAATCGTCTTTTTCGGGGGCTTTGAGGAGAAAAAAAATGCTGGCTTGGCAGACCACCACGTTGTAATTCTCAAAACAGATGATGTTAAAAGCGACATAATCTCAGCCTACAGACATGCTCTGAACAAATCAGGTATGCTCTTCGCCTCAAGCAGCGCATCCAAGACTGCGGACATCGAGGGAAAGCTGGTCTTCGGGATGCACGGACCGAGAAAGCTGACCGTAATAATCGAGGTGAAAGAATGAACGTATATGATGCCATAAACAGACCGTCAATCAAAGAGGGAATTCTGAGATCTCTTAGAAACTTGAGCGATGCCGTAAGGAAGAACATAGAGAACCACCCATACCTGTTCGATTTTGCTGATGAGGTTAAAAAAGCCAGGCTTGATGTGGCTGAGAATTACGACTACTGGATTGATAAAGCCGTAAGGACTCTTGAAGAGAAGGGCGTTCAGGTTCACCAAGCCAGAAATGCTGATGAGGCAAGGAAAATTGCTGGTGAAATAGTTGGAGAAGGAAAAACGGTTGTGAAGGCAAAGTCAATGGTATCTGAAGAGATACACCTGAGAGAATATCTCGAAAAGCTTGGAAACGAGGTGTGGGAGACCGACCTCGGAGAACTGATAGTTCAGCTTGCAGGAGATAAGCCAATGCACATGGTTATTCCTGCTCTGCATTATTCTGAAGAGGAAGTGGGAAGAATTCTACAGAAAATTGGAGTTAAAGGGAAAAATGCTGAAGAGATGGCCAGAGGAGTTAGAAAATTCATGAGAAAGAAATTCCTGGAGGCTGATGTTGGTATTTCCGGATGCAACGCATTTTCGGCAGAGACGGGAAGGATCTTCCTGATAGAGAACGAAGGGAACATCAGGCTATCAACCTCCCTGCCGGAAACCTACATTGCCCTGATAAGCATAGACAAGATCCTCCCATCCGACGAGCTTGCCCTCAAATCCGTACTCGTGCAATCCGCATTTTTCGGTACATTCCCTCCAGCATACATCAACATAAACGAGAAGGCAACCGAGCAGATAATGCACGCAATACTCATCGATAATGGCAGAAAGAATACCCCATACAGAGAACAGCTTTCGTGTGTCAAGTGCGGAAGATGTCAGCTTGAATGCCCTGTTTTCCAGCTTGCCGGAAACATCTGGGGGGGAGATGTGTACGGAGGGCCGATGGGCATGGGCTGGAGTGCAGTAACTGGCGAGATGGTTGAACTGTGTTTCCTCTCAACGCTGTGCGGAAAATGCATGGAAGTCTGTCCGATGAGCATTGACATGCCCGGCATCATAAGGTCGCTGAGAAAGAGAATCCTTGAGCAGGACATTAGACAACAGTAATATATCCCCTGACACACCTATTTTTATGCTCACATTCTCGGAATTTGCTGAGCTCTGTCAGATTGTTGAAAAAATATCATCCACACTTGAAAAAACAGCAAGAATTGCCGTTTTCATAAGGGAGATTGAGGATGAGGATGATTTGTACAACGCAGTCCTCTTCCTCCAGGGAAGAATTTACCCGGAATGGAGTGAGCGGGACCTGGGCGTCGGAGTGGGGCTGATCTATGAGGCCATGAGAATAGCGACAGGTATTGACAGAAAGACAATTGAAAATCTGATAAGGGAGAAGGGAGATTTCGGTCTTGCCGCAGAAGAACTCGTTAAGAAGAAGACCCAGACCCTGCTCTTCAGAGAGGAGCTTACAGTAAAGAAGTTGAGAGAAATATTCGACGAGATCAGTTCCCTTGAAGGAGGGGGGAGCCAGAAAAAGAAGATACTGCTGCTCTCTGAGCTGTATTCGCTCTGCAGTCCGATTGAAGCCAGATACTTGACCAGACTGATACTCAGGGAAATGAGGCTGGGCATAGGAGAGGGGATAATAAGAGATGCAATAGGAAAGGCGTTTGGAATCGAGTCTGAAATTGTCGAGCGGGCATACATGATCACAAACGATTTTGGAAAGGTTGCAGTTGAGGCGAAAAACGGTGGGAAACAGGCGTTGCTGTCCCTCAGGATAACCCCTCATATCCCCGTAAAGATGATGCTCGCCCAGGTTGCAGAAAGCCTCGAGGAAGCAACGAGGGAAATCAAGGAGCTTGGAGTCGAGTGGAAGTTTGATGGCTCAAGAGTCCAGATTCATTACGCCGATGGCAGAGTTACAATCTACTCAAGGAGGCTTGAAAACGTTACAAACGCCCTGCCAGATATCGTCAGCGAGATAAAGAGATGCGTCAGGGAGAACGTCATTCTCGATGGCGAGGTTATCGCCGTCAAGGACGGAAGGCCAATGCCGTTCCAGCACGTACTCAGGAGGTTCAGGAGGAAGCACGGCGTGTCCAGAATGGTGGAAGAGATTCCCCTGAAAGTCTACCTGTACGACATCCTGTACGACGATGGCGAGGTAATAGACCTTCCGCTGAAGGAAAGAAGAACGAGACTCATTTCTGCTATAGGTGAAAGCGATGCTGTAAAAGTGGCAGAACAGATTGTAACCTCGGACGTGGATGTAATCCAGCAGGAGTTCGACAGGGCAATTCAGGCAGGTCACGAGGGGTTGATGCTGAAAAATCTGGAATCGAGATATATTCCCGGAAAGAGGGGGAAGAACTGGCTCAAGCTCAAGGCGACCATGGAAACTCTTGACCTCGTGGTTGTTGGAGGAGAGTGGGGCGAGGGCAAGAGGAGCAACCTGATAAGCTCGTTTGAGCTTGCATGTCTGGACGAGTACGGGGGGCTGCTTAGAGTGGGCAAGGTTGCAACGGGGTTTACAGATGAGGACCTTGAAGAGCTGACTGAACTTTTCAAGCCTGAAATCGAGTACCAAGAGGGAAAAAGAATAGTATTCAATCCAAAATACGTTTTCGAAGTGGCATATCAGGAGATACAGAAAAGCCCAAAGTATGAGAGCGGTTACGCTCTGAGATTTCCGAGATTCGTCAGGCTCAGAGATGACAAAAGCGTTGAGGAAGCAGATACAATAGAGAGGGTCGCAAGACTCTACGAGGTGCAGTTCAGGAGCAAGGGTGGCTCATAGCGTTCATAAAAACTATATTGAGCCTGCCACCATTCATTTTTTGAGCAGAAATGAAATAACGCCAAAAGTGCAGAAAGCAGAAGGTTACCCGAAAATTCTCTCTATCAACCAGTCAGCATCAAATTTCACAAGATCCCCATATTCCTGCCCGGTGCCTATGAAGAGAATCGGCCTTGAAGTAACATATGCTATCGATATCGCTGTTCCACCTTTTGGATCTGCATCCAGCTTCGTTAGAATGCTTCCATCTATGCCGACAGCCTCGTTGAACATCTCAGCCCTCTCGATCGCATCGTTGCCGGCAATACTCTCATCAACAAACACGATCAAATCCGGCTTGGTGACCCTCTTTATCTTCTCGAGCTGATCTATCAGATTTTTCTTTGTGTGCATCCTGCCTGCGGTGTCTGCAAGCACGACATCAATTCCCTTGCTCTCAGCATGCTTTATCGCATCGAAAATCACTGCTGCTGGGTCTGAACCGGCTTTATGTTTTATAATCCTGACACCCAGTCTGTCCGCATGTTCTTCAAGCTGCTCTATGGCTCCCGCCCTGAATGTATCGCCAGCAGCAAGGACAACAGAATAGCCGTTATCCATCAGCCTTCTGGCAACCTTGGCGATGGTTGTTGTCTTTCCGGTACCGTTAACACCAACAAACAGAATGACAGCAGGCTTCTTTTCCTTCAACCTGCTCCTGACCCATTCATCAAAATCAAAAGCATTCTGGCTTAAAATCTCTCTTAGAACTTCTTTAAGCTCGCTGAGAACCACATCGGAAAGACTTTCTCCAATCTTCTTTCTCCTGCCTCTCAACCTCTCTCTCAGCTCTTCAGAGATTCTGTCAACAACATCAAAGGCAACATCACTCTCAAGCAAAATCATCTCAAGTTCAGGAAGAATCTTATCCAGTTTGGAGTCATCAATTATTACCTCTCTCCTAAGGAGGAGTGAAGAAATTTTCTCCTTTACTCCCACATCTTCTTTTTCCTGGGGTTCACTGCTTTCAGATACTGGAGTTTCTTCTTTCAGCTCTTTTTCTGCTTCCTCATCAATCGTTTTCCTGAAAGACTTGAGCTTATCCCTTATGGCTTTGAACATAACTATTCCTGTTTTTCTGTCCTGGCAATCTCAGCAATCTCCTTCTGTATTTTCTCCATCTGCTTTGCAATCTGCTCAAGAAGTTCTCTGAGTTTCTTCTCAGTCTCCTCAACGCTCTCCTTTTTCCTGTTTAGAGTTTCAATGGCCTCTTTTATTTCTTTCTCGACCACAATGCCCGCTCCAACGTCCACAAGCATCTTCCTGCTGTTTTTGACGTCAACGTAGGCAAAGACCCCTCCACCAAGGTTCAGCAGAGCTTCCACATCGCCCTCGGCTTTTTCAAAGAATTCGAGGCTTTCAAGTGTTCTCTTCAGTTCCTCTTTAATCAGCTGAATCTCGACTATCCTCGCCTGTATCCCTTCCGCCTCTCGCCTCAACTCTTCAAGAAATATCAGCCTTTCCTGAATAGCATTCTCTGCCGTCATTCACTCCTCCTTACATTCTCGATTTTAATAAGATTTCTCTTCACCTTGTGGTTGCTGCCTATGAGCGAGTATACCTTCTCAACCGCAAACCTCTCATTATGTGCCTCAACAACCTTTGTGAAAGGCATCCAGACCATACCATTCCTGAACTTCCCGCTAACCTCAAACCTCATTACCACCACCTCACAAAAATCCGAGAGCTTCCTCAATCACACCCAGCTCGAACCCGGTTGTGTCTCTCCCGGCAATATATCCCTTCGAGTTCGCAACAACCCCCGTTCCGACCATCTCGCTTCCAAAGTTAACAGTCCCCCTTACCGGCTCCACGCCAAGCACTTCCTCCACCTTCTTTAACTCCCATTCGCTTGTGTTTGGATTTACCAAAGCTCCCTTATTCGTAACCACTGCAGACATGCCGACAGTCTTTATCCCTCCAATCGTGGCGCGATGAACATCAAGGTCAAAAAATTCCGAAATTTTTGATATGACGTCATCTCCAAGGTCCGGATGGACCAGGGCGCCATGATCGTTGATTGCAATGACATTGCCCATGCAGGTGATCTCGGTCTCAAGAACCAGAACCTCGAATGATTTCTCAAGCATCTCGAGCTCCTTCTTCATCACATGTCCGCAAACCACGATGCCTTTTGAGTTCAGAGCGACCATTGCTCCCGCAAGCTCAGAGCCGCACACTGTTGTCCTCACGACGTCAACATCGAGCTCTTCTCTGATCAGAGATTCAAATTTCCCATCCCTGATACCAACTACTGCAAAATCATCAGAAACTCTTGCATACAGGCCTATCAGCGGATTTCCGTGTACTGCTGTAAGCTCAGCCATATTTATTCTACCAGCTCGGCCTCGACGATGCCATCGTCAAACTTTACTGCTCTCACCCGGATTCTGGCTGGAACTTTCTTACCGCCTCTTTCCCAGATTTTTTCGTTTATGCTTGAATCGATCCTGACATTCTCCAGCTCAGCCTTCATGTGCTTGCTGAGAAAGTTCCTGACGTATTTAACCGCCTTTTTCGCTCTGAGCCATCTCGGGTATTTCTTCATCTTCTGCCTCAAACCAATCGTATAGACTCTCTCAAGCTCGACCTTCGCCATAAGATCACCTCACACCTTAAGCTTCCTTGACCTCCAGTGCCTCCTCTTCGGGCTGTACACAACCTCTCTCTTTGTCTTAATCGTGACCCAGATTGGAGCCCTTCTGTTCTGCTTCAAAAATTTTCCGAGCCTTCTCTTAACACCAACCGTCTTCTTCCCCATTCAAATCACCTACTTCCTAATGATCTTGGTTTCTCTCTTTTTCGGCATGGCCCTTCTCAAAATCTCCTTCAACATCTCATCAGTTATTTTACTTCTCAACCTGCCGGACTGTGCAAGAGCGATGAGCTGAGCCTCAACGGCTTCGGCAATATCAGGATGAGCAAGTTTCAATCTTGTAAGCCTTTCTCTCGCCTCAGGTTCAAGTATGGCTTTAAGTATTGCTTTTTTCTGCTCCTCAATCCTTCTTGCCATCTCCTGCTGCTGTGCAAGCTCCTCAAGCTCTTTCTGCCTCTGAGCCTGAAGTTCCATCAGTTTTCTTCTCCTTATCTCCTCTAAGTCGTCCATGGTACCTCACCAGATATCAATTCTGATCAGAGATGTAAAAAAGTTTTTCAGTATTTCGCAAGAGCTGGAATCTCCTTCTCAAGCTCTTTCTTGATCTCTGCTGCGATTCTGTCGAGGAATGACCTTCCCTGCGGGGTAACCACTCTACCCCCATCAGTCCTGCCCACAAAACCAGCAGTTTCAAGCTGCTGAAGGGCCTTTCTTATTATTGAACCGCTACCCTTTCTGAACCTCTCCGGCCTCACTCCTCTGTTCTTTCTGCCACCGTAAGCCGTCCTGAGCCTCTCAATTCCTACCGGCCCATCAACGTAAACTTTCCTGAAAACGGCTGCAACCCTGTAATACCACCAGTCGCCCTGTTCAGGGCTTCTCTCCTTGTGAACCCCAGTTTTAACGTAACCAACCCACTCCGGGGGCCTGAATTCATCCATCTCCTTCAGCTTTCCGGCAACCCTTTCAATCAGAATATCTGCAGGAACATCATACACTGTCGCCATATTCAACACCTCTTGAACGTCATAACAAACCCTCTAACATCAACAAGCTCACCATCAATCATACCCGCTATTTCCCTTGCAAGGGCTTTTCTATCCACACCGCCCATGGTCATATTTCTGAAATTCCTGAGCATTTTGACCTTGACTACTCCCCTCTTCTTCAGAATCATGTTGATTTCATTTACCAGATTATCGTTAATCCCCTTTTTGCCTATATTGACTGTTACAATCTTATCAGTCATGCTTCCCTTACTCATCACGTGGTTTTAAAAATTTTGTGCAGCATTTTCGAGAAAGCACCAGATTTCCAGACTGGTACGAAAGAGATATATTCCAATTCTGCTCAATTGAAAACATGCTGGGACACCTGTATCCCCTGAGAACATATCTTGTTGTGGCCGGAACAGTGGAGAGACCGAACCCGATGACAGCAGACTGGGTTGTACCCCTCAGCTTCAATCCTCCTCTTCTTGGAGTGGCAATAGGAAAAACCAGACACACAAGAAAGCTGATTGAGAAGCAGAAAGATTTCGTTATAGCGGTTCCAACAGTGGAGCTTCTCAAAGACGTGTGGGTGGCTGGAACGGTAAGCGGTGCGAAGGAGAACAAGGCTGAGAAAATGGGCGTAACCTTTGTTCCATCCGAAAAGGTAAGCTCCCCCTCCATAAAGGAGTGCCAGGCAAATCTCGAGTGCAGGGTCGTCAAGGAGGTCGAGGTGGGAGACCACATATTCTTTGTGGGAGAGATCGTGAATGTTACTCATGGAGATGCGTTTGAAAACGGAAAACCGAACACGAAAGACTACAAATTCCTGATGCATGCCTTCACGGGAGCAAACTTCACCTGCCAGAGCGATGAAGTTTTTAATCCCTGACACCATTTATTTTCTCATGAACCCTGTCAAGGTCTTTTCCGGCATAACCCTAATATTCCTCGGACTTACGCTCTACCTGATTTCAAAGGCTGAATCCGTGAGCTTTGGGGGGGTCGTGCTTATAGGCCCAATACCGGTGGTTTTTGGAGATTCCCCGGACATCATGGCTCTCGCAGTCATTGCCATCGCAGCGATAGTTGCAATCTCGGCCATGAGGTGGTGACATGCTCGAGTATGTTGCAATTGCAATAATGACTATCGGACTGTTTTTTCTCATCAGGGGAATCACCGAGACTGTGGAAATTCCCCATACTCAGGACGTGCATCCACACCCTGTAAATTTCGATCCCGCTGTGAAGACAGACGATTTCGAATTTGAAAAAAAGGAGAAAGTCAAAGCCGGAGGGGTCGTGCTTATAGGCCCCATTCCAATTGTTTTTGGAGATTCAAAATATGCAACCTATGCACTCATCCTGACGCTCGTCATCATGCTCCTGTCCATAATCCTGTGGGTGAACGCAGTATGATGGTTGAAAAAATACGTTATTTCGAAAAACCCGGTAGGGACAACACGGACGAGACCGTAAAACTCGCAATTGAGCGGGCTGTGGCAAGAGGAATAAAGCACGTGGTCTTTGCATCCTCAACAGGCTATACTGCAAGAAAAATGCTGGAATACTCCCAGGGGAAAGACCTGAACCTCGTTTGCGTCACATATCACACGGGCTTTTACGAAGAGGGGAAAAACAGCTTGGATGCCGAGACCGAGAACTTTCTCAGAAACAGCGGTGTTACGGTCGTGAGGCAGAGCCACATCCTGAGCGGACTTGAAAGGAGCATAAGCAGAAAACTTGGAGGAGCGAGCAGAACGGAGGCTATAGCCGAAGCCTTGAGGTCCCTTTTTGGCCATGGAATGAAGGTCTGCGTGGAAATCGCCATAATGGCTGCAGACAGTGGAGCAATACCGATAGAAGAGGTTGTTGCAGTAGGAGGAAGAGGGAGGGGCGCAGATACTGCCGTAATTCTCCGACCGGCACACATGAACACGTTTTTCAACATGGAGATAAAGGAGATAATATGCATGCCGAGGAACAAGAGATAGTGGTGAGAAAACATTTTTATTTTCCAGACTCATTCTGCTGAAAGATGCTGGAGAAACTCAGACATATAACAAAGCTTGATCCGGACAGACCAAACCCCCCAGAGCTTGTAAAAGCGGTTGCGGAAAGTGGTACGGATGCTGTGATGGTTTCGGGAACGCAGAACGTTACTTACGAGAAAGCCGCGAGCCTTTTCAAACAGGTTAAGGACTACGGCCTAACAACCATCCTCGAACCCTCTGATCCGTCCAATGTAATATATGAGGCAGATTACCTGTTTGTTCCCACAGTCCTGAATTCTGCCGACGGAGAGTGGATTACGGGGAAGCATGCCAAGTGGGTCAGAATGAATCTGGAGAGACTTGACCAGTTCATGGAGGTCTTTGACAGAAAGGTCATTCTTGAGGGCTACATAGTCCTCAATGAGAATTCTGCTGTGGGAAGAGTTACCCGAGCGCTGTGCAACATAGACAAAGACCTTGCAGCAAGCTACGCAGTTGTTGGGGAAATGCTGAATCTGCCGGTAATCTATGTGGAGTACAGCGGCAGGTACGGAGATCCGGAATACGTCAGAGCCATCAGAAACGTGATCAGAAAGGCAAGGCTCTTTTACGGTGGGGGCATTGACAGTGGAGATAAAGCAGCAGAGATGCTGAAACACGCACATACAATCATAGTCGGCAACGTTATCTATGAGAAGGGAATAGAGGCGTACCTCTCAACAATACCATGAAAACGGGCAAAGCCATCTGGGAGCTGACCAGGCTCGAACATGGATTTATCTATGGCCTTGGTGTTGTGGCTGGGGCATACATAGCCCTTGGCGAATTTGATTTCAGGCTGTCAGTTTTCGGCTTTTTTACCGCCCTCTTCCTTCAGGCATCTGCCTTCGCACTGAACGACTACTTCGATTATGAGGTTGATATCACCAACAAAAGGCTCGACAGACCTCTCGTCCGAGGAGAGCTGAGCAAAAAAGATGCGCTGATAATTGCAGCAGTTTTTGCAGTTCCGGGGTTTATCTTTGCATGCCTGATTTCCATCCCTGCATTTCTGCTGGCTCTTGGAATTACCGTCTTGGGTTACGCTTACGACGTGAAGCTCAAGGAGTTTGGCCTTGCAGGCAACGCATACATCGCATTTTCCATGGCCGCACCGTTCATATTCGGAGGTGTCGTTGCAGGTAATCTGAACTCTGAAATCCTGCTGCTATCATCCATTGCATTCCTCTCCGGGCTCGCAAGAGAGATCATGAAGGGCATAGAAGACATTGAAGGAGACGCTCTCAGAGATGTTAAAACGCTGGCAAGGATGTATGGAGCGGAGAAAGCCAGCAAGGTTTCTGCATTCCTGTTCATTACTGCAATTCTGCTGAGCTTTGCCGTAATGCTTATTCCCGAGTACGCAGATATCAAATATTTCATTCCGGTCGCAATTTGCGACGTTCTCCTTCTTGATTCTGCCAGAAGGCTCTTCTCGGGTGTGGATACCGTAGACATAAGGAGTCTGAGAAAGAAAACGATGATTGCACTCTTATTCGGGTTGGTCGGTTTTCTGCTCGGGGCTGTGTGAAAGACAGAGTTTTTATTTCAGACGTCTTAAACAATACAGGGTGATAGGTATGCTTGACGGTGAACTGAGAAAAGAGCTTGCAGTCCTTTCTGCAAAGCTGATGGCGCTGACAGCACAGACTGCACCGAAATCCAAGGGAGAAGATGACGTGGAAATAGCAGTTATTGAGGGAGAGGACAAAGACAGGATCGTGGAAAAAATGCTTGAAATGGCAGAATCAAGGGAGAAAAACTTTGTCAGAGATGCAGAAAGTGTTAAGAAGGCTGACGCGATCCTGCTGATCGGTGTGTATGGCAGCAAACCACTCGGCCTTGGATGCGGAGCGTGTGGATTCGAGAGCTGTAAGGAGTTCGAAAATTCCGAAAGGATCGACGGTAAAGACTTCACCGGGCCAAACTGTGCGTTCAAGCTAATAGATCTCGGAATAGCGATAGGCTCGGCAGCAAAACTTGCCTCGATACTTGGGGCAGACACGAGAGTCATGTACAGAATTGGTACGGCAGCCAGAAAGCTCGGACTTGCAAAGTCAGATGTCGTGATGGGGATTCCGGTATCCGTTACGGCCAAAAATCCGTTCTTCGACAGATGATGATTTTTGATTTTCCATCTTCAGATTTTTCAAGGAAACTCTCCGAGAAATACGGATACGATGAGTTCATCATAAGAAGGTGGGAGAGGTTTTTCGGGAGAGAAGAGTCTGAGAAGCTTGTTGAGGCGATGGAAAACATTCCAAAATACATAAGAGTAAACACGATAAAAACGGACGAGTCCGGAGTGATCAGAAGGCTCGAAAACAGGGGCTTCAGGTTGAGGGAGACGGATGTGAGGTTCTGCTATGAAGTCATAGAAGAGCCATACAGCATTGGAGCGACACCGGAATACCTGATGGGATACTACTACATAATGGACAAAAGCTCATGCATCCCCCCTCTGGCCCTGAATCCGGGAGCAAGGGAATTCGTGATAGACTTTGCAGCATCTCCTGGCGGGAAAACCACAATGATCGCCCAGATCATGGGCAACAGAGGAAAGCTGCTCGCCATTGAAGGAAACAGGGACAGAATACCTGCGTTGATAGACAACCTGCACAGAATGGGCGTTCTTAACACCGCAGTACTGCACATGAATTCGGCCGAATTTCACAGGCTCGGCATGAAAGCGGATAAGATTCTCCTCGACGCTCCGTGCACCGGAGAAGGGATAATCCACAAGGACCCTTCAAGAAAAATCTCGAGAGGCGTGGAAGACATCAAGTTCTGTTCATCACTGCAAACCAGAATGCTCGAGTCCGCCATTAAATCAATCGGGAAAGGTGGAGTTATCGTGTACTCCACATGTTCCCTGACACCTGAGGAGAACGAACTCGTAATTAACGAAATGCTCAAAAAACACAGGATTCACCTGGAGGAAGTGGAATACGGTGTGCCGGCTCTCACCAAAATCGGGGGCATGAAGCTGGACAGTGAGCTGAAAAAGGCCAGAAGAATTTACCCCCACATCCACAGATGCTCTGGATTCTTCGTGGCAAAGATTGTCAAGGATTGACACACATCACGCTGTTATAGGAAAAGATTAAATTAAGCCTTAACAGACTCCATAATCGAATGAAACTCAGGTTTAAAGCTGCGTTCACAATTACCGGACTTCTAATTGCATTCTACATAATAAACTTCGGAATAACCGGTCACCTGATTTTCAACGCCAAGCAGGCGTATTTTCAGGACCTCCTGAATGATGGGGAGAAATCCCTGACAGAGGTGCTTTCAGAGGAAACAATGGAATTAAAATCATACATGGAGTTCTTCGAGCTGGCATATAACGGGAACAACACGGGCAGGATAAAGCAGATAATGCTGGAAAACTACCACCTGGACGGGTTCATCGTTGTTAAAGAAAACGGTACCAGAATTACCGTGATTACAAATGGAAACATACCCGCACCTCTTAAATTCGTTCAGATGGTCAGAGATGCCGGAATTGATGGTAAGGTGTGCGGGTTCGAAAAGCTGGACACACTATACATAGTCTGTGCTGACGTGAATAAAGAGGAAGGGACGGCATACATTCTTCTGGACAGGATAGATGAAAACTATTTCAAGGAGCTGAAAGATATTTACGAGATAGAAGTCATTGGGTTTGTAACCAAACCGGATGAACTTCAGATGAAGTTCGCCAGATACATCCCCGTCAAAAGTCTGAACGGAGAGACGGTCGGATACATAACGATAGGTTATGAGGATCGACTGGAACCCGTAGTACTTGATGCACTGAAAAAAGGAATCTACGTTTTCATATTTCTGACGGCAATTCTCTCCACAGTTGGATACTACCTTTTCGACAGAGACATTCTCGGAAGGATTCAGAGAATAAGAAACTACATGGTGAACATCAGGGAACACGGTTTCAGGACAGAGAAAAAGCTCACGGATGATGGCGATGATGAAATATCGGAACTGCTGGATTCAATAAACCTTGCGGTGGAAGAGATTGAGAAAAACAGAAACGAATTGCAGAAAGCCCTTGAAAATCTCAGAGTCGTTAACAGGGTTCTGAGGCATGATCTGCTGAACGATTTGACTGCCATTAGAGGATATGCGGAGCTTGGGAAAGACCATTGCCAGTTCTGTGACAAAATGACCTGCAGGATCGACAAAGCCTCAAGAACAATTAAAACACTGGGAGATGTGGAGAGAATAATCAAGGACTCCGAATTCGAGAGATTCAGGCTCAAAGAAGTTATCGAAGACGTTATCCGGAATTACCAGATAGACTCTGAAATCAAAGGCGATGCAGAGGTTATCGCAGATGCGGGCATCTACTCCGTGTTTGACAACCTCATCAATAACTCAATAAAGCATGGAAAATCCGAAAAGATGAGTTTCGAAATAGAAGATGAAGGAGAATACATCCACGTGGTCGTGAAGGATTACGGAACCGGCATATCCGAAACAGACATTGACAAGATTTTCGAAGAGGGGTTCAGCCTCTCGGGAAGCACGGGCATCGGACTGTACATCGTCAAAAAGCTCATGGAAAAGTATGGCGGAAGAGTCTATGCCGAAAACTCTGACAGAGATGGTGCAGTATTTCACCTGTACTTCCGGAAACCTCAGGGATGATATTCCAGCTCCAGAAATTTCTTCATGAGTATAAGGTCATTCAGCATCCTTCGGTACTTTTTATTGATTCTGTGTCTCATAACGCGCATGTACACCTTCCAGTCATCACCCTCGCTTTTCCACCTGGCAACAAATTCGGAAAGAGTTATCTCACCATCCATGTAGCTCAGCCAGTCGTTGATGAATTCCCTTTCCCGTTTTGAAAGGCACATGGACTCCAGTCTGTTACAGTTTTTAATAACATTACTGTCTGATGTTTCCCCTGAAAAGCGACGTGAATATTCCCACAGTGCAGAGACCTGAAAAAATCGAGAACGCAATACCCATGGCATTCATAAGATCCATAGGATCAATCGAAGACACCATCGCAGTCCCGATTGTCGAGGAGAAAACCAGCATGACAATAACCATGCTCATGGTCTGTCCAACGACCCGCATTGTTGAAAGGGTTGCTGAGGCGATGCCGTAAAACCTTCTTTCAACCGAACTCATAACTGCGTTTGTGTTGGGTGAACTGAACAGGGCAAAGCCAGTTCCCATAACAGCCAGATAGAGAACAAGAGTCGTAACCGCAGTTTTTTCGGTTATGCCGGAGAACATGAAAAGACCCAGAGCGTTCAGCAGCATTCCCAACGAGGCGACATATCTGGGTTCGATCCTGTCAGAGAGCCAGCCCGCCAGTGGAGAGAGCAGAGCCATGACGACGGGTTGAGCCACAAGAATCGTTCCTGTCCTACCGGGATCGAGGTTTCTGACAAGCTGAAGGTAAACACTCAGGAGATAAGTCAGTGCAAAGGTTGCAGAGTAGTTGAGCAGTGCGGAAAGATTTGACAGCGCAAAAGGCAGATTCGATGTGAAAAGCTTTAGATCTATCACAGGATACACCTGTCTCCTTTCCCAGACAAAAAATGCGATAAAAGAGAACAGAGAAAGCAGCAGCATGTACAGGCCATGTCTTTCCGATGCGCCGAGAGTGAAAAATAAGATTGTCATGCCATACAGCAGGCTGCCAGCATAGTCAAACCCCTCACCCTTCGCTTCAGCCCATTCTGTTTTTATTTTTCTTACAGAAACGGCCAGAGCAAACACTCCGGCAATGAAAGTCACCAAAAACACGCTTTTCCAGCCAAAATTTGATGTCAGCATCCCCCCGATAAACGGACCCGCACTCAGGCCCGTGTAAACTGCAGCAGTATTGATCCCCAGAACCTTGCCCCTCTCTTCCTGCGGAAATGCAGATGTCAGCATTGCAATGCCTGTAGAGAAAATCATTGCCCCTCCAATTCCCTGAAGGAATCTGAATGCAATGAGCATTTCTGGAGTCAAGGAAAATGCTGCGAACAACGATGCAAGAGAAAATATAGCAGTTCCGGTTATGAAGAGCATCCTCCTGCCACGAATATCTGCCAGCCTGCCAAACGGAATAAGAAAAATGGCTGATGAGATGAGGAAACTCGTCGCAATCCAGTTCATTTCGGTTGTGTTTGCCTTGAGCTGAAAAGCTATAAGAGGCAGGGCCACATTCACAGACGAGAGAGTGAAGGGAGTCATGAACGAGGTGATGGTGACGGCCATTAAAACTGACCTTCTCATGCAGCATCTCTCCTAAGATTTTTAATAAAAGTCAGACCCCAGGTTACTGCGATGATCCCGCTCATTATGTTTCCGGTCGCTATGCCGGTAAAGATGCCCCTGAGACCGAATCCAAGGAAGATTCCGAGGATGTATGCGAGGGTTATCTGAAAGAGTATTGTCCGCATGAGCGTTATAACGAACGAATACTCCCCCCTGCCCACTCCCTGAAACATAGAGGATGTGGTGATTCCCAAGGGCGCAAATGGAAGAAAAACAGGAAGGATTCTGAGTGCGAGGACAATATCATCGTAAAGCCTGGCGCTTGCCTGACTGTACGTGAAGGCCATGGCAATGTATGGAGCAGCAAGATACGTGATGGCAAGAAAAACTACCTCTATCTTCACCCCGAGCTTGATGGCATACCGGTATGCCCTCTCAAGCTTGTCAATATTTCTCGCACCAAAGGCTGCACCGATAACGGCAGTGGCAGCCCCGGCAAAACCGAAAAGGGGTATGAAACCGAACTGAACGAATCTCCACGCGCTGGTAAAAACAGCAACGCCATCCGCACTGTCAACCCTTATGATCAGAGAGTTTATCACAATCACCGCGACCGACATCGTGAGCATTGCAAAAGCTGACGGTATTCCCACTCTCAGAATGTCGAAAAATATCTTCCTGCTCAGTCTGAAATGTGCGGGTTTCACCTCCACAAACGTTCTGTTGCTGAAAAAGAGCCAGTAAATAATCACTGCAGTTGATATCAGCATCGAAAGCACGCTCGCAAACGCTGCTCCCGCAATGCCCAAACCTGCCCAGTATATCAGAATCGGGTCCAAGACTATGTTCATCAGCGAGCCGGCAACGTTCGCATACATTGTTTTCTTCGCACTCCCCTCTCCGTTCAGTATCCCGACTGCCACATTGTTGAAGACTATGAGCATCCCTCCGGCAACGATTATCCTCGAATACACCAGAGCCTCCTGCAAAACCTCACCTCTCGCACCGAGAAGTGAGAGAATCTCCTCAAGCCTGAAGAGCGTTGATGTAATAATTATTCCAACAGCAATGGACATCAGCAGTGCATGCAAGGCCACATTGTCTGCACCACGCTTGTCCTTCGCACCTATTCTTCTCGAAATGGCCGAGCTGGCTCCAATTCCGAGACCCATTGAAAGAGAGATGAACATCAGGAAAAGGGGCATAAAGAGTCCGATTGCAGACAGGGACTCTGCACCAAGTCCCGCAACCCAGACTCCATCAGCGAAATTGTACAGGTTGAAGACGAGGTTGCTGATCATCATGGGGATTGAAAGCTTTATGATTGCCTTCTCAGGCTCACCGAGAAGTATCCTTACGCCCTCTGTTTTCATCATCTCTCCTCCAGATTTTCAAGCATTTTTCTGAAAAACCTCTCCAGGGCGTTTATTTCCTCATCCTCGAAACCTGCAAGCATCTTTCTGCCCAGCACGTCTGTGAGATTTTCAAACTCTTGCATGATGCTCTGGCCACTTTCGGTCAGCACAACAGCGTATTTTCTGCCAGACCTCTTTCTTACGATAAAACCACCCTCTTCAAGCTTTTTAAGCGCCTTGGAGACTGTGCCCTTGCTAAGTCCGGTTTCCTCCACAATATCAATCTGGGACTCCACACCCCTGTAAACAGTCAGAAGAACCTTAAATTCGAGGAAGTTCAGCTTTCCCCCGAGCTCCCTCTGAACCTCTTTCCTGACATGCCTGTTTATCAGAAATATGTACTTGAGCAGATCCACAGGGAAAGCAATAACTGCGATTTTTAAAGTTTCCCATGAAACTTTGATTCGAGTTCGAGAAGGGCTTTTTTAATGCTCTCACCCTGAGAGTAACCACCGATGCCCGCTTTTGAAACCACCCGGTGGCACGGAACGATTACCGGTACCAGATTTGATCTGAGAGCCACCCCAACAGCCCTCGGAGACGTTCCAACCTTTTCTGCAATTGAGGAATAGCTCTCGACCAACCCGAAAGGTATTGATCTGACGACCCTCAAAACCCTCTCGGAAAACGGTGTTGGATAGAGGACGTTTACATCGGTAAAATCGACCGCTCTGCCCTTAAAATAACGTTCAAGTCTCCTTTTCAGATTCTCTGCGAATTCAGATTCAATTGACTCCTCCACACACTCTCTCGCAAAACAAGCCTTCAGGACCATCCCGTCTTTCAGACGGGCGACGAAATCCCAGTTCCATTCAACCACGATTGTCTCAGAAGTCCGTGTTTGCAATCTCCCTTATCCTCCTCACGCCATCAATTTCCTCAATAACGTCCACAACCGGCTCTGGAACCAGGTCCTCCCATCTCTCCCCGGAGATCATCCTTCTCCTTATCTCAGTCCCATGGTACTCCATCCTGTTGAACATCCTCGTTCGCCTGACCTCAAAACCAGCCTCCCTGAAAAGCCTGATCACAAGAGGGTTGTTGCTGTATATGACATCAAAATAGGGAGTCATTGAAACAACATGGCTCACCCACAAACTGTTTCTGTAAACGTCCTCAAGAGGTACTATGTAAACCTTCTGCCCCGGATTTTTGATTTCTCCCACCGCCCTGTCCACCATCATTATTCTTTCTCCTGCAGTAAACGGATTCTCTACGGTATGGCTTTCCTGAGCGCTTCCAATCCCTATGACAACCTCATCCACTTCCGAAAAAATTTCCCTCAGGACCTCATGATGCCCAAGATGATAGGGCTGAAACCTGCCAATAAAAAATGCTCTCATGTCTTTTTCCTCACAACCCTCACAATGTCATCCTGAAGTTTGCGCCCCGTTCTGCTCTCCCATTCCTCTATCGGTATTCCGTATTTAGCCTGTATCTTATCCCTGTAAACCTCAGGAATCACGTTAAAGGCACAGAACGGGATTATCCTGCCGTCCGGAGTGCCATAGTGTATCTCGCACCTCCTCACTCTCGATATGTCGTAGTTGTAGAGATCCATGAAATGCATCATGCCGATGAAGAGAGCATCCATGTGGAACTTTCCGAGAGATGAGTAGTCATGTCTCACAAGGATGTCGAAAAGTATTCTGCTCAAATCAAAGGGTGCCTTTGAGGAGTCGACGAACTTCCTGAGATCGATGATTCCCTTGAGCGTTCTGATCGTTTTCATCCTGCTCTTGCCGATTTCCTCAGCCTTTTCGTTCAAATACTCAAACAGGCCTTCCACATCAACGATCCTGGTTATGGGAACCATTTTTCCATCAATCTTGAAAACATACGTCGCCATCCCACAGGCAAAATGTGTTGTCAGCTCGTACTGGGGCTTTCCAGTAATGGCCTCAACGAAGTGGGAAATGGGGGATACACTCGGGACGGGGTAGAAGTCTTCCCTCGCAATTTCTCCATCAGTCTGTTCCTCAATCTTCTTTATTGCATCGGGTATGGTTATTCTGATCTTCTCTCTCTCCTTCCTCGGAACGCTGCCCGTAATGCTCACGGGCTGGAAGTTTACACCTCTAACAATATCGATATTATCAAAACCAAAGCGGATGATGTCACCAAGCTGATTGTCGTTCACGCCCCTTATAACTGTTGGAACAAGCACCACACCCAGATTCGCCTTTCTGCAGTTTTCAAGAACATTTGGCACATCATAATGGTTTTTCTGATTCGTTTCCGGATCAACACCATCGAAAGAGAGATACAGAGTGTTCACTCCTGCCTCTCTAAGCTTCAAGGCCAGATCAGGATCACTTGCCAGCCGAACACCGTTTGAGTTTAGCTGGATGTGATCTATGCCCTCGGCCTTTATTGCTTTTATGATGTCCACAAGGTCGTCCCTGAGCGTTGGCTCACCTCCTGTAAGCTGGACGGCGTTGGCTCCAACGGGCTTCATGTTCTTCGCATTTCTTACTATGTCCACAATCTGGTCTATGGTTGGCTCGTAAACGTATCCTGCTTTTTTGGCGTAAAAGAAGCAGTACCAGCACGCAAGATCGCACCTGTTGGTAAGAACGATGTTTAGAAGAGCGGTATGACTCTTATGCCCCACACAAAGACCACAGGTAAACGGACAGTCAAAAACATCGACGGTTGGGGTTTCAATTCCGTGTCCGTCATGGGCGTACTTCATCGCCCTGTTGAACATTCTGCTGTCTCCCCAGTAAACGTCCTCAAAATCCCCGTGGTCAGGGCATGTTTTGCTGATCATCACCCTCCCGTCTTCCTCATACACTCTTGCATCGATTATCCTTAAACATTCAGGACAGAGTGATTTTGTCAGGTAATCAACTTTACTCATTCGTTCACCTCCAATAATATTCAAACATCTTTATCGAAAAGGATATATCAACATTTCGTATCCGTGTCTTATGCTTGAAATCCTGCTCACAGCCATCTGGATTCTCCTTCCCGCATATACTCCCAATAATTTCGCAGTCATAACCGGTGGTGGAAAACCGATCGATCTGGGGAAAAACTTTGTGGATGGTAAAAGGATCCTCGGAAATGGAAAAACATTCAGGGGGTTTCTCGGCGGTCTTGCAGGAGGTTTGCTGACAGGAGTTATCCAGTACAGAATCGAGCTTCTCTTCGGATTTTCCGTGTTCTCGGAGATTCCATTTTTATCAGCCCTAAGGTTATTTTTTCTCCTGTCATTCGGCTCTCTAGCAGGAGATATTGCAGGCAGTTTCATAAAAAGAAGGATGGGTATTGAAAGAGGGGAGAAAGCTCCCCTGCTCGACCAGCTCGATTTTCTTGTGGTGGCGTACCTGATGGCCAGCCTACACGAAAGCTTCTGGGAGATCTTCACTCCTGAAACAATCGTTGCTGGAATAATAATTACCCCTCTCCTCCACCGCCTCATAAATTACCTGGCATACCTGCTGAGGCTCAAAAACGTCCCATGGTGATATCCGGCTGAAAACACTGTCAGCTTCAAAAGCACAAAAGATATATTGAAAATGGAGTTACCGGGGTAGTATGAATCCCTACAGAGTTCTCGCCATCGGAATCGTGGCCAATATCGGAATAGCGGCAATAAAAATTATTACGGGTATTCTCTATTCCAGCCTCGCGCTCATCTCTGATGGGATTCACTCAATTTCAGACATTCTGGGAACCACAATAGGTTACATAGGGGTGAGAATCTCATCCAAACCGCCCGACAAAACCCACCCTTTCGGACACTCAAGATTCGAACCTCTCTTCGCGTTCATCATAGGCGTAATATTAATTCTCACCGCCTATGAAATTGGCAGAGAAGCTCTGAAAAGGATTTCGTCTGCAGAGTTTATCCAGGTCAATGAGATCATGCTCGGAGTGGTGATATTCTCCATAGTGTCCAAGGAGGCCCTGACCCAGTACACGCTCAGGGCGGGAAAGAAACTCAACAACCAGATTCTGATAGCGGATGCATACCACCACAGAAGTGACGTTCTCAGCAGCATCGCCGTTTTGGCAGGCCTTCTCTTCCAGAAATCAGGATTTATCTATGGAGACTCGCTCGCAGGAATTGCAGTGGCGGCGATGATAGCAAAAGCGGCATTTGAAATCATGGAGAAAAACATTCACTACCTCACCGGGATGTGCCCGGCTGAGGAAACCATCGAGAAAATAAGGGAGGTTGCCAAAAGCGTGGATGGAGTGGAAGGCATACACGACCTCAGAGCGCATTACGTCGGGAAGGATCTTCAGGTGGACATACACATTGAGGTTTCAGAAGACAAGACGCTCAAAGAGGCACACGACATCGGAACCGAGGTGAAGAAAAAGCTGAGAGAAATTGAAGAGGTAAGCGAGGCTTTCGTCCACATCGACATTTCGGGCGACAATGACGGCAAAATTTAACATATTTTTCAGACACATCTGAGTTATGAAACGAATTAATTCGGAAGATGTGCCAAAGGCCGGACCATACAGCCATGCTGTTGAGGCGGGAAACCTCATATTTCTTTCCGGACAGATACCTCCGGAGAACGTTAATAACGCCGAATTCGAAGAAAAGGTCGAGAGAACGCTGGAAAACGTTGGAAAAATTCTTGCAGCAGCTGGGGCAGATTTCAGCCAGGTCGTGAAGGTAACAGTTTATCTTAAAGACGTCAGCAAGTTCGGCAGATTCAACGAGGTTTACAGAAGATACTTCTCACATGAGCCAGCCAGATCAGTCGTTGAAGTGTCTGCACTGCCAAAAAATGCGGAGCTGATGATCGAAGTCATTGCCCTCAAAGACGGTTAAAGCCTCATCGCTATACCTTTCTCGCTCAGGTATTTTTTCAGCTCAACAATCTCGATTTCCCTGAAATGAAAAACGCTCGCAGCAAGGGCTGCATCCGCCTTACCATCCTCAAAAGCCTCAAGAAAATGCTCGGGCTTACCTGCTCCGCCGGATGCTATCACAGGTATGCTGACCTCCTCGCTGATCTTTCCGGTTATGGGAATGTCGTAACCATCCTTCGTCCCATCACGGTTCATCGACGTGAGCAGAATTTCTCCCGCCCCAAGCTCTTCAACCTTCTTCGCCCATTCCACTGCATCGATCCCCGTTGGTTTCCTTCCGCCATAGATAACAACCTCATACCATGCCTTACTTCCGTCCTCAAGCTCCACCACGTACTTCCCTCTGCTCAGGTCGAAATTCCTCCTGCAATCTATGGCAACAACTATGCACTGCGATCCAAAGATTCTCGCAGATTCTCTTACAAGTTCTGGATTCTTTACTGCTGAAGTGTTTATTGAAACTTTATCCGCTCCGGAACTCAGCATCAAATTGATATCCTCTACGGTTTTAATCCCTCCACCAACAGTAAACGGTATGAAAACCTCCTCGGCGGTTCTCTCCACGACATCGACCATTGTCCTCCTGCCGTGAGCTGAAGCGGTAATGTCGAGAAAAACAAGCTCGTCTGCTCCTTCCTCATCATACCTCTTCGCCATCTCAACGGGATCTCCGGCATCCCTGAGGTTTACAAACTCCACTCCCTTAACAACCCTTGCCCCCTTCCCATCAAGGGTTACATCCAGACAGGGGATAATCCTCTTGGTCAGCATGCTAATACCTTACCTCGAATTTATCAAACTCGCCTGTGTAGTCCTCTTCATCAATCTCAAGCCCGGTAACCTTGGCCAGCCTCGGACCCTCTTTCAGTGCTGAAATGAATTTATCAAGGGTCTTTTCATCACCCTCCGCAACAACCAAAACACGACCATCAGGAAGATTCGCAACATACCCTCTAATTCCGAGTTCGTTGGCCCTCTGCCGGGTAAAGTATCTGAAACCCACACCCTGAACCACACCGCTAACGTGAATCTTCAACCTTTTCATACCACTCAAAAGCTGTTTTGCTAACAAAATAAATGTTTTGCAAATCCATCCCCCGAGCGGACATAAGCAACAGTGAAGCGGTTTTGCAGTCCGGTGCAAAAGACCCACAACATTATCTCAAACCCGGACAGACATTAAACCATGCTTGGATACAAAAAGACAGTTAACCTCAGTTTTGAAGAAGCCGTGAGGAAGGCCAAGGAAAAGCTTGCTGAAAACGGTTTCGGAATATTATGTGAAATAGATGTAAGAAAAACGATAAAAGAAAAAACAGGCGAGGATTTCGACAACTACATCATTCTCGGAGCATGCAATCCCCAGTACGCCAGTCAGGCCCTCAGGGCTGACAGAGACTTTGGATTGCTGATGCCCTGCAATGTTGTTGTTTACGAGGAAAATGGCAGGGTCGTTGTTTCCGCCGTGGCTCCCCTGAAACTTGCAGAGCAGTTTGGAAATGAGGAAGTGAAAGAGGTTGCCAGCACGGTAGAAGAGAGACTCAAAAGAGTAATTGATTCGATTTAACCCTCTTCTCTCCCTGTGTAACTTATTATTTTTACCCTTTCTTCAGTTATCAGACCCTCTCTGACTATTTCCGCCAGCATTGGTTTTATTCTCTCGATTTTATCAACATCATCGACGATTTCGATGACAACAGGAAGGTCGGCCGAAAGTCTCAGTATGGACGAGTTGTGAATCACACTCGATTTTCCATAGCCGAGCATGCCCCTCAGAACAGTTGTCCCGGCTATACCCTCTTTTCTGCAGAATTCGACAATATACCTGTACAGGGGCTTACCCTCATACTTATCGCTCTCACCTATGTATATCCTGAGAAGAATGCCCTCTCTCACATTACCATCCTCCAGAGTGTAAGAGCAAATGCTCTTCCTGCATACACCGCAGCAATGCATCCCGCAACATTCAGCAGGATATTTGCGAGGAAATAGATAAGATTTCCCTCAGAAAGCAGGCGGAAGGATTCATAGCTGAATGTGGACATCGTTGTGAATGATCCGAGAAAACCTATTGCAATGAAAGCTCTGACTTCCTGAGAGAAGAGACCAAAATATTCCGACGAGAACATGAAGAATCCAAGAAAGAAGCTACCAATAACGTTAACTCCAAGAGTCCCGGCGGGAAAATACCTGCCATTCTGAATCAGGCCCGAAAGCACATATCTGGCGAGCGCTCCAAACATACCACCGAGAGCCACGTAAGCTGGAAGCACATCCAGGCGTGATATGGTCAAACTTATAAAGGTTTCCCGCTTCACACCATCTCAAGCAGATAGTACCATTCTCTCTTTTCCTCTGCTCTCATCACTTTCAGAACTCTGAAACCATCCAATTTCGCTTCCTTCCCCTTGGAAACAAAGAGAATTCTGCCTTCTTTTCTCAGCTTGGGAAGAAACCTGCTGAGAGCCTTTATGGAGGAGTCCGGCTCAAGAGTCAAATCGCACAGAATCAGGTCAATTTCCGGCAAGAGAGAAATGTCAAAAAAGAAGGCATCCGCAATAAAAACTCTGACGTTATTCCGTTCTCTCTCAACGTTCCTCAGAGATTCCTCAAATTCACTACTGAACTCGATTCCAATTACCGTCCCAGCCTTCTCACTTGCATACATCAAAAAACCTCCAGCACTGCTTCCCAGGTCGAGAACCACCTTTACATCCTCAAACAGATTCCACTGTCTGTCAATCTCCTTCAGCTTGAAATACCCTGCCGGCTTTCCCTCCTCAAGCACCTCGATTCTTTCGCCACCCTTCACATCATAGGATGGCTTTACAATTCTGCCATCCACGAGTACAAGCCCTTTTTTCACGGCCAGCTTGGCTCTGCTCCTGCTTTCGAAGTATCCGTTCCGGAACAGCCAGATATCAATCCTCATCCCAGAACAGCCTTGCCTTTCTATCCACAAAAATCCCTCTGCTCTCGCCTTTCTCGCTCCACCGGATCCATTCCTCCGGTGCGTTCTTGCTCGCCCCTCCGTGGCTCGTGTGTCTCTTCCTGGCCCTCATCAGAACGGGCGTGTTCACAGCAACTCCCGCAACAATTGCCTGACCCTTTGTAAGTCCGGGCAACTCCTCAATCATCTCCCTGCCTATGCTCTCAACGCTCTTTCTTATGTTCTCCTGATCAGCCGGATTAACGATCCTCATGACTATCTGGGTCATGCACTGGCTCAGAATGTCGCTGTCTATTTTCGATGGTCTCTGGCTGATCAGACACACTCCAACTCCGAACTTTCTGCCCTCACTCAGTATTGTTCTCAAGACATCATAACTCCTTGAATCCCTCGAGGCGAAGCGATGAGCCTCTTCAACTATAACGAAAACAGGGTAATCGAGTTTCTCTCCATCCAGCCCCTTTTCTGCATTTATTCTCGCCTTGAGTATCCGCTTCATGAGGGCGGAAACAAGAATTTCCTGTTCAAGGTCGTTCATCTCGGTGAGCTGAAGGACGCTGGCCTGCCCCGGTTTCAGCAGGTCTTTCAAACTCATGTGCCTGTAGTCGTCGATAATCTCCATTTCAAGCAGATAGCGCCTTATTCTCCATATCAAACCGCTCGCTGTCGACTCTGCAAGCTCCTCGTTATTCTTCATCTCTTCAATCCTGGCGATTATGTCTCCGCTCGTGAAATTTCCCCTCTCAGACAGGTCCCTGTAAATCCTGCTCAGGGTCGCCTCCATTTTTTCCGTGAGGTTTGGGAGGAGGTTTACGATCTCATCGTAATCAAGCTCACTGACCCTGAGCTTTATGTCCTCCCTGCCATATATCTTCACGCTTGGTCTGTAACTGCCCTCCGAGAACTCATCCAGCCCTTCAACCTCTTTTAGAGTGTGATACTCCCCATGTGGGTCAAATATCAGTACACTTGCCCTGTTGTAGGGCTTTAAAAGCTCCTCGACAATAACACCAGCAAGATAGCTCTTTCCACTTCCTGTTCCGGCAAGAATTGCAAGGTGTTCGCTTACAGTGAGTGAGGTGTCGAGAACTATGGGTATGTCCTCATCCCTGTTGAGCAAAAACCCTGCATGTATACTCCCAAGCTCCCCCTTTTTCTTCCTGAGCAGTGCTTCCTCGATAACATCTTTCTCGGCAAGAAAGACTGCCTGTCCCGGCTTCGGAGGAATTCTCGGGTTGACAAAACCAAGTTCTCTGCTGTAATATCCAAGAATCGTGGCTCTCATCTCGAAAAGGTCGTATTCTCTGCTGGAAAGACCCAGAACCTTCAGAATCCTCCCCGGTTCGACGTCAGGATTGGACAGATAGATGTCGGGATAGTGTCTCAGTGGCAGACGCTTCGTTATTCTGCACAGGACTTTCTTCCCCTCATGGACGTAGTAAACAAATTCTCCAACCTTCAGAGCTTTGCTGTCCGGAGTTATGAACCTGAATTCGTAGGGGTTCTCAGCAGGACCTTTAACGATGCCCACCTTCATAAATCCACCTCTCTCATAACGCTGTACTCTATTTCGGCCATAATCATCTCAAGAATGTCTCGCTCTTCCGGGAATAGTCTGAAAAGTTTCGAGATCGCAATCTTTGCCAGTTCAACGTCTTTTTTCATGAGATATGGCAGATATGGCATCCTGAATTCTCCCGAAACAGTATGGGCTTTTCTGATCTCCTCATCGTTCAGGATCTCAATCTCCTCACCCACTTTCGGCACCCTCGTCAAACCACATTTCACATCCATCAGGACCGTGAACCTCGTGTATGTCCTGGGCTGCTCGAGGTCAGGCAGGAAATTTCTCAGCCTCTCAATATCCTCATCGCTCAGATACTTTCCAAGCTCATCCTCTTCCTGTCTCACCTCAGAGCTTATAACGAGAATGTCTCCGGTTTTTGCAAAAACACCTATGTCGAGCTCCCCTTCAGCTTCAAACTCTCTCCGGGAAATGACTCTGCACACCCTCATTCAATCACCTTGCTTATGTATTTGAAAGAGATTCCGGAGCTTTTAACAGCTCTCAAAAACGCCTTCTTCTCACTCTCACTTATCTTTGCATATCTGTGCGCCCTTTCGAGAATGTAAGGATAGCCTTTAGTCGAACCGAACCTGCACTCTGCCATGATGACCCTTGCAATCTCGTCCTGCATGTCCTCACACCATTCGGGAATTTCGACCCTCACAGGAAGAGAGGGGTTCACCTTGACATACATGGCAATCAGTGGTGAGGACGTTCCGATTGCGGGAAGATACTCGTTGATATCGAGAAAATCGCTGAGGATATAGCTATCATAGATTCTAAGACCGAGGTCTTTCATGTAGCTTCTGTCAGCATAACCTATGACAGGAGTCTGATATTTTTCTGAGAGTCTTACAAGTTCTTCAATTTCTTTTCTGTACTGCATGGAAAGCCTTTCGCTCAGCTCAGACGAATAAAGGGCAGAAAGGCTTCCATCATAGAATGCGAAATCAACACTCTCAAGATTCCGCTTTATAATCTCGATCTCAAGCCTGAACCTTTCAAGCTCCAGGTACTGATCAAATACAATCTTACTAAGATATTTAACCTCAAACTCGCCTTTACCGTGATGGACTGTAATTCCGGCTGACTGCACCCCTCCGATCGGAATTCCAAACTCCTTGAGAGGAGATATCTGGCTTCCATCTGCTCCCAGCACTCTCAAGCCATCCAGCACCTCAAATTCGTCAAGACGGTCAATTATCTTCTTTTCCGCTTTGAATCTTATCTTCTCGGCTCTCAAACTCTTTGCAGCCTTCACGAATTCGGGCAGATTCTCAAAAAGCTTACCCTCTTTCATACCACACTTACCCCATTCTCCTTTCTCACCCTTATGGCGTTCTCAACCATCTCTTCAAAAGTGTCGTCATGGCTGATCACAAAAATCTGCTTGAAATCAGATATCTTTGAAATCTGCTGAGCCAGATTTCTTCTTCTGTCTGCATCCATGTTCTGCGTTGGCTCATCGAGAAATATGAACGAAGAAGATGACAGAACCTTCAAAAGTGCCAGTCTGACAGCTATAGCAGCCACCATCTGCTCTCCTCCACTCATCTGCCTGAAATCTATATCCCTTCCCATGTACTTCGCCCTGATTCCGTAATCTTCCTTCCATTCTATCTGCCACGAGTAATCGTCCATTATCTCACAGAAAATCCTCGTCGCATCTGCAGAGATTACCTCGGAATACACCCTCGCAAGCTCAGGAACGGCTTTCCTGAAAATCTCCCTCATATCTCTGACAAATTCAAGTTTTTTCTCCGTCTTCTCTTTTTCAAATGACAGTTTTTCAAAGTCCCTTTCGAGTTCTTCCAGTTCCTTGAGTTCTCGTTCGATTTTTGAAATCATGCTCTCAATTGCCCTGATTTCTCCTGCCTTTTCATGGATATCGCTCCTCAATTTCTCAATTCTGGAATTTAACATGTCATACTTTTCCCTGTCAAATTTTCGATATAGATTGTTGAGATTATCTGCAGTATGGCTGTAATCCTTCACAAGTTTCTCAATGGTCTTCTCAAGCTCCGCTTTTTTCTCAAGAAGAGATTTCTTTTCTTTTACAATCCCGCTCAGATACAGATAACGGTCGTATTTTTCCCTCAAACCCTCAGCTTTGCTGTTTAGCTCCCGTCTCATCCCTTTCAGCATATCGAGCCTTTTCCTTATCTCATCGTAATCCCCCAGACTTTTTCTCAGTTCCAGTACACGCCTGTTAATGTCCGCAAGTTCCCTGACCTTTACTTCAACCTCTTCCCTGAGTCTTTCAAGTACGGCAAGTTCCTTCTGGCTGCCCTCAACATTCTCAAGCTCTTTGATCACATCATCCTTCTCAGAAATTATCTCTTCAAGTGAGCGAATATTCCTCTGCTCTTCCTCAAGTTTATCTCTGAGAGATCTAATCTCTTCAGATACCTCACTTTCCTTTTCAAGCTTCTGAGTTATAAGAGAGATCCTTTTTTCAATCTCAATTTTCTTTGAAACAAGTTCCTCTGCCTTTGCAAGTTTTTTACGGATGTCCTGCATTTTCCTGGTAATCTCTTCAAGCTCCCTCTCCTGTTTCTCCCTCTCTCCCCTGACCCTCTCACAGCTTTCATTCAGAATTGGACAGATGCCTGATCCGATTTTCTCAATAGTCTTTTCGAGTGTGCCCTTTCTCTGCTCCAGGTTCCCCAGCACCTCTCTCAGCCGATCCCTTTTCTCCTCTATCTCTCCCAGCCGGCTCAGAGCCTTAAGCAGCTGTTCTCTTGCACTTCTGCTTTTTTTGATATCTTCAAGCTCAGATTCAAGTTTTTTCAGTCTTTCCCGGTATTCGTCAATAATTCTGATCTTGCTTTTCAGCTCGCTTTCAGCCCTCTCAATCTCGTTAAGCCTGTTCCTCAGTGTTTCCTCAATCGAAGCTTTTTTCCTCACCTCTTTATAATGTTCAAGCCTTTTTTTGTTTTTCCTGATTTCTGCCCTTAGCTGCCCGTATCGCTCTTCAGTCCTAAGAAGCACATCTCTCGTCTTTTCAAGCTCCCTAACTCTATTCTCCAGCTTTTCAATCTCTCTTTCAAGCCCGGATAGCTCATCATTCAATTTCAAATACGACTCGTAGTGTTCTTTCAGGCCGGCCATCTCGGCTTCATACCCTTCTATCGCCTTCAATCTGGACTCGACCTTGTTAAGCTCAGATCTGTTCAAATCCAGAGTGTTCTGAACGATTTTCTTTTCGTTTTCAAGTCTTTCAATTTCCTTTTCAAGCTTTTCCAGCTCTTTGAACTCTACCGTAACTGAATTGAGCTTTTTTTCGAGTTTTTCTTTTTCAGCCCTCAGAGTTTCAACCTGCATTTTCCTCTTTAAAAGTTCTTCTTTCTGCCTTTCCAGATTTTTGATATTCTCCTCAATTCTCAGAATCTCCTTTTCAACCGCAGTGAGCCTGTCTTTCAGAAAATTTTCGTAATCTCTGCTTTTTTCAAACGCCCTCTTGTATTTCTCAATTCCAAGAAGGGGCGAAAATACGTTCTCCCTCGCTGACGGAGGAAGAAGAAAATGTGAGGTTATGTTGCCCTGATTAACCCCTATGGCATTCTCAAAAACCACCTCTGGCTCAACATCCAGTCCAAGATGATTTCTGATCCAGCCTTTTACATCCTTTACTCCCTCAGCAATTCTGCCGAGTTCAAGATCCTCAACATAGTATTCTGCCGTCCTGTCCCTGTCAATTTTCCTGACTATCCTGTAAACTCTTCCGTCGGCCGGGCTCTCGAACTTTATTCGTATTTCTCCCTTCAGTTCACCCCTCCTTATAAAGTCGGAGATGTTGTAAGGGAGCGAATTGAAGAGCGCAAAGCCTATGGATTCAAGTATCGTTGACTTTCCTGCTCCATTTTCTCCGATTATTGCATTCAGACCTTTCGTGAAGGCAATTTTCTGGGATTTATAACTCTTGATATTTTCAATGTAAACCTCCCGGATCATCTCCCCTCCCACCACCGCCACTCCTCTTCATCCTCAGCATCTCCGGCATTCTCCTCTTCCTTCAGCTCTCTCTCAGCATCCTTTATTCTTGCACCAACGATGGACTCAACAAAGTCATCAACATCATCCAGCTTACCTGCAAGGAAAAGTTCCTTCAACCTCAGTACCTCTTCAGCGATGTCTTCGTACCCGAATCCCCTGAGAATGCCTGCAATAACGTTCTTCTCAAGTCCCTTAACATCTTTCAGCGAGACATCAAGCGCCTGAAACACTCCTCTCGAGTAATCCACTTCTATTCTCAGAACGAGTGGATCAAGGGTTTCCCTTGCGATTTTTTCGACCTTGTCCCTGTCAATGTTTGTCGAAGTTTTCAGTTTTATGTGCACGACCTCTCCCGGACCGCCTTTCCTTTTAAGCAGCTCATCCCTCAACTGGGAATAGCTCCTGAACTCCATCTCGAGAATCCTGAACACTCTCGGTTTGTGGAATGTACCATCATGCCTGTACGACAGCTCACCGTCATACTCGACAACAAATATGCCTTTTTCAAATGAGTACTCAGAAATATCACAGCTCTCCAGACTTCCGGGATTGAAGATGAAGTCATCCTCAACGTACTTCCTGTGTATGTGTCCGAGAGCCACATAATTTATGGAATCACGGTAACCATAGAGTCTCTCTGAGCTTATACAGCCGTAAATATTCATGTAACCTTCAATCCCGAAATGAGACATGAAGATTGTAAAATCCCCCTTTTCCACGAGAGGCAAGTAGTCCTCAAGAATTTTCTCGGTCAGCATACCGTAATACTTCAGGCCATAAATCCTCGCATCACCCACATCGATGTAGCTCCCGCCCCTCCCATCCCATTCATCAAGGACCGGTTTCCCGTCATGAAATGAGGGTTTCAGGTTTATCAGATGCCCCTGAATGGTCAGATAATCCATCCAGGTAAACCTCTCCCTGAAGTACGTCGAATCGTGATTCCCCTCCACAACTATAACCGGCACATTCGTTTTTTCAAGAACGGTCGTGGCCTGTGCAAGGGTTATCGGATCCATCTCGCTTTTTTTGTGAAACAGATCTCCGGCAATGAGAATGAAATCAACCTTTTGAGAAATGGAGAATTCAACGGCTTTTTTAAAGGCCTGGGCAAAATCCAGCGCTCTGTCCTCACTACCATACTGCCGGTAGCCAAGATGAACATCAGCAAGATGGGCGAACTTCACAGAAAAAAGATTTGCAAGGGGATATTTACAGTTTCCCTTGTTGCGAATGTAATAATAAAACTTTATAGATTAAATTTCAGCTTCAAAATCTTCAACACTGTACGTGAACTCCTTGAAACCTCTGTTCCTGAGTACTTCCCTTGCAAGAATCCAGTAAACGAGCGCCAGAGCCTTTCTACCTTTGTTGTTTGTTGGAATTACAAAGTCAACGTTTGCAAGACTGTTGTTTGTATCGCAGAGCGCAACCACCGGAATACCAATGTCTGTAGCTTCCTCAACAGCCTGTTTGTCAATGGCAGGGTCAGTAACGATGATGACGTCAGGCTCCCTGTATTCCTTGATTGCAGGATTCGTGAGCGTGCCTGGCACGAATCTTTCGATTACATAGTCCGCCCCGGTAACCTTCGAGAACATAATAACCGGCTTCTGCCCATACTGCCTCGCTGAAATCGCAAGAATCTTTGCTGGAGTGTACTTCGCCAGGAATTTTCCGGCAAGCTTCAGCCTCTCGTCAAGGATCCTGATGTCAAGAACGTAAAGCCCATCGGGTCTGACCTTGTATATGAACTTCTTCATATCTCCAGTCTTTATCTGAGTCCCTATATGCACACCGGCCGCAAGGTACTCATCGGGAGGTACCAGGTATTCGTATCCTTCCTCCGTTTCCCTCATCATGCTCTCTCTTTCCTTCACCATTTTTACCACCTTATCTCAGCCATTATCGCGTCGATCATTTCCTCAATCCTGATGAGTTCATTGAGCTTTGAAATTCTCTCCCCCCCAACAACACCCGTCTTTATTAATGTTGCGTTGAATGCAACACCAATATGTGCCAGAGCAGAATCTTCGCTTTCTCCACTTCTGTGAGATACAACAACATCCCAGTTCCTTGATTTTGCCAGTCTGATGGCATCAACAGTCTCAGAAAGCGTTCCAATCTGGTTCGGTTTGATCAGTACTGTATTGACCGATCCGTATTCGATCGCCCTCTCAATCCTCCTGACGTTTGTAACCAGCAGATCATCTCCGCACACCATGGTTTTGACCTGCTTTGTCAGTTCCGCAAATCCCTCGAAGTCGTTCTCGTGGAGGGGGTCTTCAACATAGAGCAGATTGTATCTATCGATAAGCTCAGCGATGTAAGATACCTGCTCTTCGGGAGAGAGCTTCTTGTCCTTGTACACATAATGGCTCCCATCCCATAGCTCAGTCGCCGCAACGTCCACACCAATTCTCACATCAACACCATATTCGTTTTCAACTCTGTCTATCGCAGTCTGAAGAATTTCGAAAGCCTGTTCGTCAGTAATCTGTGCAGCCCAAGCACCCTCATCACCCTTCGCTGCAAAGATGTTCTTCTCCCTGAATATCTTTTTCAGTTCAGCGTGAACACGGGTGTTAACAAACTGAGACTCAAAAAAGCTTTCTGCACCAACAGGAATGATCAGAAACTCCTGAATGCTCGTAGATCCTGCAGCATGTGCCCCACCACCGATAACATTTCCAAGTGGATATGGCAGAACCTCTGCTGCGACCCCTCCGAGATACTGGAAAAGGGGAATACCGAGAGCATTTGCAGCAGCTTTTGCAGAAGCGATACTTGCGGTTATCGCGAAATTGCCACCAATGTTGGAGAAATTATCTGTACCATCTTCATCCCTCAGGGTCCTGTCGATTTCCCTCTGATCAAAAATACTGATGCCGATAAGCGCTCTTGACACTTTTTCCTCAATTTCTTCAATCCTGAAAGGATCGACGGCAACGGCCTCTTCACTGCCGGTTGACGCCCCGCTCGGAGCTATTGCCGAGCCAGAACCTGCCTCGGTGAACACCTCACACTCAACAGTCGGATTTCCCCGGCTGTCAAACACGATTCTATACTGAACATCCTCAATTATCATTTACTGCATCACCTCAAAAAAGATCATATCTCTGAAGCCAGACAAAGGCGTTTCTCCGTCTCTTCACGGTTATGGGTATCGCCCCTCTCTCAAATTCATCTCTGGCGATATCAATTGGATGTCTTGACGGAGTATCGATTAAAACAGGAGCGCCCATGGCTATCTGCAATGCTCTCGCACCAATTATCCTCGCCCTCTCAAACCTTGTATATTCGAAGGGAAACTCTTTTTTCAAACATCATCACCCCTTTAGGGAAAGTGGGGCCGCCGAGATTTGAACTCGGGTCACGGCGCCCCGAACGCCGCAGGATATACCAGGCTACCCCACGGCCCCATGATATCTCGCAAATTCCTTAATAACCGACTTATAGGTCAGAAACATCCTCCTGCAGCAGTACTTCTCAATTCCAAGCTCGTCAAGAGCTTCCTTCGGGGATTTTCCTGAATCAACCAGCGACTTGTAATCCTCATATTTGTGGGCTATCACAGCCCCACAGGTGAAGCATCGAACAGGAAACATAAAAAAATCACCTGTATGAGGTCTGCCTCCTCTTTCTTGCTCCTCTGCCGCCCTGTTTCTTCGGCTCCTTCCTCCTCACGTCATTAACAAGCAGAGTTCTGTCATATTCGATGAAAGCCCTCTTAAGCTCAGGGTCACCGCTGAATTCGAAAAGGGCTCTGGCTATCGCCGTCCTTGCTGCCTCTGCCTGACCCATCACTCCACCGCCCTCAACCTTGACATCAATATCAACCTGATTCACAAGGTCTTTCGCAATGATTACCGGCTCCATAATCTTAAGCCTTACCATCTCTGGCTGTACAATTTCTACGGGAACTTTATTAATCCTGATTCTGCCCCTGCCCGGTCTCGCAGTGGCCCTTGCAACAGCAGTCTTTCTTTTACCACTTGTTACAACAATCTTCATGCTCTCACCTCGAAACCGAGATACCTGCTAACATCGCCCAGATACACATATTTCTCTGTCTTCGACACCTTTTCGTACAGAGCTGCATCCACCTTCTCGAACTCCCTATCCTTGAGCTGCTCCGGAACGCCCATGAAAACCCTGAGCCTCCTGTAGGCATCTCTGCCCCTTCTGCTCTTCCAAGGGAGCATACCCCTCACAGTTCTCTTGAATATCCTCTCCGGATGCCTGGGGAAGTATGGGCCCTTCTCCTTGCTACCCCGGTCATATTTTTCCTTATACCTTTCAAGGACATTCTCGGGGCTACCAGTAATTATGGCCTTCTCAGCATTCACGACAACAATCTTTTCTCCCTCGAGAAGTCTTTTGGCAATGTAACTTGAAAGTCTCCCGAGAATGTGACCATCAGCATCGATGATCCTGTAATCCTCACCCAGAGTTTTCAGGACTCTCTCAACATTCACACTCATAAATCCAACACCTCAGACTATAATCCTCACGTTCTTTCCTTCCGGATTCTCCCTAAGCGCATCCTGGATCGAAAGGCACTTTCCACCAGCAGCTTCTATTTTTGCCCTTGCACTGTCACTGAACCTGAATGCTGCGACTGTTACAGGCCTGCTTATCTCTCCCCCTCCAAGAACCTTTCCCGGTACGACTGCCATCTCTCCGTCCTTAACATACCTTTCAAGCTTTCCAACGTTAACCTCAGCGTAATTTCTGAGGGGTTTTGCAAGCCTCCCTGCGATTTCCTTCCACACCTTAGCCTCCTTTTCAGCGGATGCACTCAGCAAATCATCTATCAGCCTGACAAGGTTCGGATTGCTTTTTCTCCTCTGCAATCTTCTAATCCTGCTCATTTTTCATCACCGCAATGCTGCTTAGCATGATAGCATGGTTATTTAAAAGTATCTCCACAGATGGGGTTTCGTAATATAAAAATTGCTGTTGAAGAACGATGTTGTCAGAACTCTTGAAACATTTAAATACACACCCACAGCGAAGTTTTCCGGGAACACACTCTGATAAAAATCCATTTCAGGCACCACACCCAACACCGGTACCACAAGATTAAATACTTTCTCCACCACCACAGTAAGGATGATATCCGGGGTGGGACCAGCTCTCGTAGACAGGGTGTGCATCATAGATGAGTATCCCGCAAGGGGCGACCAGGCCATTGTTAAGACGGTCGAAAAGCATGCCGGAGGGGCTGCTGGTAACGTCATATACGGACTCGCAACCTTTGGGATCAAAACAAGATTCTATTCGACTGTCGGAGCGGACGAGGACGGCATTTTTTACAGGCGGGAGATGGAAAAGGCAGGTGTGGAGTGTATCTTCGAAAATGTTGAGGGTGAAACGGGAAGGGTGGACGTCTATGTTGACAGAGGAGGGGAGAGGACCTTCTTCGTTTTTCCGGGTGCTGCCGGGAAGTTCCGTCCATTCCTAAACGAGGATCACTACTCATGGGGAGAGTACTTTTACCTCGATCCGTTTCCGTTTGAGGGCAGCCTCGCAGCACACATTGAAATCGCTGAAAATGCAAAAAAGCATGGCAAAAAGGTAATTCTCAACCCCGGACATCCGTACTCCAAATTAGGTCTTGAAAAAATCAAAGACCTCCTAAAACACACAGACATGGTTTTCATATCAAGCCACGAGTACAAGTTGCTTGAAGGTGTGGAGGACTACGTGAGTGCGACAATCATTACACTCGGAAAGGAGGGCAGCATGGCGCTGATCGATGGAGAAGAATACCGCGCAAGAGCATTCGAAGTCAGGGTTGCCGACAGTACCGGTGCAGGCGATGCATTCGCAGCAGGATTTATCTATGCCATGCTGAAAGGCCATGGCATCGAAATTTGTCTTAAAGCAGGAAACTTCACAGCAGCATTTAATGTCCAGAGAATAGGAGCCAGGAACTTTCCCGAAAAAATTGAACTGGATGCGTTTCTCGAAAATCAGTCAAACATGTCGAGGGACGATGAAAGCAGCCTGTCCTCGTAATCTCTCAGTACCTCGAATCGATAGTCGTCAAGAATTGCCTCCTTAACAGCATCCATTGGAACGTCGAGCCTCATCTCTCTCGTCCGTCCATATCTGCCCTTGGAAATTATGATCGAGTTGATTATTCCAAGCATGTCAAGCTCTGAGAGCAGATCGCTCACCCTTCTCTGAGTGAGGACGTCCATTCCGACCTTCTTGCAGAGTGTCTTGTAAACCGCATACACCTCTCCGGTTATGAACTTCCTCTTGCCGTTTTTGTGCAGAAGGATCATGGAATAAAGCACTATCTTGCTCTGATTTGGAAGGGTTCTCACGACTTCAACTATGTTATCCCTCTCCATCTTCTTTACAGCCTCTCTCACATGTTCCTTTGTTACCTTTTCCTCCTCCCTCGATTCAGCAATCTCTGCACTGATTCTGAGCAGATCAAGAGCCTTCCTTGCATCTCCGTGCTCATGGGCTGCAAGAGCGGCACAGTAAGGAATCACACCCTCGTCAAGAACCCCATCATGGAAAGCAAGCTCCGCCCTCTGAGCCAGAATGTCCTCAAGCTGCGTTGCGTTGTAAGGTGGAAATACAATTTCCTCCTCACTGAGCGAGCTTAAAACCCGGGGATCGAGAAAGTTCTTGAATTTCAGATCATTTGTTATCCCGATAAGACTTACCCTCGCATTTTTCAGTTCAGAGTTAATTCTCGAAAGGTTGTAGAGAACATCATCCCCTTTCTTAACGAGCTTGTCGATTTCGTCCAGGACGATTATCACAGTCTGATCCTTGCCATCTATTGCCTCCCTGACCTCCTCATAAACCTGATCCGTTGGCCACCCTGTCATCGGCACGTTCCTGCCGAGAGCCTTCGCGAGCGTAGCGAGAACCCTGTACTGTGTATCTATAATCTCGCAGTTCAGGTAGTGCACATAGCAGTGGACATTCATCTTCCTGCTTGCCTCTTCAAGCTGCTTACCCACAAACTTCACAGTTGCAGTCTTTCCGGTACCTGTTTTCCCATAAATGAGGATGTTTGATGGAGTCTCACCACTTAATGCTGGAAGGAGGATTGATGCTATGCTCTCAATCTGCTCTTTTCTGTGAGGCAGATACTCTGGAGTGTAAGAGTGTCTCAACACGTCTCTGTTTTTGAAAATCCTGTTCTTTCTGAGCATTTTCTCAAAAATATTACTGTCAATCATAAGCACACCTCTTGCTCAAAAGTGTAGGTAGTTGGGGGGCAGACAATATGAATTTTTTGATTGTCCCGCAGTAAATTTTTAAAAAATTTTAATTTTTTAGATTTATGGGTGCTATCGATTTATTCTCCTGTGCCTTTTAACCTCTTCAACAATTTCCGGAAGAATTTCTCCAGCCTTTCCGTGAATCACAATGTCGAAAACCACATCCGCCTGAGTTTCATCAGCATTTATCATTATCAAAGTCGCCCCCGCCTCTCTCGCATAAAGGGGAAGATACGCAGCAGGATAAACCACCAGAGATGACCCGACAACCATGAATACGTCAGCCTGCCTGCTTTCCGCAATTGCCTGGTTGAGCGTGTCAGATGGGAGCGGTTCTCCAAAAAGAACTACTCTCGGTTTCAGATAATGGCTGCCGCATTCGCATTTCACCTCTTCATCTCTGATGAGCATTTCCTCAATATCGTCCCAGTGATATGTAGCTCCACAGTCCAGACAGTCGACCTTCTCCATCGAGCCATGGAGTTCAAGGACTCTCTTGCTCCCGGCCCTCTGGTGAAGCACATCCACATTCTGAGTTATAACGGCCCTCACAATCCCCATTTCCTCAAGTTCAGCGATGGCAAAGTGAGCGGGATTCGGTTCAGCTTTCCTCTTCACCATCAGTTCCTTTGAAAATTCCCAGAATGCCTTAGGGTTTCTCTTAAAACCCTGAATTGATGCTACCTCTTCCGGATCATATTTCGTCCAGAGTCCATCATGACCTCTGAAGGTTGGGACTCCGCTCTCAGCGGAGACGCCCGCCCCTGTAAACACAACCGCATGGCTGGCATTTGCGATTGCTTCGGCTGCCTTTCTGATTCGATCCTCCATACTGCAATTTTACAGGATTGATAATTTAACATTTCCTACTTGGATGCTGCAAAAAGTGCCATCCGCTCTCTCACAAGCATTCCGAGCTTTTCCTCCCCCACCATGTCAAGCTCTTCATCGGCAATTTCATAAAATTCCTTTAATCTGCTGATCTTTTCTTCATCCATCTGAAGCACCTGCCCTTCTCTGAAACCATGTTTCCTGAGCAATTCGGAACAATCATTCAGATCGACAACAATTACTCTGTTCTCTCCTTCACCCACACCAATTTTAACTGCTCTGTTTATCTGTCTCGTTGCAGAAATGTGGAGCAGAATTTCCATTGATAAAGACCTCGATATCCTCTTTCCCTCCTGCCAGGACTTCAGGGCCTTATTCACTGCAAACCCAAGAGATTCGATATCCACAACATAGTCCGCATTCACAAGCACGCAGCCGTCAGGGAGCTTTTTCAGGAATTCCTTCACGTTCTCTATGTAAATCTCTCCCTGATACAGCCTCATAACACCCTCGTCACGGATTCCATCCTGATGCCCCTGTCGCTTATATCGTATCTGAATATTGTCTTCGGAACGAGCGTCCTCTTCAGCTTTACAATCTTCAGTCTCCTCTGTATTTCGGTTTCAGCCTCCCTAATGCTGAGTTCAATGACGCCATCAACAACCTGTTTCACAGCAGTCTCGAATTCCATATTGAACATGCCCTTGGTGAAAATAATCATGTGCACAGCTTCATTCCTCTTGGCGCTTATTTTCATTGACTCGATAAGACCCAAAACAGACTTTCTGTCATAATTCTCGGCAAAGTAGGAGAGAGAGTTCAGAACGACCCTGCTGTAATTCCTGGATGTTTCCGTGATCACCTTGTTGTAGGGGTCACCAGAGAGGGTGAGGCTCTCCCTTACTCCAAGCGCTCCCACCCTTGCACTCAGGAAATCCATAAACTTTACTTTCTCGAATTCATCATCACCGATACCAAGATACAGCTTCATACTATCCCTGATATCATCAGCAGTATCGTTGGTTGCTATGTAGAGAGATTGCTCACCTTTTTTGATGCCATCGTGTACAAAGTGATAGGAATAGATTTCAGCACCTGCACCTGGATCCTCAATAAAGAGGATCACGCTTCCGGCTGGAAATCCGCCGCCAAGTTGAGAATCAAGGTTCAGTATTCCAGTGGAAACTCGCTTCATCACACCACCCTCAAATTTTGATGTTAAAATAAATTTATAAACATTTCCTGCAAAAAATTCCTGATGGAGCTTAAATATAACAGTGACGGATTGATCCCGGTAATCGCTCAGGATGCAGACAGTAAAGAAGTGCTGATGCTGGCGTATGCCAATGAAGAGGCAATTAAAAAAACGGTGGAAACCAGAAAAGCCCATTACTATAGCAGAAGCAGAAAAAAACTCTGGATGAAAGGTGAGGAATCTGGAAACATCCAGGAAGTTGTTGAAATTAAAGTTGACTGTGATGGAGATGCAGTCCTGTATCTGGTAAAGCAGAGGGGGGTTGCATGCCACACTGGCAGTTATTCATGCTTTTTCAGAAAACTGGAGGGTTTGTAGATGAAATACGTGGTTGATACGAGCGTTGTGATAGATGGAAGAATATCGAGGATGCTTGAAAATAACGAGCTTAAAGGCACGATAATTATTCCCGAAGCTGTCATCGCCGAGCTGGAGGCGCAGGCAAACTTCGGGAAGATGACAGGTTTTCAGGGCCTCGAAGAGATAAGAAAAATCAGAGAGCTTGCCGAGAACCTCGGCCATCGTGTTCTTTTTCTGGGCGAGAGGCCGGGTATCGAGCATGTAAGGCTCGCCAGAGGAGGAGAGATAGACAATCTGATACGAAAGGTTGCGGAGGAGGAAAACGCCACGCTGATAACTGGAGACAGGATTCAGTATCTTGTTGCAGTCTCAAAAGGCATCCAGGCAATCTATCTCGGCAAGGAAAGAATAAGGCCCGAAGAAGCCAGAATTATGAGGTTCTTTACAGAGGATACCGCAAGCGTCCATCTGAGGGAAGGCGTTCCGGCCTACGCAAAGAGAGGCAGGATAGGTCAGCTCGAGCTTGTGAAGATAACGGACGAGCCCCTGACTCTTGAAGAGCTTAAAGCAATAGCCCACGAGATAATCGAGGCTGCATCCCAGGACGAGGACAGCAGCATAGAGATTGAGCGAAAGGGTGTTACGGTCATCCAGCTCAGAGACCTCAGGATAGCGATTGCCGAAAGACCTTTTTCGGACAGGATGGAAATCACTGCCGTGAGACCAATAGCAAAGGCATCCATTGACGATTACGGCATAAGTGAGGAACTAAAGAAGAGAATAATCGAGAGGCAGAGGGGAATTCTGATTTCGGGCCCTCCAGGAGCAGGGAAGTCAACCTTCGCTGCAAGTGTTGCTAACTACCTGATGGAGAACGGATACATGGTAAAGACCATGGAGAGCCCGAGAGATCTGATGGTAAGGGATGAAATCACCCAGTATGCACCACTCGAAGAGGACATGAGCCTCACGGCTGATGTTCTGCTCCTTGTGAGACCGGACTACACAATATACGATGAAGTTAGAAAAACGTCCGACTTTCAGGTTTTCGCTGACATGCGTCTGGCAGGAGTGGGTATGATCGGTGTTACGCATGCCACACGGCCAATAGACGCAATACAGAGGATGATAGGAAGGGTTGAGCTTGGTATCATCCCCCAGGTTGTAGATACGGTGATTTTCATTGATGCAGGAAAGGTTGAGAAGGTTTACGAACTCAGGTTCACAGTTAAGGTGCCGTTCGGAATGACAGAGGCAGACCTCGCAAGACCGGTTATAGAGGTCATAGACTTTGAGTCAAAGAGGGTTGAATTCGAGATGTACACCTACGGAGAACAGGTAGTCGTAATGCCGGTCGAGGAAAGTCAGCAGGAAAACAGACTCTTAGTTTATGCGATCGAAAGCAGGATTGCAGAACTGGTTTCGACTTTCGAAATTGTACCGGTGAGCGACAGAAAGGCGGTTGTCAGGGTGCCTGAGGACGAGGTTCCACACCTTATAGGAAGAAAGGGGAAGAGAATCAGAATGATTGAAGAAGAACTCGGAATCAGCATCGATGTCGAGCCTCTCAAAGCGGAAAGGAAAAATGTGATGGAAACTGTTGTTGACGAGAAGGGGAAGCACTACGTCATTCTTGCAGAGGGGCTTGAGGGAAAGCAGGTGGACGTTTACGCAGGAGACAAATACCTCTTCACGGCAGAAGTTGGGAGACGTGGAGTCATAAGGGTTCGAAAGGACAGAGAGGCTGGAAAGGAGATTAAGCTCGCCCTGGCAAAAGGAGAAACAATAAGGTTGAGATACTGATGAAGGACCGGCTCAGCATTTCGGTTTTCTTTTTGCTCACAGCGTTCCTAGCATTGTACATTGCACCGTACTACTCATCCGCAGGAATGCAGGCTTTCGAGGACACATCCGACGTTGCAAATTCGGTTTACTACATCCTGATGATACTCGGCTTTACAGCCATCGTCATCGTGCTCATAAAATTCAGAAAAGAGCTGCTAAAACCGCTGTTTTACCTGCTCATCCTGATAACCTACTTCTACGCATTCATGCCGTTCATAGGAATTATCTCAGCAATACCATCTATCATTCTCCTGTACCTGCTAGCAAAAACCAAACACTGGATGGTCGTGAACATCTCCGCACTTCTCATAGCCTCGGCAGTCACGGCGATATTCGGCATAAGTCTCGAGCCGATCCCGGTAATAGTTCTCCTCGCATTGCTCGCTGCATACGATTACATCGCAGTCCACAAAACCAGGCACATGCTAACCCTCGCCGACAGCGTTTCTGAGATGAAGATTCCGGTTGTTTTCATCATTCCCGGGAAAGACAGAGATGCGATAATGGGCGTTGGCGATGCAGTCATGCCAAACATTCTTGCAGTATCAGCATTGACATTCAACTCCTCCCCTGTTCAGGCACTGCTCACAGTGATATTCGGCTATGCGGGACTTTTGGTACTGCTGAGAATAGTTGAGACAAGAAAAGAGGCTCAGCCAGGCCTCCCCATACTGAATGCATCAGCCATTCTCGGATTTCTTCTTGGATTTCTCTTCTGCCATTGATTTTATCAAACCAAGGAGTTCATCAACCCCTTCCCCCGATAATGTCGATACGGCAAGCCTGTCCCTCTTCCCATGCAGATCCGCCTTGCTGTAGATTTCAATAACAGGGACGTCAAACTGGTCCCTAATCTCGTAGAGCAGGTTCATCTGCTTATCAACCTCATACCCGCATGATTCTGTCGGATCGATAACGAAAATTACCGCATCGGCCAGATACCTCAGAGCGAGGATTGCCCTTCTCTCAATCCGGTTCCTTCTCTCCATGGGCCTGTCAAGCAAACCCGGAGTATCTATGACCTGAATTCTGAGGCCATCTGCATCAATAAAACCAACGTTGATTTTCTTTGTGGTAAAGGGATAGCTTGCTATTTCCGGTTTAACAGTGGATATGGCCGAGATGATGCTGGACTTGCCGACGTTGGGATAACCTGCAAAAACAGCAGTAAAATCGCCGCTCAATGTGGGGATCTCCCTCATTCTGTTCTTGGCATCGTTCAAAAACCTGAGAGCATCATCCACCTGTTCGATTATCGAAGCTATTCTCCCGTAAACCTCCTTAAGAACCCTGTCAGGATCGTTACCACCCTTTATTCTTCTTATCCCTTTTGATATTACTTTCTGAGTCATGGTGTTGGCCCAGCTCAGCGCTGCGAGACTCTTCTTCAGTCTCCGTATTCCTACCACCACATCAACCATTTCCCTGTAAAAGTCATCCAGATTGTCATAAGACGGGTGAGAGCTGACTATTCTTTCAAAATAATTATCGAGAACGTTTGAAATCGTTGAAAGCTTGTTCAATGCCTTTTCCCTGCTATTTCTACCGCTAACCTTCGACGCTCTCCTGAACGCTTTATCTATCAGCTCATCGGCAGTGAGCACAGTTGGTAGCCTTCTCGGGTTGAAACTCATTCCAGAGATTATTGCGGTGAGAGGTTTTAAAATCTATCCCTCCCTCATAAAAATGCTGGAAAAATATATAAACTATCCAGTAGTCCGATTAGCAAGGAGGGATAGATAATGGACCTCGAGCTTACGCAGATACAGAAGGACATACTGTATGCCCTTGTGACCATCTACAAGAACAAGGGAGGCGGTAGCGTAAAGGGTGAAGAGATAGCAGAGCTGATAAACAGAAATCCCGGGACCGTCAGGAACCAGATGCAGGCACTCAGGTCACTGGGCCTTGTCGAGGGAGTTCCAGGGCCAAAGGGGGGATACAGGCCCACATCAAAAGCATACGAGCTGCTATCGATAACAAAATACGACGAGGCCGTTAAAGTTCCCGTTTTAATTAACGGAGAGATTCAGGAAGACCTTTCCGCTGAGGAAATCATATTTCCAACACTGAGCCATCCCAAGGTCTGCCAGGCAAGAATAAGAATACTCGGAAACATCAGGAAGATTTCTCCAAACGACAGAATTGTTGTAGGTCCAACGCCGGTAAACGAGCTGCTCGTTTATGGAAAGGTTGTCGGGAGAGATGACACCGAAAACATGGTCGTAATAGACATCGAGAAAATCGTCGCCCTGCCAAAGGACAAGGTGGGAGAACACATGTCAACGCCAATCATAACAGTTAATGCAGAAGAGATCGTCAAAAACGCTGCAAAAATGCTCGCAGAAAGAGGCATCTACTGCATGCCGGTAGTCAAGGAAGGAGAGTTCGTGGGAATTTTCACACTCGACCACGTTGCGAAGGCAGTTGCAGAGAACAAAGTCGACGGAGAGGTCAGAGAGGTCATGAGACCGAAGATTGTCTCAGTTGAAAAGGACATCTCGGTTGGTGAGGCTCTGAGAATCATGAACGACGAGGACGTGAGAATACTCGTCGTGAAGGATGCCGGAAAGGCTGTAGGAGTCATAACCGACCAGAAAATCCTGAGACTGATTGCACCCGAACACATGGGTTCCCATCAGTAGTGCAATTCTGTTTTATCTTTTTCAATTTGCGGCTGAGTTTCCGCTCTGTTTTGTGTAGTGGTTGTAAACGGCCGTGAGGAATGCTGCAAGCATGGGTGAAATGAAGAAACCGGTTACACCTGCTGCAAGACCCCCTCCGAGAAACGAGAGCATTAAAACGAGAGGATGTATCTTTGAAGTGTATCCAACAAAGTACGGCCTCAATATGAGTTCAGGAATGATGTAAAGAAATACACTGCCTATGGCAAGGAACCATGCTGCTTTAACCCAGTCTATGAATACAAGATAAAGGGTCAGCGGCAGGATTACCATCCACTCTGCAAACACGGGGATTAAAGCGGCAAGAAACATCAGACCGCTGAGAAGGGGCACGTAAGGAATTCCAAACGCCATGAAATACGGTATGCTCACAATGCCCATCAGCAGGGCGAACAGGAAGTTCCCAAACCAGAGGTTCATCAGCACGCTATCGAATTCTTCGAAGAAGTCTCCAACCTCCTTTTCCGGAAAAACCCGGTCTATGATTTTCCGTGTAACTGTCTTTCCATCGATTATAACATAAAAACACACAATGGTGGAGATCAGGAAATTCATGACGAAGAAAATGAATTTGGTTGTTACGCTGAACGCCAGATCACCTATCTTCGTGTTGAACACCGCAACAAACTGGTTAAGTGCTGGACGCACGGTTTTGGATATCTCAGGATCGAGGCTGTTCAGATAGGAGTTCAGGATGGCCACATACGTCTCCAGGTTCTTCATGACCACTATAAGCTCAGTCACGCCCTGAAAGACTCCGTAGGCAAAAAAGAGCAGAAGGGGCAGAGAAATTATCATCGTGGAGAGAAACGCGGAAATAACCTCACCCACTCTCCTGCTCAGTCTGGTGTGGAGGGGTCTGACCGCATAGGCCAATGCGACACCCATCAGTATTCCATCAAGAATGGGCGAAAGGAGATAGATAAATGCAAACACCAGTATGATGAGTGAAAAAATCAGTATGAGCCTATTTCTTTCCATGCCGAAGTTTAAGGTGTTTTATGTATAATACTGTTTTCCTTATGATACCCGAAATGTGGTTCATCTCGTACTTGCTCATTCCCGCCCTGCCAAAGGCTCTCTTCAGGACCACGGTGGACTTGTCAATCCTGTGCTTTGGATACCACACCTCATTCATCAGCTCTCTGAAGTAAGCAACGAGAATGTCCACGTCCTTCTGAGTGGCCGGCTCAAGTTCCTGCCCGGCCTCAATCCCAGACAGCTCATACAGGATGACTGCCGCAGCATGACTGACGTTCATGACCGGGTATTCCTCACTCGTGGGTATGCTGACCACAGCATTGCAGAGCCGAATCTCATCATCTAAGAGCCCGAAGTCTTCCCTGCCGAAAAGAATTGCAGAATTGCCAGTTATGATCTCCTTCAGTTCACCAGGTGTTACGGTTTTCCGAATATAGCTCCCGATGTTTCTGCTCCTTATTCCCGTTGTCGCCACCACAAGACTCTTTCCCGAAAGATACTCTTCAAGGCTGTCGATAACGGTGGCGTTGTCTATGATGTCCTTGGCGTGGGAGGCTGTGATGTAGCTTTCTCTCGTTACGTGGCAGTTGTAGAGGACCAGATTTTTGAATCCAAAATTTTTCATAACTCTGGCTATGAAGCCAATGTTTTCAGGTATTTTAAGCTCGACAAGAACAATGTCGATCATAGAAACATTCTGGCAAGCTTAAATGCAAGCTTCAGATGCTCTTCCGCACCGTCCACCGGCTCATCGTGTCCGGGATACATTACCTCAACGTCAAGCTCTGACAGCCTTTTAAGAGAGTTTACCAGGTCGTAGGCGCTCCCTCCGGGAAAATCCACCCTTCCAAAACCCCCATTAGGAAAAGCAGTATCCCCTGTGAAGATTATTCTCTCCAGCTCATCATACAGACAGATGCTCCCGGGTGTGTGTCCGGGGGTGTGCAGGACTTCCAGCTTCAATTTTCCAAGGTTTATCAGCTCCCCATCCCTCAAAAGCCTGTCAGCTTCAAATGGTGGAAAATCCACTCCGAAAAACGAGGCGCTGAAATTGTTCGTCTTCACAAATTCGTATTCCTTTTCATGAATCAAAACTTCTGCCCCGCTTACTTTCTTTAAATCGGCGGTAGCAGAGGCGTGATCAAAATGAGTGTGGGTGAGAATGATGTAGTCCAGACTTTTAATGTCAATTTTGCTGGAGACAGCATTTATTATAAAAGCAGAGTCCCCTCCGGGATCGACTAAAGCAATCTTTTCGTCCTTAATAAGATAGGCATTGGCCCCAAGAGGGGGAGTTAAAATTCTCTCAATCATACAAGCTCCTGCACTTCAATCTCAACGCTCTCAACGTCGTCAATGGCCTGAATGCTCTCAATCAGCGTATCTCCAATTCCCTCGGTGTCGGGCATCACAACAACAACTATCAGAGCCTTGAGACCGAATGCGATAGGCTGTATTCCGAAGTCAGTTATCTCAACTTCATCCGGCTTCGCATGCGATACCTTCTCCTTGAGCTGCTCCAGATCCACTTCAACGCCCTTGGGCATTACCCTGAGTTTCATGAACACCCTACCCATGCGTTACCACCTCATGGCCCCTCAAAACCGCAGTTTTCACACACATACGAGTTCGCAAGCCTCCTGCATTTTTTGCATCTGTAAACCATTTCACCGCATGATGGACATGGAAACGCGACATAGTTCGTCCCTACAAGATTCGCATTGCAGGTTACACATTTGTATATTTCCATTTCATCACCTCCCGATTATTCTGGTGCCTTTAGCTTCCCCTTTCATTATATAATCTTTTACCCTTCCCTCAACGAGGCCGTTGCATATAAACATGTCTCTCCCGTATTCCCTCAGAAGCTTTGGAGAATAGCTGTCAACACAGGTCTCACGGCTCAGCTCGCTGGCAGCTATGCTTTCCACAAGCCTTCCATCCATGTACACTCCATCCACGTCCGTGACCTTTACAATGTCCTCAGCCCCTATTTTCTCCGCCACCCACACGGCAATGCTGTCAGATGTTACTTCCCAGCTGTGTGGCAGATCATCGTGCTTTCTGAGCAGAATGTATGGAAGAAGAATCCTGACGCCCCTGACATCGAAATCGAAGTTTTCAGGCTCTATAACTTCCGCATACCGTGAAAGGTAGTATCCGTAAACGTTCATTCCGGCAATTGCCATCCAGTGGGCACTTTCATCATCGGTCTCAAGCTTTCTCACCATGTCCGCAAAAATCCACCCTCCAGGGACGATGAGAATGTTCTTCCCGGAATTTTTCAGCTCCCAGATTATCCTTCCGGCAGTCTCTGAAACACTACCTCCAAGTTTAACCACTATCATCCAGCTCCACCAGCCTGGCCATCGCAAAAGCAGGGAAGATGTCCGACACCTCACCGTACCTCTCCCGAAGCGACACGTACTCCATTTCTGCCAGTTCTGCCGCCTCTTCAAGCAGTACTTCACCTATTCCACAACCTATGGCCGTTTCGATCCCGTAGAGGTTTCTCTTCTGCTCAAACGCCTTTGCAACCCTTGAAACCATTTCATCTCTGATTTCCCCTGCAAGTCCTATAACGTAATCCTCCCCAACCTCATGAAGATCTGCACACACCTGTCTCGCAAGCCTCTGCATGCACTCTGCGGAGCTTTTACCCCGCCCATCAGGTGTTTCGCACGAGTAAGCAGTCTCGTCAATGAGCCCGAGAACAAGCATCGCATCACCTGTTATCGAGAAAAACTCTGATGAACAGTTTCTCTTTACAAGGAAAGACGAGGGCGTTCTCAGCATTCCAAAATACAGAAGTTCTTTCCTGTCCAGCCTCTCAAAGTCTGTTTTACCGGCAAGAATTTTTCCATCCTTCACTGGAATCAGATCGGTTGTTGTGGATCCCATATCGGCAAAAATGAAGTCTGCAAACTCCTCTGAGAGAAATTTCACACTTGCCACCCAGTTGTTTGCCGCAAAGTTTTCAGGATTGTCGATTTCCCTTTTAAGGTTTCCATCGAGATCGATAAACACGACATCATCAAAGGCTTCTCTAACTGCATTTGTGATGTACACAACACCTTCAGCCTTGCTTGAAAAAGAGTCCGCAAGCTCACCCGTCAAAACCACTCCGACCCTGCCCTCAAGGCCCAGTCCTTTCAAAAAATCTCCGAGCTCCTTCCACCTCTGCCACATCGGGAAATAGCAGATTCTGCTACTGCCGTCATAAACCTTGATGTTGGCTCCTCCAATGTCTATTCCGCTATATGAAGTCTTCAAGGCTCACACCTCTGAATTCGAACGTTTCAAAATCCCTTGCAAGAGGGTAGCTGTTGGTCACGGGATAAAAGTGTCCCACATGCACAAACAGGGTTTTTCTGGCGTTGAGCTTTTTAGCCATGGCTTTGGCCTCTCCGGCATTCATGTGCTTCCTGAGCCTGTATCCTTCGGGGGCAATGGCATCAATGAGGAGAAGGTCGGGATTTCTCATCCTTTCCAAGCTCTCCTTCGGTATGTTCGAGTTGGTATCTCCGGTGATTACAATCTTGCTGCCCCCGTATCTTATCACAAGCCCGTGTGCCCTCCTCAGGGGTGGATGGGTAACATCCACAAGCTCAATTTCCATGCCAAACAGATTAAAGCTCTTGTAAGACTCAACCTGCCTTTCCCTGTATTTCATGAAGAACATGAACCTTCCAACATCCTCAAGAACCTCCCCACTGCTGTAAACATTCACACCGCTCTGAACCCTGTAAAAATCCCCAAATCCTGCAAAGTGATCGTAATGGGCATGAGTCCATATAACTGCATCCACTGAATCCACGTTGGCCTTCAAAAGCTGTCGCCTCATGTCCGGAGAGGTATCAATCAGAAGGTTTTTTCCTTCATTCTGAATCAAAATAGAAAATCTCAACCTCTCCCATCCATTCTTTCTCGCATTCTCACACGTTTTGCAGTGACAGCCCACCACAGGTGTTCCCGGTGAGTCTCCCGTTCCAAGTACAGTCAGCTTCATATCAGTAGGAGTTCTTGAGTTTCAGTCTTTCCTTCACATCTTCAACAGCCTTCAGCAGGTCATCCATTGTGAGGTTCTTCCTCCCTTCCAGAAGTGCCGAAAGCACAGCTTCCCTCACAATAAGCTTGACCTCAGAGCCTGTAAAGCCATCGGTCTCCCTGACCAGCCTTCCAATATCATAGTCTCCAGGAATTTTGCTGAGAGAGATTTCAAAGATTCTCTTCCTGACACTTTCAGAGGGTTCCGGAAACTCGACGATCTTGTCAAACCTCCTCCACACTGCGGCGTCCAGCAAACTTGGATGGTTCGTTGCGGCTATGAGCAGAACCCCGTCCTCAACCAGATTTATTTCGTCAATGGACTTAAGCAGGGTGTTTACTGCTCTCTTAACGGCCGCATGCTCGTCGCTTGTCCTCGTCTTCGCCACATAATCAAACTCGTCAATGAAGAGTATACAGGGTGAGAGTCGCTTTGCAATCTCAAAGACCTTTTCAATGTTCTTTGATGTCTCTCCGAGGAACTGACTTGTAATCATCGAAAGCTTAACCTCCACAAGGGGGAGAAAAAGCTTTTTGCTCAGCGACCTTGCAGTTGTTGTCTTTCCGGTACCTGGCGGACCGATAAAGAGGAGTTTTCCAATCTCCTTCAGCCCAACATTTCTCAGCCACTCCCGTTCTTCCATGGCAATTTCTATTTTCCGGATTTCCTTCACCTGATAATCTTCAAGGACTACATCACTTACGTCATCATCTATTTCCTCCGGAGAGAAAATCCTGACAAGGCTGAGCATTTCTGCTGTCGCTTCATCTCTGCTAAGCTCCTCAATAACACCTTTGAGCCATTCTGCATCGCTGTGCTTTGGCTGTATGTGCTTTCTCGCATCTTCATAAGAAATGTTGAGCGAATCGTAATTTTCGAAGTAATACGCAAGGACCGGATTTCTCTTTATAAATTCAATTCCGTTCTTGGCCATCCATCTTGCAGCAATTTCGAATGATGTCAGCTTGATCTGCTTGTTGAAAGCGTTAACATCCACAAAGGGAAGCTTTTTCAGCTCTTTTTCATTGTAACCAGCATAATTCCTCACAGTGGATTCTTTTATAACAAGGGGTCGCTTTATACCGCCATTCGAGTAAAGAATCTTTCTTATTTCCTTCGGAATATCGTCCTCACTAAGAGCATCATACTTATTGAATATCTCTGCTGTGAGCAGAAGTTCGACTGCCTTAACTAACATCACTGCCACCTCCGCAATCCCGGACATTAATCCGGATGGATTTTTAATCCTTTTGTTTCGACCCATCGACAATGTCGAAAGATATGCCCTCCTCAATGAGAGTCCTGACAAGGTCTTCCATTACTGACTCGGTAACGACGGCGATGACACCACTCCCGTGATGCGATGCTTCGATGCAGACGTTTTTCGCTCCAAAAAATATTGGCTCAACTCCAGCCTTCCTGCAGGTTACAAGCGCCTCCAGGCCCATGGCAACAACGACGTGCCTTCTTTTCCCCTTTATCAGTTTCTCGAGATGTTCAACGTCAGCAGCTCTGCTGCCGCCCCTTTCCACCATCGGAACCTTGAATATCACTACCTCTCCTTTCTGAGGGGGTGTGAATGCACCTGTTGGCTTCACCAGGACTTCCTCCCCCTCCTCTGCATCCCCTGTTGCAACACCATTACCTGTTTCGCTCTTTCTGACATACACAAATCCATCTTCAAACCAGTACTCGACAGTGTCCCCTTCCTTTATACCCTCCCTTGCAAGGGCAAGCACAGAAGAGGAGTAAATCTTGCTTATCAGGTCTTCCGTAAACATGTGAAGATCAAACAGATTCCTGTTGAGCCAGTCCTTCCCCTTTTCAGTTACGACATAATACCCCTTGTGGACGACATTGATCAGCTCCTCAGATACGAGTTCCTTGAAGTGTTCGGAAACAGCCTGGGGAGTGATGCTGAGTTTCTTCGCAATGTCCCTCTGATTGCACTCCGGATTTCTCATTAGTTCCGCCAGTATTAGAAGTTTGACCGTTTCTCTTCTGCTAAGCAGAACCTTCATCTCCAATACGATGGTGTGAAGAGCTATTAAAAGCTTCCTAAAAGCTTCCTGTTGTATGCCAACTGAATTCAACACATAGCTTATTTTTCTTGCCATTTGTATAAATACGAACCCAGACTTATTAATGATAAATAAAGCTTTTATAGCCTATGATGATGATAAAATATGGTGGTGCTTGATGCACAAGGAAGAGCTTGTATTTCTGCATCTGACGCTGTTTCATGTCAAGAGATTTTTGGAAGAGGCCGGTTTGAGCAACGGTTATTTCAGAGAGTACGAAGACATGGGTGTTCAGCCTGTACATATCCACAAAAGCAAAAACGACCACAAAAAAGCGATATTTCTCCTGTGTAAGGGGCTTAATGAGATGTTGGGAGAGAGAAGCCATTCAGACCTGCTCGCCAACCCGAGACTTAGAGAGGTCATCAGCCTTGTCGAGGTCCAGGTTCATTAGATAAGCTGCCTCTCCATCGCTGTAATACGACTCAAGATAACCAGCGACCTCAAAACCAAATTTTTTGTACAGGTTCTGGGCAGGAACGTTTGACTCACGAACCTCAAGGAGAATTTTTCTCATGCCTCTCTTTTTTGCCCTTTGAATTGCCTCTCTGAGAAGTATTTTCCCTATGCCTCTCCTCCTGAACTCCTTCTTTACTGCTATGGACATGATTTTGGCTTCTTCATTCCTGTAAGAGAGGACGACATACCCCACCACCATGCTGCCCATATCCGCAACAATAATCTCGCTGCCATACGCAAGGTACACGAAGAGGTCGTAGGTGGGGTTTCTGGTGTTGAATGACTCGGCATCAATTCGTATTATGTCCGATGAATCCCTCGCCTCAAACGGACGGATCAGTATTGAATACACAGAAGCCATTATATGTATTTGATATATAAGCTGAACTGTGATTGATCTCGCCGAGTACATTGCGATGATGGGCGTGAAAAAGGTCGCAGAGGTGGGTATCGGGAACCACTTCGCAATTTCAAAAAAACTGGAGGAGCAGGGGATACAGGTTGTAAAAACAGACCTGAAAAAGACCGCAGAGGACGTGATTCCCGATGATGTGTGCAACCCGGATTTATCGAAGTATGAGGGCGTGGAGCTCGTTTACTCCGTCAGACCACCGTATGAAATTCAGACGTGTATTCTCAGGCTTGGAAATGCTCTGAAATGCAATGTCATAATCCTACCCCTTAAAAACGAAATTGTTGAAGGAGGGAGGCTTGTAAACCACAAATCTGCGAGATTCTACGTTTTCACTCCACAAGACTCTCAAGAGACGCCGGGGCATTGGCAAACTCCCTGAGGAATTCATACTCCGTTATGTGAAGGGTCCTGGCAAGAACAACTATGGAGTGCAGCGGTTTCCCAAAGTCGTGATCCCCGAGCCTGTAGAATTTGTCGCATACAACAAGACCATCTTCAGACCCGACTCTCGCCACCCCGACTGCAAAGTGGTCCAGAGTTCCATCGTCCACATTCTCAAGGATGCTTACTGCCTCCGCAATTGTCATCGGCTCCGGATTTAAATCAAGTAGAAGGAGTGTGTGTGCATTTATCGAGAGGTTGTCCCTGACAACGTCCAGCGGTGCCCTGGACACGATTCCCCTGTAAGGGTAGCTCACTGTTGCGGTTTTTCCGAACCTGTAAACGTGCAGTCCGGTGACTCCTGCAATTGCAGAAACTATGCTGGCGTTGTGGATCACTCTCACCTCCACACCCTTTTTCTTAGCCTCGAATACCACGCTCGAATGCGTCGTGGCAATCATCGGGTCCCCCGGAACTAGCACGACCACGTCATGCTCCCTGGCCTCATCCACAAGCTTCCTGCTTTCTTCCTCAAGATGCTTCCTTTCAAGAATCTCTATCTCCCTCCCAAAAACCCTTTCAAGTCTGTCCAGAGAGACTGTTAACCGAGAGGTGTAAAATTCAGCATAAACTCTGTCGGCCCTTTTCACGGCTTCAAGGCCCTTCAGGGTGATGTCTCTCTCATCACACAGCCCGAGTCCAACGAAGGTCAGCATCGTTCAAACTATGCAGGCCATTAAAAAGATTTTTCGAGGTCTAATTTTAACGCAACTGCAGCAGTTCCAGAACCTATAAACTTTCAATCCCTTAAAGGTCTGATTTTAACTGGAGAGGATCAGTAAGGCAATATTGAGGGACTACCTTTCAATCCCTTAAAGGTCTGATTTTAACTGGAGAGGATCAGTAAGGCAATATTGAGGGACTACCTTTCAATCCCTTAAAGGTCTGATTTTAACGATAATGTCTGGTACACTGGAAGCTTTGAGGGAATAATCTTTCAATCCCTTAAAGGTCTGATTTTAACTGAGTTAAGGTCCGTTGCATCTACTATCGTGCCTGCCTTTCAATCCCTTAAAGGTCTGATTTTAACATCTCGGGTGGGATGAAGAACGCCTCGAGAACTCCCCTTTCAATCCCTTAAAGGTCTGATTTTAACTCTTCTATTGTCTGACTGTCTGACAAAGGTTTATATCTTTCAATCCCTTAAAGGTCTGATTTTAACGCTTTTGCCGATATTGATATATGCGTTTGCGAGGATCTTTCAATCCCTTAAAGGTCTGATTTTAACAGAGGGATTCGTCGGAGCTGAGATTGAACAGGTGATTCCTTTCAATCCCTTAAAGGTCTGATTTTAACAGGCTTCCTGATCATCCAGTGGATCAGACAGTAACTTCTTTCAATCCCTTAAAGGTCTGATTTTAACATCCACTTGCTAAGACCGTTAAGGCTGTTGGTGAGGTCTTTCAATCCCTTAAAGGTCTGATTTTAACATCCACTTGCTAAGACCGTTAAGGCTGTTGGTGAGGTCTTTCAATCCCTTAAAGGTCTGATTTTAACATCCACTTGCTAAGACCGTTAAGGCTGTTGGTGAGGTCTTTCAATCCCTTAAAGGTCTGATTTTAACATCCACTTGCTAAGACCGTTAAGGCTGTTGGTGAGGTCTTTCAATCCCTTAAAGGTCTGATTTTAACATCCACTTGCTAAGACCGTTAAGGCTGTTGGTGAGGTCTTTCAATCCCTTAAAGGTCTGATTTTAACATCCACTTGCTAAGACCGTTAAGGCTGTTGGTGAGGTCTTTCAATCCCTTAAAGGTCTGATTTTAACTATGATCCGGCCACACCGAACACATACATTATATCTCACTTTCAATCCCTTAAAGGTCTGATTTCAACAGTGTTGAAGGCATTCAGGTGATGGTAATGGGATATTCCTTTCAATCCCTTAAAGGTCTGATTTCAACATTGTATATCAGATCTTCGAGGTCAATGTGCTCTCTTTCTTTCAATCCCTTAAAGGTCTGATTTCAACAGAATGAACGAAAAGCTCATTGAAGCATACAGGCTTTACCTTTCAATCCCTTAAAGGTCTGATTTCAACCGTAACTCTGCTCTCGCTGAACGAGATTTCAATATCGCCTTTCAATCCCTTAAAGGTCTGATTTCAACTTCAATTTCTCATTAGTGATCATATCGAGCGTTATCCTTTCAATCCCTTAAAGGTCTGATTTCAACATATTTGTTCAAATTAAATATATACTTAACCTTTCATAACTTTCAATCCCTTAAAGGTCTGATTTCAACTCCCTAAAAAAGTATATTTTGTTGTGGATGTAGGTAATCTTTCAATCCCTTAAAGGTCTGATTTCAACCTCCGGTAATATTCCCCCAAATTCCTTTAAAAAGCTTTCTTCTCGCTTCTTTCATTTAAATACTGCAGCGAACCCCCAGTGATGCAGGTCATTTATAACGTCATGCGACTTTTATTCATGGGTTTGTTTTTGAATTCGGGTTATTTAGAAGGTTCTATTCTGAAACTGATTAATTCTGTCTGGGGAGAGAAGGGAGATAAAAATAATCTGGCCCGAATTCTGGAAAGAAGGAAGTGAAAATTAAAAGGTTTTACTATAAAAATGATGGATTAAAAGATTTGCGACGTCACCAGATGGCCCCATTCCGGAAGTGGAGGGGTAGAAAAAGAGTAAATTGAAAACAGGGGAAAATCCTCAGGGAAAGACTGATAGCAGAGTTGAAAAAATAAATCCTACAGCATCATCAACTCATTAAACTGCACTTGAAAATTCAAGTTTGAAAAATCTTTTATTTTTCAAAAGCCATTCTGATTAAATGATAGACGAGATGTACATCAGAGGTGTGCAGGTGAACTACTACTTTGTCTGCAAAACAAAGCTCTGGCTCTTCAGTCACAATGTGAGCATGGAAAGGGAGAGCGATGCGGTGAAGCTCGGAAAGCTCATCCACAGGAGCGTTTTTGACAGGGATGAAAAGGAGGTCAGGATTGGCCCGATAGCGATTGATGCCGTAAGGAAGGGTGACGTGGTTGAGATACGGGAGGTTAAGAAGAGCAGGGCATTCGAGAAGGCCAGCCACTATCAGCTTCTCTACTACCTCTACTACCTGTCGAGATTTGGAATAAAGGCCGTTGGAAAGCTGAGCTTTCCGAAACAGAAGAAAAGCGTGGATGTCGTGCTGGATGGGAATGCGGTCAGAGAGATCGAGAGAGTTCTGGAGGAGATTCCCAGTATTGTTGAGGGCGAAATGCCCGATCCAGAGTACAGGCCCCACTGCAGAAAATGCGCCTATTTCGAGTTCTGCTTCACGTGAGGGGTTGAGATGAGGAAGAAGAATTTCTACATAGTTTCGGACGGAAAGCTCAAGAGGAGGGAAAACACGATCTACTTCGAAAATGAGGAGGGAAGAAGGCCTATCCCCATCAGTGCAATATACGCCATCTACGCCCTCGGTTCCCTGACCGTCACATCCAGGGCACTCTCGTATCTGGCAAAAGAAGGAATATGCGTCCACTTCTTCAACAGGTACGGCATTTACGAGGGATCGTTTTACCCGAGGAAAAGTCTCGTCTCCGGAGAGGTTGTGGTGAGGCAGGCGGAGCATTACCTCGACGACGGGAAAAGGCTCTACCTTGCCAGGGCCTTTGTCGAAGGGAGCATAATGAACATGGCAAGGGTGCTGAGAAAGAGTGGAGAGGATGACAGCGAGGTTATCTCTGCACTGCAGACCCTTGCCGATGCCGAAGGGATCGACGAGGTTATGGGTGCAGAGGCCACGGCAAGGAGCGCCTACTACTCGAAATTCGATTCCATCCTGCAGGAGATGAAGTTCGAGAGGAGGAGCAGGCAGCCTCCTGAGAATGAGGTTAATGCGATGATCAGCTTCGGCAACTCGCTGCTGTATTCTGCCGTTCTATCCGAAATCTACCACACCCAGCTCCACCCGGCGATAAGCTTCCTGCACGAACCCTTAGAGAGGAGGTTCAGCCTCGCGCTGGACATAGCTGAGCTGTTCAAACCCGTGATAGTGGACAGGCTGATATTCAACCTTGTCAACAGGAAGGTTGTGACAGAGGGCGACTTCGACGACCGCTTCAATGGAGTCCTGCTGAACGAGAACGGCAGAAAGAAGTTCGTCAAAGCGTTCAACGAGAGGCTTGAAAAGACGGTGAAGCACAGGAAGCTGAAAAGGAGTGTTTCCTATCAGAGATTGATGAGGCTGGAGTGTTACAAACTCGTCAAGCATGTTCTCAACGCCGAAAAATACAGGCCGTTCGTGATGTGGTGGTAGAATGTACGTGATCGTAGCCTACGACGTGAACGTGGACAGGGTGAACAGGGTGAAGAAGTTTCTCAGGCAGCACTTAAACTGGGTTCAGAACTCGCTTTTCGAGGGAGAGGTTACTCCCGCAGACCTCGAGGAGATAAGGATGGGGCTGAAAAAGATAATAGATGAGGACGAGGACATGATCGTGATTTACAGGCTGAGGAGTGCTGATGCGATGAAGAGGGAGGTTATTGGTGTGGAGAAGAGCAGCATGGATGAGGTGATCTGACTGAATTACTATCATAGCTTAGTAAATTATATATTTCACCACAGCGATAAATTAACTGTTATGGCAATAGTAAAGGTCACGAGAAATTCCCAGATAACCATACCAAAAGAAGTTCGAGAAAAGGTTGGAATAAAAGAGGGAGATAGAGTAGATGTCACTGTGGAGGGAGACAAGGTCGTGATAAGGAAAATTGAGATGGAGGAGATAACAGACTTCCTCCCAAGAGATTTTGAGGAAACTATGAATAAAATGAGAAAAGATTCGAGAGACAGATTAAGGGAACTCGGTGTAATTCCATGAAGGTTAGCTTAGATACAAGTGTGATAGTAGAGATAGAGCGCGGAAAAGTCAACATCAGGCACTTCATCCATCACGATGTGTTTATTAGCTCTGTCGTTGCTGCTGAGATATTTACCGGAACCCATTTGAGAACAGATAGAAAAGCCGCGACAAGCAAGGCGAGAAGGCTCTTTTCACTATTCGAAGTGGTCCCTCTGGATATGAAAATAGCGGAAATTACAGGTAAAATAAACGCGTATTTGGTCTCAAACGGCATGCCCGTGGATTTTGAGGATTCAGTCATTGCTGCAACATTCATACATAAAAAAGGAGATATCCTTGTGACCAACAACCTGAAGCACTTCAGAAGAATCCCAGAGATCTCTGACAGAGTCGTGAGTGTGGAAGATTTTATAAAGGAGACAGAGATTTGACGAGAGAATCGCAGAAAAATTCCTACCGAGTGTCGGCAGTAAAAAATTCCGGTGAGACAGAATAGGCTGCCACGAAAGTTACGAAGAGAAACTCAGGGCTATTGAGAGGGGCAGAAGGCTGAGGGAAATTTTGAAGGGTGAGCAGTAGCGATTCGCCAGATTCCGTGATTGAAGTTCTCCCAACACTCCATGCGGTAAAATAGGAACACATACAATACAGCAATACAAATATGGGCATCAATAAGTGTCAGAATAGATGACGAGCTGATTGAGAATGCAAAGCCTGGATTTCGTGAGGCACATAAGGGAATTCTGATAGGACTTGAGGATTACTTCCCGCTCAAGTAAATTTCAACAAACTCCTCAGGAGTTAGAATTTTCAGTTCGTCATGTTTGATTCCTTTGTCCCCGGTTATAAGGATGGACTTGCTGAGAATAGCCGTTGCGACCACTATGGCATCGGGAAGCTTCAATCCTCCAGCCCTGATTCTCGCAGCCAGGTCTGCAATTTCAGCATTAAGCTCTCTCAGCCTGTATTTAGCAACAACATGGTCTAAAAATCTCTTCGCTCCTATCTCTTCACCATTTCTGTAAAAACCCACCAGAACCTCTGCAACAACAACAGAAGGAACAACAACCTCAAATGCTCCGGTTTCACCGTGATCCAGTATCAGCTCGCAAAACTCATGCCTCTCCTCACGATTCTTCACCGCAATGAATACGTTCGTATCGAGACACACCCTGAGCTTTTTCCCGTTCGGTTCCATCAAATCACTCCCATTCATCTCTCAGCCTTCTCTGGAATTCAACACTGCTTTCCCCAACAGGCTTTCCAGCTTTCAGAATCTCCGTGAGCTTCTCACCAACGGTCTCGATGTATACTCTACCACCCTCTTCCCTGAAAACAACAACATCTCCCGGCTTGATCCTCAGCTTTTCTCTTATCTCTTTTGGGATTACAACCTGTCCTTTTTTGCTGAGTTTGCTTGTTAGCATACTTTATGGTAGGAATGTTTTACTTTTAAGTTTTACCTCAGATTATGTATGCTTCATCTGTATCCCTTTTACGATCAAACCCGGTTTCGTAGCTGTATGGATATCTGCAAATCCAGTACATGCATTCGGCTCTCCCTTTAAGAAGCGATAGCAGTATAGAAGTTTTCAATACCTTTTTTTCAGAAATTAGAGCAAAATATAATAAATGTCATGAGTATATTCCAATTAACACCTCTTCAGGCTCGGTATTCAGCTTAGCCATAAGTTCATCAAGCCCGTATTCGTGAATCAGCTCAATTTCGTCTTTCTTCAAGTCTAAAACATAGTATCCCTTGAACTTTCCCAGCCTGTTCATGCTGTAAAGCCGTTCGAAATAGTAAAACGGAACGTTGATGGAGAATCTGTAGAGCCTGTCCTTAATTGCCCATTTATCCGGAATCCCGGTTTGCTCAGAAATCTTATCCCATGTCAAATCCTCGCTCCTCTCTACAATCCCTGCAAGCTTTCTGTCCTGTTCATCGCCATACTGCTCCATAATCTTCGGAATCACGACTTGGAATCCAGCTATGTTTCTGAAAAGTTTTTGGGCTTGATACTTCTTTTCAACATAGAAATAATCAAGAAACTCAAGATTTCTGACCACTTCTTCAATATACATTTCAGTTATGGTTTTTCCATCAGCAGCTTTGTTAAATATCTCTTCTATCATCTTCCGTTCAAGCCCATAGTCCAGTAACCCATTCTCGTGTTTCCTTAAAACCTCAAGTGTCTCGTGAAGCAGAATTTTATTCACCTCTCCACTGTAAACTGCTCTTGTCCCCTTGTCGAAATCTCCCGATTTGCTCTCAGTTTTAAACACGTAAATGTTTGGAGATTCATCCTCATATTCTTCCCCCTCACGATTTCTCCAAACTCTCCCCCACCTCTGTATCTGGCTGTCTATTGGAGAGAGTTCTGTTATCATGGCATCAAAATCCAGATCCACGGAAGCTTCGATTATCTGTGTTGAAACGACAATAACATTTTTTCCAGCTTTCAAATCGTCATTAATCAGTTTTATTCTCGCTGATTTTTCATTCTCAACAATTCTTGAGTGTAGCAGATAGACTGAGTCTCTGTCCTTTTCCAGCTCTTTGTAAACAGCTATGGCTTTACTGACATTGTTTAGAACGACAAAAATGCTCTTTTTGCCCGAATCGAAGATATTGTTAATCAGCTTACTGAGTTCATCAGGGACTAACGATATTCCTCCATTCTCGGAATATCTTAAGAGAGGATTATCCAAAACTTTAACCCTGTGTCTCGTAATATTGTAATTTTTCACTATGTCTCTGAATTTAGAAGTGTCAATCTGCCTTAAACTCCTCAACCTAAATCTTTCAATAGTTTTCCTTTGCTTTTCATTCAGATTAAACTTGTTTAAATCGGAGTATCCAAAAAACGGTTCAAAATATGGTGGTAGTGTGGCTGTCATAACGAGAATGCTTCCACCGAGATCCTCCACAATTTTTAACGTTTTCAGGAGTATGGCTGCCATTTCCGGATTGTAATTCTGGATTTCATCCAGTATCACCGCAGTATGAGGAAATACCGAAACCACCTTGTCGGAGCCGTAATAGTTTAGCGAAGCAAGAAATACCTGGTCAGGGGTTGAAAGAGTAACTGGAGCAGACAGTAGCTTTGACGAGTTCATTTTTTCTTCGACATTTGGCGGCATCCCAACCTGTTTTTCCTCCGAGAGATACTCGGTAAATGCAGTCGAATGTAGCAGGGCAACAAGATTGTGTCCATCTGGCGTTCCAACATACTCTAGAAATCTCCTGTAAAGGTCATTCAGAGCTACCCTCAGGGGCAGGGTGTACAGAATTTTCTTACCGGTTTTTTCACTCCAGAGCAGCGCAAACTCCGTCTTTCCCGATCCAGTTGGTGCGATTAGCACCGCAGAATTGCCACCCACATTCTTCAAAGCCTCAATTTGCCACCGCTCCCAGTTTTCCCTCTCCATCCTTTCAACAATCTTAGATACAACGGACTCATGAATATTCATTAATTTCTTTTTCGTAACCTCTATTTCCACCCCACCACTCGCCGAATAATCGCATCTGCGCAAGCACCCCAGAAAAACCATGAACTTATAATCTTCCGGTTTCGGGTTTTCATTGTCCATCTCATAGAATTCAGCAAAGACAATTAAATCCCCTTTTTCCTCTATCAGCTGCTTCAGCTCAAGCACTCTGTCCTTTGAGATTTTAATTCTCTTGAGCGATTTTTTAACCAACTCGTCGCTTAACTCCTCTGAGAGGTTATTAAAAAGTTCCATCAGGAACTGTTCAATTTCTTCCCAGTTCTCATCCATGAAGTTCAGATAATCTTTCACATCCTGCATATAGTTAAACACGATCTCGGCCAGATCCTTCTCGCCAACATAAAACTCGTTGTAATGGTGAAGCAAAACTGCTGTGCGTATTTTTTTAGTCCACTCATCGTTTTCCGGGAGCATCAGGCAGCACCATAACGCAGAAAGGAGCTCGTGCCGCATTCTGACTCCTCTCGTAATTCTCAGGAACTTTTCCAAGTCTTCTGGAAAGTCATCCTTTCTGTAAACATCTTTCTGGAATCTGTAATTAATCTTACCCAGATCGTGGAGGGAAGCAGCGAGAGCAAGTGATTCAAAGAATTTATCAGCATCCCTAATCTCAAGATTGTTTGCCTCCACGAATTTCTTCAACTCTTCAACTCTCTTGAGAGATTCGAGAATGTGGTCCGTTAACAGTGGCTTTTCATCCTCAGACTTTGCCCTGATCAGCTCCCAAAGCTTCACCATCACAACCACCCGAATTCAGAGATTATTCTGAACTTCTTCCCATTGATCTGGAACTCCTCATAGGTTATGCTTTCACTCAGTTTTACCACATAATCGAATCCAGTATAAACCACAGTGTCGAAGCTGACCTTTCGCTCAGTTTTTTTGGTTATTTCCGCCTTGTTTTTGACAGGAGTGCCATCATTCAGAAATAAAACACATACGGGTATTGAATAAACGGGATACTTCTGGTTCTTCATTGGAAATTCTTTCCTCTCGCCATTCTCATGCCTGATTTCTTTTCGGATGTACGTAGGATAGGTCAGCCAGAGGGATTTTTTAGCAGTATTTTCAACTCCATCTACGAACTCTGCTTTTTTCACAAACACAACATCCTCGCTTCTTCCAAGATATAGCACTTTGTTAGGTACATTCAGGGAACTCTCAATTTTTTCAAGAATCTCTTTATTTCCTCTGAGGAACACATGAATGTGTCCATTGAACAATTCCTGCTGATATACAGGAGTTCTTTGCGCAGTTATAGCTGAATGATATAAGGGATGCCAAGTTTTGCCCAAGGGATTTCTGTCATGCTTATTTATAAGTCCAACATCCCCTATAGCAATTTCCCCCTTTATCATCTGTTGATAATTCCAAAATACAGTCTCAAAACCACCGTGAATGCTGGTTTTCAGACTCCACCAGTTTTCAATGCCAAACTTATGCCCATAGAAATCATTAGTGGCATTTTGTAGCATGCCGATAAGAGTGGATTTCGGTGGCAATGGGTAGCTCTGAGCGTAATAAAAAGTAAATGGATTCCTGTATTGTGCAAATGGCTGAAATATCTCTATGTAAAGCGTTTTTTCTGACATAGGTCTTCAGGCCTTTTTTACCTGAATCCCTGAATCATAGAAGACCTTAACTTCACTTAACTCCTCATCGCCATTGAACAACTTTTCAACAAAATCCAAAACGTCGTTTTCTTGGAGTTCCTTGCATTCTGCGTTGCCCAATCCAGCAATTTCAAATACTGGTTTTTTGCTTTTTGAAATTACATGTTTTACCTTCACTATTTTCTTCCCATCCTGCTCTTCCTCAATTATTTCATCATAGCTCTCCTCTGTGTACTCATCTTTTAACAATATCTTGTCTCTGAATGTTTTGTATGGATGTTTATTGTAAATTCCAACTATGAGTAGTTTTGGTGTCAAATCTTCTTCTCTCCCCTTTATGCTCCTTTTTAAGTTCAATATCGTTTTGATCAACTGGATAATCCGGTCTTTCACGACTTTGCCATCATTAAGGCGATATCTCAAAAGATACACCTTTTCTAATTCAACAATGTCTGAACTACATTCTTTGACCTGTGATAGTACTTTTTCACCCTTCTTGGTCCTTAATTTGATCTCAATACCGTTTTCTGATTTTTGGACTGTGTCCACTTTCCATTTCTCTTTTTCATCAGTTAAACCTATTTCTCCCCTTTTCTGCAAATATACCTCAATTTCACCGATCCTATCTACATCTATCACAATAGAGTACTGATAAAAGGTCTGATGTTCTTCTGAAGTAAAAGGATTCGGAGTCATTTCACCGTATTTCTCCCGCATTCTATTTGCCAATCCAATGTTGGCATTAAACAAAACATCATAGGCAAATGGAGTCATGGATATTGCATGACTTATTTTTACTGGAGCTTCTCTAAAATTCTGAGGACTCGTTGAAGTTATCAAATATCCAAAGAGATCGAACTCTGGATAATTTAGTATTTTACCGGTTAGAAGAAGCTCAGTTGACGGTTGAATAACGGTTTTATTTCCATCGCCAGCCTTTTGTAAATTATCTGCATCCGCAGTTTTCCAAAGACCCATTCTTTTTGCAGTCTCCAAAATACTGTATCTCAAAGCATATCTGCTTACCAATGTGTACTGCTTACCATCCCACTTGGTTACCTTCTTCAACTCCTGATAATTTCCGCTTCCCTGATCATAGTTCAGAGATCCGCCATAGAATACCACATCCAAAACCAAAAATTTACTCATTTTTCCCACCCCCTGCAGACATGATTCCGAAAATTACAGCATGCGCTACTTTTTCAAAGTCTTTTGCACTTAAAATAGCAAGCCTTGAAATAATTCCAGAAACTTTTGAAACCGCTGGATTGTCAATATTAGCATTCAGAGCTCTTGCAACATTCCAGTAAAATTCATTTCTGTCTCCTGTTTTTATTGCGTTTAACAGTTTATAGATCAATTTTTGCCTGTAGTTTTGTGAGACGCTGTTAAATACTGTCCTAACACTTCTTATAAGCTCTTCCAGTTCTAAATCATACATAGGTTCATTCTTCATAATTTTCTCCTGAGTCATTTTCACTCACACCCCCTAAAACGCCAACAACCAAACTTAAAGCGTAATTTTCCCAAGAAATGTCGTTATTCACAATGTTTCGGAAGATAAAGCCCACATTACGGTGGGATTTTTCTAAAAACTTTTTAAGAACATAATTCACAAATGAAACTTTATTGCCCTTTCTAATTGCCGCAATGAGTTGTAAGCAATCGTCTTTACCCAAAATCTGCCTTACCGTCTGAACATATCCACCAATAGACCTGTAAGCGTCTTTAACATCCCACAAGATTTGCCGGTAGTTTGTCAAGAAACTCTCGCCGAAAAGCTCGCTTGTGCTTTGGTGTTCCCGAATTTTTGCATCTATGCACAAAGCATACACAGATGTTCTGTAATTTACTCTAAGATTATTGGTTAAGCAATGTTCGACATGCCTCAAGATAAGTGGATAAAGAGGTCTACCTTTAATGAATTCCTCCAAGACCCATACTTGCTTGTCGCCGTCGTTTACGCTCAAATAAACATTAAACGATTCTCTGATATAGTCATCAAGCAGTAAATACGCTTGCAATTTAGGTATGCCAATAAATTCCACATCAGTTAATTTCTGGTTGTCTATACCGCCAAATTCGATTAAATACATATTCTCAAGAGAAAATTGTGCTTTACATTCTACCAATTCATCAATTATTGACATCCACGTAACCTTAAAGATAGATATGTTTTCACCCAATTTTTCGATGTACTTTTTAATCCTTTTATTAATGGCATACGCCATCCAAATTTCATTAACGTAAAACATAATATATCTGCCAGATATCGTGGTAAATGCATTTGAAAAGGAAAGTAACAGAAGATAAACAGGAATTCGCAATTTTAAGCCGTGTTTAATGTCCTTTATGCTTGATGGCATAGTGTAACCTAAATTTGGAAATTCACCTGGAGAATATAAAAACGGATTTATCGTTGAATCTGGATAGATTTCGTAACTCAACCCTTCCTTTTTCTTTTTGCTACTCAACTTGGCGACAAAATGATATAGTTCATCGAATCTTTCTTGGAGCAACAGTTTCAAGTAAACATAAGAAGTATGTAGGTCTTTTTTAGGGTTATATAAGAAAAAGTTTCTATGGTCTGCTGGCAAATTAAGGTCAAACCCTTCTATCAATTTTTCAATAGATGGCTTGAACTTGTCAGGTTGATCAAAAAAATCAGGATTCTTTTTGAACAACTCGAAAAGATCGCTTTTCAATTTAGTTTTTTCAGCTTCCAATTTCCTTAAATTATCCAAAATATGCCTCTCCAATTTTGCCAAATTCTTGTCAATGAGTTCAATCTCGCTTTCCAATTTTTCTATCTTTTTAATCTCCTTTTTACTTAGTCCCTTCTCTTTTTTTGAGAGTTTTGATAATTCTTCCAGCCTATTACTTCTTTTCTTCTTCAGATCTTGAATAGTCTTTCTCGTATTAGTTATCTCCCGATATACACTCCTAACTTTAGAATGGTAAAAAAGATATGCAAACGGAAAATATCCGTAATACACAACCTCTGGCTCCTCCCGAATTCTCCTTTGCAACTCCTCCAAATCCCACCCGTAAACCTCCTCCATCAAATTCACAAACCCCAGTATCCCGGCATCAATGAACCAGTTGCCGGTAAACCGAAGTTCGCCAAATTCCCCTATAGTATTGCCATTTTCTCTGCTCGACAGACACGCAGTCTCTGATTCACCCATTACAATTACCCCCAGACTCCACCATCAGCCAAACTCAACCACCCTCCCCTCCTTCAACGCCTCTCTCACCAAGCTTGGCCGCTTGCTCAGCTTTTCAAACTCCTCCGGGGTGTAGCAGATAAAATCAACAGGATAGTCCAAGTTCCATTCTAAATACAGATCGACCGGACGCTTAATTGGGCTCAGACCCTCAAAAATGTCGCTGACAATTATCAGGTCAACATCGCTGTCTTTTTTGAATTCTCCTCTGACTGAGGAGCCAAATATCACGGCTTTTTTGATCCGGTATTTTTTGTAAATTCTTCTAAGGAAAGACTCGACGTCACCTAAATTAACTGCTTCACCCATTCTATCACCCTTTCAGCTTTCTCAATAAGCTCTAAGACTTCCCACTCTGAGAAATCTTCAGCCACATCAGGATACCTAGTTGCAGTATAAGCTGGATTGATTTCTGCACAGAGCTTGAGAATATCCTCGGGTGCATTTATCATTCTTGCCAGACGTGTTAAATCATGTATTCTGGGAAATTCACCTATTTTCTTTATATGGAGAGCTTTTAAGGCCTTTTCCACTGACTGTTGAGTCAGAAAGGCCGAAACGTGATACTCCCCAATCTCGTAATTTTTCTTTGCACTCCTCAGGTCTCTCTCAGCAAACCTGAACCAGAGTTTGACGGGATCATCCATGGCTCCACACCTGCACATTGATTTTCCACGTATTATCATTAAACATTTCGCATCAAACCACCTTCACCATCCCGAGCCCCATGCTGTTCTTACCACCAAAACCAGCCTTGTATCCTACCTCCAGAAGCTCTTTACTCCCCCTGGCCTCGAAAACCATCTCCACGCAGCGGTGAAACGTGTTCTTTATCCTGATCCTCTTGGCCTTGACGCTCAGGGGTTTTATTTCCAGATCAGCGTTCTCCGGAGTCCTCCGGTAGTGTGCCATGTACTTTCTCACCAGATTCTGCCGGATTATTTCGTAAAACTCGGCATCCTTGGGATAGAGGTCGATTACCTTCCCGTTCCCGTTCTCTCCGGAATTTCTGGAAACGTTTATCGGGCTGAGAGTTACGAATCGCTCCCTGCTTCCAATTTTTTTCTCCCGCATAACCCTGACTTCAGAGACCAGAAATCTTGCACCCGAGATCTCAATTTCAGGTTTTGAAAGCAGACCCTCGACGAGCTTCTCGGCGATCTCATTCCTCATCGTGGAGAAGAAGAAATGAGCGCTGTCACCGTAAACGACCATCTTTTCGCCCTTGATCCTGAATCTTCTCCCCGGAATCATGAGCTTGCTGAAGGTGAACAGCTTCGGAACGCCAGGCCTGTGGAGTTCGAGAGATAGCGACGGATCAGCCCTCTCGATTGCCCTGTAAATTGCAGAGGCGAGGTGGTACTGGTGGTTCAGATTTATAACAGGCGTTCGCTCCAGAGGTGCAAGGTCCACCTTCAGGCGCATTGATGCGTCTTGATTTCAGAAAAATAAAACTTTTTTGCCTGCTTAAAAAGTAAAAAACACTTTGATGAAAAATTTTTATCAGAATGTTTCACAATTTGGAACGAGAACATTTCAGGACACACAGTCATTAAATACCCTGCCAGCATTCAGCCAAAGGGTGCAGAACCCGATAGATGGTGTTTAAGATGAGAAGGGCATTTCGCGCGGAACGGGTGAGGTGACATGAGCGCTGCAAATAAGGCCGTCCTCATACTCAGCGGGGGGATAGATAGCTCGACGCTCCTCTACTGGCTCCTCGATAGGGGCTATGAGGTTCACGCTCTCACGTTCAACTACGGGCAGAAGCATTTGAGAGAAGTGGAGCACGCGAGGCTGATAGCGGAGAAGGCAGGTGAAGTGGGCAGAGTAACCCACAGAGTCGTGGACATCTCAGCAATTCACGATCTTATTTCGGCAGGGGCGCTGACCGGAAGTGATGAGGTGCCAAAGGCATTCTACAGCGAGGATGTGCAGAAAAGGACAATTGTCCCCAACAGGAACATGATAATGCTCTCCATAGCTGCTGGCTATGCGGTGAAGGCCGGGGCAGGAGAGGTTTACTATGCAGCACACAAAAGCGACTACAGCATCTACCCGGACTGCAGGAAGGAGTTCGTCAAGGCTCTGGACACGGCCGTCTATCTCGCCAACCTCTGGACACCTGTCGAGATTAAGGCCCCCTTCGTTGACATGACGAAGGATGAGATAGTCGGGCTCGGGCTGAAGCTTGGGGTTCCCTACGAACTCACGTGGAGCTGCTATGAAGGCGGAGAGATGCCGTGCCTCGAGTGCGGGACTTGTCTGGAAAGAACTGAGGCGTTTCTGCTGAACGACACAAAAGACCCGCTGCTGAGTGATGAGGAGTGGGAAAAGGCTGTGAAGGCCTACGAGGAGAAGAAAAGGGAGCATGAGGGCCAGCATTAGCGAGATTTTCTACTCGATTCAGGGAGAGGGCTTATTCTGCGGAGTGAGGCAGCTGTTCATCAGGTTTTCAGGCTGCAACCTCGACTGTCACTACTGCGACACCCGGTACTCGGAGAAGTGCAGAGATTACGCTAACGGAAGAGAGCTTGAGAATCCCGTGAGCCTGGACTACGTTCAGAAAGTTATAGATTCTGCAAAGAGCATCCATTCCGTCTCGTTTACGGGCGGAGAGCCGCTGCTCCATGCGAACTTCATAGCAGGGCTGGAAAAGACGAGGACTTTCTACCTCGAATCCAACATGTCACTGCCAGAAAAAGCCAGAAAGCTGAAACACCTCGACATAATTGCGGGAGATCTGAAGGTCAGAGAGGCGTTGAAGGCAGGATATGAAGAGGTCTACGAGAACACCGTGAGGTCTTTCAGGATTTTGAGGGACTCAGATGAGAGGGTTACCTTTGCCAAGATTGTACTACCGGAGCGGTTCGACTTCGAGGATGTGATGGCAAGGGCTCAGGGCATCTCGGATTACGTTCGCTGCTTCATCCTGCAGCCGGTGTTTGGCTCGGACGTGAGAAACGTTTTAAAACTCCAGGAGAAGATGCTGGAGCTTGCCGATACGAGGGTGATTCCACAGGTTCACAAGTATTTAGGGGTGAGGTGAATGAGAATAGGAGTCAGAGAGAAGTTCAGCGCCGCCCACTCGATTCCGGGGCATGAGAAGTGCGGAAGACTGCACGGGCACAACTTCATGGTTGAGGTGGAGATCGAAGGAGAGGTCAGGGAGAACGGAATGGTGATGGACTTCTACGACCTGAAAAAGCTGCTGAAAGATGTTCTGAGCGAGTTCGACCACAGGATACTGAACGAGATAATGGAGGTGCCAACATCGGAGAACATCTGCGTTGAAATCTTCAGAAAATTGAGGGAAAGGGGTCTGAACGTTGTGAGGGTCAGAGTGTACGAGAGCGAGGACAAGTGGGCCGAGCTCACTGCCTGACCTCACCTGTCCTTATCCTCACACTCTTTTCCACAGGGACGACGAATATCCTTCCGTCTCCAATTTTTCCAGTCCTCGCGGCAGAGGTTATCGCCTCGATTACCCTCTCCACCTCATCGTCCTCAACAACGATTTCCAGCTTGACCTTGTCCAGCATGTCCACCTCAACGGTTCTTCCGCGAAACTGAAGCTGGATCCCCTTCTGCTCGCCCCTCCCCTTCACCTCCGTAAGAGTCAGGGCAACGAAGCCGTGACTTTCCAGCGAATCCAGAACCTGTTCCACCCTCTCGGGCCTTATTACTGCCACAACCATCTTCATGATACCACCTCATGCATAGGCTCTTTCTCCGTGCTGGGAGATGTCCAGCCCGACGTATTCCTCCTCCTGCGTTACTCTCAGCCCCATCACCATGTCAACAGCCTTTGCCAGAAACAGTGTTACAGCGAACGCATAAAGTATTGCCGATGCTGAGGCGATCACCTGCGCGACGAACTGGTCAGCATTCCCGTAGAGCAGACCGCTGTATCCACCAACGCTCTCCATGGCGAAGATTCCCGTTGCCAGAGCGCCCCACAGCCCACCGATTCCGTGCACCGCCCATGCATCAAGACTTTCATCCCACCTTCTCCTCACCCTGAAGAGCATCGCCCCATAGCAGAGAACTCCTGCCGCAGCACCAATGAGAATTGCTGAGATGGAGTCCACGTACCCTGCAGCGGGAGTTATCGCCACCAGCCCTGCTACTGCGCCGCTCACCATTCCGAGGGCGCTGGGCTTGTCGTGAAGCCAGCTCGCAATGAGCCATGCAATCGCTCCTGCTGCTGCGGCAGTATTTGTTACAAGCAAAGCGTTTGCCGCACTCTCTCCAGCAGACAGTGCACTTCCAGCGTTGAAGCCGAACCACCCGAACCACAGCAGCGCGGTGCCGAGCATGGTCATCGGTATGTTGTGGGGGGCTATGCTGTGCTCCTCATAGCCAAGCCTCCTGCCGACGACAAAAGCAAGAGCCAGTGCAGAGAATCCGGAGCTTATGTGCACAACTGTGCCTCCTGCAAAGTCCAGCGCTCCGAGCTTCGCAAGCCACCCACCACCCCACACCCAGTGGGCGAGGGGGTCGTAGACGAGTGTCGTCCAGAGCAGCCCGAAAACCATGAACGAGCTGAGCTTCACCCTCTCCGCCACTCCGCTCGACAGTATTGCAAGGGTCACCGCAGCAAAGGTCATCTGGAAGGCGACGAACAGCAGCGAGGGTATGCTGCCCACATCATTCGAAACTCCCCTCAGACCGAGTGCACTCAAATCTCCTATAATGCCCAGAACGTCACTGCCAAACGAGAGCGTGTAGCCAAGCAGCACCCACTGGACGCTCACAACAGCAAGAGCCACGAATGACAGCGAGAACATTGAAACCGCGTTCTTCCTCCTCACCATTCCCGCATAGAAAAGCCCGACTCCCGGCACCATCAGCATGACCATTGCCGTTGAGACGAGGAGCCAGGCAGTATCTCCACTGTCCATCTGCATCACCGGGCAGGAGTCTGACACCGGGGTATTTAAATATATTTAATCAAACTTGACAAGATTTAATATTTTTTCAGAAAGTTTCTGAGATTTCTAAAGAAAATTTAATAAAACGCAATCACCGGTAAAAATCCACTCATCCAGCCAATTCCAAAAGGTATTAATCCTGAAGCGTGACAGGTACAGAAGGCCAATGATGAATGATGGGCGATCTGAAAGGTGATGAGAGGGGAGAGGCTGAGGCTGCCCATCCTTTAAAACTCAATTTTACCATGACTCCACTTCCAATTCCCGGATTCTGCCAAAGTGTTTTATGTTCCTTGTCAGAATTCTCTCATTATGGGCCAGAGCTATGCTGGCGATGAGAACATCCATTTCGCCAACATGCTCGCCCCTTCTCCCAAGTTCTGAAACTATTCTGCCATAGATATCAGATGCCACAAGATTGAACTCAAGGAGGTCTATTCTCGCCAGTAAGCCGCGAACTTTCCTGAGATTATCTTCAACGTTTTTAGACATGTATGCTCCCTTGAACAGCTCAGCGGCATTTACAGGAGTAGTAAAAAGTCTTTCTCCATCTTCAACCAAGCTTTTTAACTTATTAAAAGCCATTTCATCCTTTCTCAGAAGAGCGACAAGAAAATCTGTCTCGAGACACACCATCAAACCACCCGTGTCAGATTTTAATATCTCTACCCCTAACGAGCTCCCTGCCTTTGTAAGCATCCTCAATGCTTTTTACCAGATCTTCAGAGAACTCAGTGGACTCCAGATATTCCAGCAATCTCGCCCCCTTGGTTATTCTAAGAATGACGTCACTAAATGACTCGCCCTCCTTTTTGAGTCTCTTGAGAGTGTTGTATGCCTCTTCAGATATCGTGAGAGTTTTATGGGCCATATTGTTTACATGCACTTACGTGTAATTAACCTTTCCGAGCATGCGAAAATAGAAATCTAACAAATTCGATATTTATTCAGCAACCGGAACGCCTTCAAACCTGAAAAGGACAGGGATGTTCGCCATACCAAGTTTTTCAGCCTCCCTGCTGATTACTTCGTAGATTCCATCCAGTTCGTGTTTTTCAACTTTCGAACAGTTCTCCAGAGAGATTACAAAGTAACCGCTGTAGTCGTAACCGTAGGAGACTACCGGCCCAATTGGGTGGAAGTACCGGTCTAAAAGTCCATTTTTCTTGATGGATTCCCCAAGACTGTCGAGCTTTGCCAGCCACTCCTGTCTGTCTTCCTCGCTTTTGAAGTCGGGAGGGGTTCCGTATTTGATTTGCCCGGATGAGGTTTCGCACATCTTCGGGAGCTTTTCAGAGTTTTTCTGTGAGGGTTCGTTCACCGAAATTATCCTGCTGTATGTGGTGAAGCCTGCAGCAATCACAAGGACTGCGAACAATAGCAGTGCAGCGGTTCGTTTCATCTGCTCACCCCATAACATGAACAGGCAAATACACCACATTAATTTTTTCTCAGAAACGCAATGATTGAGTTTAAATGCATGCATTGTTTGTATCATCAAAAAAAGCGATAACTGGCAGGGAGCGAACCTGAAAGCCGCTCCTTCAAAAACATATTTCTACGTCCACTCAGCCTTTTTAGCAGGGGTGTTCTTTTGAGAGTGAAGCTAACAGCAAAGGCCTGCGGATACTCTGTCAGCATTACGGCCATATCTTACTTCACCTCACTTGCTTTTTACGCCCTCACTCCAAATCCCAGTCTGGAGGCAAGGCTGATTGAAGCACTGCTCCTGCTCGCAGCACTCTGGACAGTTTCGAGGGTTTTCCTGAAAAGCCAGCTCAGCCATGCAGATTCATCGGATTTTGCGAGCAGCCTGATCCATGTCCTTGCCCTTCTCGCTGTGGGAAACGCAATTCCCTTAGTGATAGTGCTTACCTCCGGCCCGGAGCGAATGTTTGCCGACGCAAGGCCCAGCTTCATCGACAAATGGAACGCCACAATCCCGGCCTTTGCTGCGATTTACTGGGGAATCTTCAGCATAATCGTCGCCTACATTTACCACTCGGCAGCATATGAGCTGTTTGGAGGAAAAACCGGTATCGCCGCATCCTTCCTGCTGTTCACGGTTAACTACAACGCACCGCTCATTTCCGGGTACTGGAACCTGTGGGACATCCTGTTCTTTGGAGCTGCGTTTTCATACTCGTACTCGGTGAACAGAAACCCTCTCGCCCTTGCATCTGCATACCTCATCTCCGAAGTACCGCTGTGGTGGTGTCTTCTCGCTCCACTTGGTTCAGGGGCATTTGCAGCATACTTTGCAGCAAGGTTTGCGGTCTCGGTTGCCGCTGTTATGGCACTCGCAGGGAAGCGATTCAGGGAAAAGTAGGAAATTAGCAGATGAGCAATAAACGGACACAAAAGAACAGGCTTATATGTCTCTGAGCAAAAACATCAGGCATGGATGAAAGGGAGAAAAAAGCACTGACAGCAAGTCTCCAGCGCTCGTCAATTGCGGGAACGGCAATAATGAGCTTCGCCCTTGCGTTTCTCGTGCTGTACTATGCGAAGGTCAACTTACTCTACTCTCTTGCGATCTCAGTGGCTTTTTCGGCCATCACAACCCTTGCAAGAAGTCGCTCAAGGTTATGATTTCCGCATTGAAAACGTTTTCCATGTGCTTTAAAGCGTACTCGTAATCGTAGTCGTTCAGTGCTGCAGTGCAGTCCCTTATCACCGCAACCTCATAACCCCTCAGCACGGCATCTCCTGCGGTGTGCAGAACGCAGATGTTCGTCAGGACTCCGGTGAGGTATAGCCTTTCAATGCCAAGCTCCCTGAGGGTTAAATCCAGATCAGTGCCGAAGAAGGCCGAGTACCTGCGCTTCCTGATGATGTAATCCTCTTCCTTCACCTCAAGCTCGTCTATTATCTCCGCACCCTCAGTGTTTGCGACGCAGTGTTCGGGCCATATCTGGAATTCAGGGTCATCCTTTCTGTGATAGTCCTGGGTGAAGATCACGGGCATCTTCTCTCTCGCCTCGATTATGGCCTCTGCCGTTGGCTCAAAAATGCTCGAAAGATGCTCTCCACCGAAAAGCTTCCCGTCAGGATAGCAGAAGTCCTTCTGCATATCCACAACGACGAGGGCAGACCTCATGTAAAACACCTGATAAAAGGAGATTAAAAATCTGTCGAACACATGTTCGATTTACTGCGCCTCGAGTATGCCCTCCTTCACAGCGATCCTCTCAACCTCATCCCTCATTTCATCAAGGACGTCCATCATCACCCTCCACTCCTCGAAGTCGAGGTTGAAGGAACCCATCTGGCTCCTCAGCTCCTTTAATCTGAGCTTCAACCTCCTGAGGACATCTCTGTAGACGTCTTCCTTCTCCGTCCCGTAGAAGATGTTTTCCAGCTTACCAACAGCCGTTCTGAGGAGCCGGATTCTTTCCTCCACATCGGATGAAAACTCGAAACTTTCCAGCAAGACGGCGAAAGTCGTTCTCAGGGATTCCATATTGCTATTTTAAATGCAAAAATATAAGAATTTCCTCCTGCTGGATTGAGTTGGTTAAATCTCGATAAAAACGGTTTTTAAGGAACAGAGCCATAGTTTTTTAGCGTGAACAAAGAAAAGGCCCCTGATTCTTTCACGAGGAGGATTGAAACTTTCAGAGACGTAATTGTCAGGGTAATCGTCTTTGGTTCCTATGCACGAGGAGAGGCCAAAGAGGAGAGCGACATATATGTCCACATAATACGGCATTTTGATCTTTTCTACTAAAGAGGACGTAGATGAAGTCATTGAACATGCAAGAAAATCTGTGGACAGAAGAAGAGTTGCTGTCCAGACTTTAACTCCAGATTCACCACCCGAGATTGGGAAACACTTAGCTAACATTTAAAGCACTATTATCTCAAACCTTCAGCAGCAAAATCTGTAGAAAAAAGATGTTGCGAGCTGCAGAGATAGAAAAACTTTAGAAAACCTCAAAGAGGCCGCAAAGCTATAAATCGAGAATACAAAAGAACTTGGCATACTTGACAACGAGCTTGAAGTTGTTTCCAATACTGACCTGATTTCCTGAGATAGTTTTCCAAAATATCAATTGTTGAACCCATCACAATTTTTGCATGGAAATCGGTCTAATTAAAATTGCGACCCGATGGGCTGTTAAAGGATAAACCTTTTAATGATCAATTCAAAATTCATACCTAATGGTAAGAACAAGAACCGTCGGTAAAAAAGGGCAGGTCACAATTCCAAAGGAAATACGGGATAGGTTTGGTCTGAAAGAGGGCGAAAAGGTTATCTTTGAAGTTAAAGGCGATGAGATCGTCATGAGACCGGAGAGAAGTAGAAGAGATTATGTGGAAGAGTTGAGTTCAGTTGTTAGGAAAAAGCTTGAAGCTCCAGAACCTGCTGAATTGAAGAGGATGTACTATGGCCAGATTGAAGAGCGCATATCTTGACTCCAACATCTTCATTTATGCTGCCCTTTATTCTGGAGAAACTGCCGAAAAATCAAAAGAATGGCTGATCAGAGCATCAGATGGCGAGTTCAACGCCTATACCTCATCACTAACTTGGGATGAAGTTGTGTACGTTGTAAGAAAAGCCGCTGGAATGGAAGAGAGTATCAAGGTAGGAAAAATCCTGATCAAAATGCCGTTTCTTGAGTTTGTGGATGTGAATTATGATACTTGCGAAGATGCTCTGAGACTTGTCGAGAGGTACAAACTCCTGCCAAGAGATGCCATTCACGCTGCTCTTGCTCTGAAACACTGTGATGGAGCAATTATCAGCAATGACACAGATTTTGATACGGTAAAAGAGCTGAAAAGAGTTTTTTAACTCACGCCAGGAAACAGAGATCGAAACAGGGGCTCCAAAAAGTACAGATTGTTAAATAACGGAGGAGTGGCGGTAGTAAGCCCCCTTCTGTTTCAGGCAGCATCCGTCTCAGCGGCACACGCCTTGCACCGGCGGGGACGGCCGTTTCAACTCCCACAGGTGACCTCGGCCTTGCGGCTTCCTCGCATTACCCTGCAGGAGTATCGTTTCTGTTCCGTTGCCGTGCCTCTCGGCACGACGCCTTGCGGCGTCCCGCCTTCAAAGGTGGGGGGACTTTCCTCCCGCACAGCGGGAAGCTGCCCTCCGCCGCTCCCCCGGAAATGTAATTGAACAAAAGAATATAAAAGAATTTTTCAACCGATTGTAGCTTTTCTCAAGAACCAGATTTCTATCTTGAGGCATTCTTTTGGATCGCAGTCAAAGACCCTGCAGCCAAAGCACGGTGGCAGGCCAGTGATGTCCTCGTATTTCTGCATTATTTCCATGAGGTTCAGTTCATCCTCCTCTTCCTCCTCTGCATCGGCCGGAACAATCTTAAAGGTTTTAACGCCATCCACAACGATTTCCACTCTTCTGATCAGCCCCTCCTTCTCAAGCTTTCTGAGTATCCTTGAGCATTTGCTGCTGTCTATGTTAAGCTCTTTCCACAAATCTTTCTGCAAAACAGCTCCTTTTTCCTCAACGAGCTTCAAAATCTGGTCCCTGATTTCCATTTTCACTCCTCAAAAGGCTGTATGAGGATAACATTGTTGCCCCTGAGTACAATATCTCCAAGCATTCTAACCTTTTCATTTCCTTTATACTCCATTGCATTTGAGAGGTGGAGGTTCATGTAGTCATCCACACTCTCAAGCTTTCCAACGAGATTGTTCTCCTCGCCCTTCATTTCAACCCTAATCATTCTGCCAACCATGGACTTGACCATCTGGTTCGGAAGCACCTGTATCACCTCATCTGTCATTATTTTTCGTTTTTTTTGGATTTTCTAATTCCCAGCAGACCGTAAATTTATCAAAAATAGTATATATACCTTTCCTGAAGTTTGAACATGATTCTCGTAACCGGTGGGGCGGGCTTCATTGGCAGTCACGTCGTTGACAGACTCATTTCTGAAGGTCATGACGTGAGAGTCATCGACAATCTTTCCTCAGGAGACGAAAGCTTTCTGAACAGGGATGCCGAATTCATCAAAGGCGATCTCAGGAATTACCATGTAGCCGAGATGGCGTTAAGAGATGTTGAAGAAGTATGGCATATAGCCGCCAATCCTGATGTCAGGGTTTCAAGTCAGAGGCCAGAAGAGATTTACGAAAACAACATCCTTGCAACCTACAACCTGCTTGAGGCCATGAGAAAGAGAGGCGTGGACAGAATCATATTCACCTCCACCTCCACAGTTTACGGAGAGGCAAAGAAAATACCAACTCCGGAAGATTATCCGACCGTCCCCATTTCTGTTTACGGTGCATCGAAGCTGGCCGGTGAGGCCATGATAGCATCCTACTGCCACACATTCGACATGAAATCCTGGGTCTTCAGATTCGCAAACGTGATCGGCAGGAGAAGCAGGCACGGCGTAATCTACGACTTCATAATAAAACTGAAAAGGAATCCCGATGAACTCGAGATCCTGGGAAACGGCGAACAGAACAAATCCTACATCTACATAGATGACTGCGTCTCCGCAATGTTCCATGCCGTGAGAAATGCAGGTGAGGCGGTCAACATATTCAACATAGGCAGTGAGGATCAGGTGAAGGTCAGGAGGATAGCAGAAATCGTATGCGAGGAGATGGACCTGAACCCTGTTTTCAGATTCACTGGAGGAGAGAGGGGATGGAAAGGGGATGTACCGGTAATGCTTCTTTCCATAGAGAGACTGAAAAGCTTGGGATGGAGACCTGATTACGGCAGTGAAGAGGCTGTAAGAAAGACGGTTCAGGATTTACTCAACGAGGGCATAATCGACGGTTAAGTACCCCACACCGATCATCGCCATCGTGAATGCAATAATTACTGACAGGGGGGCAGAAATGCCCTCAACATTACCGTTTACTGCCATGGTAAATGCCTGCACGGTGGACAGTACAACGGGGAAGAGAACGGGAAACAGCAAAACCGGTAGAAGGAGTTCTCTCGCCTTGGATTTTATTACGAGGAGGGATAATGAGCTGCTGATGACCACAAACGCAAGATTCCCGAGAGTTATGGACACGACAGCAAGAAAGAGATTTTTCGGGTAAATGCTGAAAACTGCAATGAATATGGGTATCAGAAGTGCCTGAATCATAAGCATCAATACCCCATTGAAAACAATCTTGCCGAAGAGTATTGAGGTCGGTGGCAGGGGCGAGATTTTCAGTGCTTCAAGCGTTCCGGTTTCAACCTCCTTCAAAAAAGCTCTTGAGTAGCCGAGCATTCCGGCAAATATGAAGACGAGCCAGAGAATTGCAGGATCAGGATTTTCCATCGTAGCGCTGAAGAGCATGATCGAAAGCAGCGCAAAGAGAAACATGAAATTGACCGTGTTTTTCGTCCTGAACTCGATTTTCAGATCCTTGAAAGCCACTTTCAGAAATTTCATAGCATCACTCTCCTGTATGTCTCCTCAACGTCTCCAATTTCCCCGTCATATGCGATTTCACCATCTCTAAGCATTACAACCCTCTCGCAGAGTTCTTCAGCCTCGCCGAGATTGTGGGTGGTGAAGAGCAAAGTGCTTTTGTAGTCTTTCACTGCCTCAAAGAGTCTCTCCCTGCCCTCAACATCAAGTCCGGTTGTTGGCTCATCCAGTATCAGAATATCCGGCTCGTTGAGCAGCGCCCTTGCAATCGAGAGCCTCTGCTTCATACCCCTTGAGTAGTTCCGGACGAGGTCATGTCTCCTCCTCCACAGGCCGAACTGTTCGAGAAGTTCCCTGATCCTGCTATCATCAACACCGTAGATACCCGCAAAAAACTGAAGATTCTCATAGGCCGTCAGATCATCGTAAAGAAAGGTGTTGTGGCTGACGACACCCATTCTCGACTTAACGGACTCATCAATCCTGTCTCTTCCGCAAACAACCACGGTTCCTCTTGTGGGCCTGATCTGGCCGGTTATTATTCTGACGATCGTGGTCTTCCCGCTCCCGTTAGGGCCGAGCAGAGCAACCCTCTCGTTCTCAGATACGGAGAAACTCACTCCTTTCAGAACCTTAACTCTGCCAAAGCTTTTTTCAACATTTTTAAGCTCAATCATACAGTTCCTCCAGCAAATTTTCAACGCCGAGAGCTATTCCGTCCACCTCGATGTCCTTGCCCTTTGCACCGTCCCCGACGACATACACGTTCTCGAATGGCGTTCTGCATCCCGTGTCCTTCCCTGCCATAACTCTGTTCACGGGCCAGTCTCCACGATAGCTCTGAACAGCAATGATTTCATATTCATATCCTTTAAGGATTTCCCTGAGGTCCCTCAACCCTTCAGCTATCTCCTCGGTCCTGCCATCCCTCAGGGGCTGATGAGCCTGAAGCATGTGCCTTTCTCCCAGATTTTCATCAACATTGGTTACCTCGTTCATACCGGAGATCTTCCTTCCCGGAGTGAGCAAAACACCGCTGTGTCCTATGAAGGGTTCTTTCAGGGCGATGGTGTACTTAACTCCTCTGCTTTCAGGTGGAGTGCTGATCTCCCTGCCGGCAAGCTTCATGGTGAGCCTGTGGCCGATGTTGGATATCAGAACGTCAAACTCCCTCTCATCCTTCCCGTAAATCCTAACGGACCCTTCCGGCCTGATTGCTCTTATCTCACTTCTCAGATGGATTTTTCCACCACTGGATTCGATGATATCCACAAGCTCATCAATCACAGCCCTGCATCCACCCACTGGAACCCCCGGACCCCGGTATTTCATCGTCTGCTCCACTATCGGCATAAGCTCGCTGAATCGCATCTGATCGGGAAAAACGCTGAAACTCCAGCCGAGAAACGCTTCAAGAGTTCTTGATGCTTTTTCTGATAACGATTTTGAGAATTCGTCCAGCTTTCTGTCTCTCCCGAGTTTTAGGAGCAATGTTTCAAGATTCAGCTTTAACCCATCAGAAAAAGGGAAGCTCTTCCTTGTAACATTCTCAAACTCCCCATCCCACAGAATTTCAGCTTCAGGATTTGAATTCACGATTTCAACATCTGCACCTGCCTTTCTAAGCAGTTTTGCCAGTGGCCCCCTGCTCCCGTGAGGTATCATGTGCAGTGCTCCCGTGCTTACCTCGTAGCCCCTGTAGGGCATGGATGTAAACCTTCCACCGGGAAACGGAAGTTTTTCGAAAATTTCGACTTCTTCCCCCTTCGAAGCCAGAATTGCTCCGGTTAGCAGACCTCCAAGCCCTGCACCGATTATCCCGACCCTCATTCAACCACCAGTGCGGAAAGTGGGCAGTAAGATATGCATCTTCTGCAAAGGGTGCATTTCTCGTGATCTATCTCCGCCTTCCCCAGAACGTCTATGGCATCAAACCTGCACGAAAGCATGCAGAAGGCACATCCAACACATCTTTCCGTAACGATTACTCTCTCCACAACAGTAAATGAAAGGCCGGAATTAAAAAATTTCTTTCCGAGATTATGCCTTCAGAACCCCGAGCTCTGTGAGTCTTTCAGGCAGATAAACATCTGTCACGTAATCCAGACCGTATTTTGCGAGAGCCTGCTGTTCGGATTTCTTTTTAAGATCGAGCTGAAGCTTGACCTCAGCCTTCCAGAAATCAGTATCAAACCTCGGATCGGTCAGTATGGCGTTCAGTGCCTTTATGTCCTGCTCGGTTAGCTTGTCAGACGGGAGCTTGTACTTCACTATATCCGTTGGCCTTATCCCCACGAACATTGCCGAAGGAGTGGCAAGATATTCGCTGAGATGAGCAGATTTTATGCTTCCGTAGGCAACACTGGCGTAGATCCTGTAACTCCAGGGATCGCCATCCGTAAAGACCACAACCGGTAGATCGAGTTCGGTGTTAAGCCTTTTAAGCAGTCTTCTGGTGCTTCTTGCCGGCTGTCCCTTAAGGTGGACTATTATCGCATTAAATTTCTCGTCGAAACCATTCTCAACAAGCCTGTCCCTCATACCGCCTGTTTCTATGGCTATGACGAACTTTGCATCGTGATCGACAAATTCAAGTTTATCCACATTCACGGGAATCTGGTATCCTCCCTCACCAACATCATCCTGGCAGTGAATTTCCCTCACACCCCTCCTCGTCTCTTCCCTGATTCTCACCGGGCCTATGACGGTAGCACCATCCTCTTCAGGCCTTATGTGGAAATGTTCCCTCTGAAAAGCTGTGAGAATTTCGAGGTCTTCAATCAGTCTGTCGCTGTCTGACTGGTCATCGAACTTGGCAGGCCCCCAGTTTTCTGAAATATAGTAAAGCTCTCTGAGTGTTGAGGACTTGTTGATTCTCAGCTGATCTTTTATGAAACCCATAACATAAGCCATCCTCAGCATCATGTATGCTCCCTTGAGGGTCTTGGCCGTTCTCGTTGAAGTTCTGTCTCCGTAGACCCATACCTCACTCTCTTCATTGAATTCAATGTTGTACTTCGTCCTCGTGGATATCTTTACCTCCGGAATTTCTCCATTCTTGAGCTGGTCGTATATCGACTCGGCTATGGACAGCAGAGCCTCAAGTGCCTTCTTCTCCATATTCATAGTTCACAACCTCTGCCCCGGCTACAAGTTCTTTCTCAATTCCCTCAACAAGAGGTCTGCTGTTGACATGCTTTCCACTGAATTCATACTCTATTCGTTCGGTCTCTCCAGGATTGACCTCAACGTCCCACTTTGCGGTTCTGTTACCATTTATCCCTCCATCACACATCTCGTAAATCCTCAACCTCTTTCTGGAATTTGAAAAATTGGATATCTCTACCACAGCTTTATTTCCATTCACGGCCCTTGAAATGTACACCTTGCCCATGATTCTGGCAATGACCTTTTCGGGGTCCACCTTCTCTTTCTCCACAACCTCGCTTATCTTTTCAGCCAGCAACGGCAGAATTTTCATCAGCTCCTCTTCTTTCTTCTTCTTTTTCTGTATCGAAACTTTTCTGTCCAGGTATTCCTTCAGCTTCCTTCCGCACTCCTGAAGGGCAAGCTTTGCCTCGTCTATAATCTCAGGGACAGTGGAAACAGCTTCCTTCGATTCAGACACATAGGGAACGTTTGTTGAGGCAACGTGAACGAGAATCACCATAGGGGCTACAGGAAGCTCGTTTTTAGACTGCTGAAGCCCGTAATTCTTCCAGTTCACACTCACAATCGCCTGAGTTAAAGCACATCCGCTCTGCTGGTAAAGCAGGGGGATCTTGTTTGCAAATCTCAGCACAGACACCTTGTCCTCCCTCAAACTCCCCCCGTATGCTATCCCGGCCTCAACGAGGAAGGGATGGCCAGAATGCACCTTAGGTTTTCTCGTTACGGCATACACAAATTCGGGAGAGTACTCCTGCATGAGACTTTTCATAATGAGCTGGCTTCCGATCGGAGATAAGCAATCTATAGGGGGAGGAAGAAGATCTGTCTCCCTGAAAGCATTTACCAGCTTTTCGGCATCTTCTCTTGTGAGCGAAGAGGGAGAAAGGTCCGGACTCAGACCTGCTTTCTGGAGAATTTCTTCGCTTATCTTGTCACCAACCCTGACAAACTCACCTTTCAGGAAGTTTTTGAGGTCCCTCGCCTTCGTTGTTTTCAGCATTGCCATCAGCGTACCTATCTCAATGCCATGAGGGTGAGGTTTGATTTCCTTTGGTGGCTCTGGCGGCACATCGCTAACCCTATCAAATTCGAAAACCTCACCGTCTGGAGAGATGAACGTTATCTTGGCATGGGGGTTCACGACAGATGTCTCCTTGAGGTATTCCAGAACGCTCTGCTTCCTCTCCCTCACATAACTGCCCCTGACCTCAAGTTCGATTCTCGTTCCGTGCGGGCTGTACCATTCGACATCCTCTTCTCTCAGAATTTCAGGTTCGTTCTTTTTCGTATCTATCATAATTTCGAATCTGTACGCCTTCCCACCCTCAACCTTGGATGTTACAACAGCAGGCTTTCCAGTAGTAATCTGAGCATACAGCACTGCCGAAGAAATTCCAATCCCCTGCTGTCCCCTGCTCTGCTTGATCGCATGAAATCTTGAACCGTAAAGAAGCTTTCCAAAAACCCTCGGAACATGCTCTCTGTCGATCCCGGGACCATTGTCCTCAACAACAATCCTGAACGTGTTTTCCGAGACTCTCGTAATCTTAACAAGAATGTCGGGAAGAATTCCTGCCTCTTCACAGGCATCGAGACTGTTGTCCACCGCCTCCCTCACACACGTTATCAGAGCCTTGGATGGATTGGAGTAGCCAAGAATGTGTTTGTTCTTCTCAAAGAATTCTGCAATGCTTATTTCCTTATGCTCCGAACTCATATCAGATTTCTGCGCCTATTACTGTGCTCGTCTTTATAACACCCTCAATCTCCCTGATGGTATCGACAGTTTTGTTCAGCTCTGAAAGACTTGATGCCTCGATAATCACAACGAAATCGAACTCCCCGAATACGTGATAAACATCCCTGACATTTTTCATTGCTTTGAGTTCAGAATAGACCGGTTTTTCCTTGCCAGGCGAGACGCTAACCATTGTAACTCCAATTACCATGTTTTCTTCTTCAACTGGAAAATATATAACGTTTTTCCTCAAAAAAGAGCCTTGAGCCAGGATTCATGCCTGCAGACCTGTCGGGGACATGAGCAGGAAAAAAAGATATATCAGAACTTGAATCAAAGATCAAGTCCAAATTCCTCCAGATATGTATGCACGTTGACTAAAAAATCGTTGAGCTTCTCAAACGGAACAATTACTGAATGGTGAAAATAGACCAGATCATCAATGAGTGGGACGACCACTGGAACCACCCTTCTTCCAAGAACTCTTTCAAGCCTTTCGCATCTGACTGCATGTTTTTCGGCCTCTCTTTTAATTGCAGAAAGCCTGTACCACCGTTCAGTGTACCTCTTCGCATCTATCCCAAGAACGAGATCAAATCGCTCTGCAACAACATCAACCTCCGCTCTGCCAGACTCGTCTCTAAAAACATACCTGAATCTCGTCTCGAACCCGTGTTCCTCGAGTATGTCCCTGACAATTTCCTCAAACTCCTGCCAGGAATTCATGGCTCTTCAGCAAGTTGACCATGCCGAGATTTCCAACGACCATGACGTCACCCGCCGGATTTGCTTCCCTGAAATCTGCGATGTGAGCATTGGGGCCTGTTTTTACGAAATCCTTCACATCCACCACAGCATCAATCCACGCCCCATGTCCTCCCTGCTCATACACGGTCTCGTTATCCAGCTCCCCACGGATGAATTTTCCGGCAAGTTCTTTAACATCCATGTTTTTCACGATGGATGTGTGATGCTCCATGAGGGAGTAGATCCTGCCATCTCTGTCGATCACAGCGAAAACCGTGTGTCCATTGCCGAAGTTCATCACCAGTGCTGGAAATTCCACAGCATCGAGCATCGCTCCACCTATCGCCGCAAACACAGTATCGATGACATACACCTCAGCTTCTCCACCAAGAAAGTCCAGTACCGCGGTAACGGCTGACTTCATTCTGTTATAATGCCCCGGAACATCATCGGCAGAATACAGGAAGCTCTCCAAGTATGGAGAGTTGTTCAATACCTTCTCAAACACCCTGAACCTGAATTTTCTGTTACTCTCAGTGGGAGAAAAACCGTGATCCTGCACAGCCACAACAAATTTATCGGGCACGCCAATGCCAAATGACTCCAGCATTGACGAGTATGCGGCCATGTCAACGTCAGTCATAAACACTTCGTGAGTATTTTCAACCACCTCATCCACAATGCGAATTCCAAGCTCCTCAACCCTCTGAAGGTTATCGTTTATCGTGAGAGCGGGTTTTTCAAAAGCATAAACGTTAACTCTGTCCAGTGCATCCCTGATTGCCCTCGAGCTTGGACCCCCTCCCATCGTGTAACCCGTGAGCAGTATATCTTCCCCTCCAGCAGCCAGTTTGCGTACCTTTTCCGCCACAATTTTTGTTGGGGAGGGCATTACGGCCTTGGGGCAGTTTCGAACATTCTCCCCCTCAATGTACAGTAAAAAGTCCTGGGTTCCCGTACCAACATCCAATGTGAAAACCTTCACACCATTCCAGAAATTCGCATGAGATATAAAGCTTAACCAGTTTTGATTCCAAAGTCATGGAGCCTTCTCTGAGATGGGTCAAAAGCTGTCGCTCGCCTGATGCTGAAGCCCAGCTTCTTCAGTTCGAGCAAACTGCACCCCTTCTCTACAAGTCCAGAAGTCTTCAATCCCAAACCAGGAACCTCCAAGGGTCTCAGCTCCTCCCCTCTCTCAAGCTTTTTGAGTGCAAAAAGTATCTTTGGGTCCTCATTCATGAGATTTCCGTCAACCATAATCTCTTCCAGCTCTTTAACATCAAAACCATACAGCCTGATCAGTGCATCAGCCCTGTAAAGCTTCACGACTCTCGCTTTCCTCTCTCTCTTCATGTTTTCAAGGGGCGTTCCCTTGAGTGGTGTAAAGCGGGAGTAATACACCCTCCTAACACCCCTCTCGTAAAGCTTCTCCGCTACCTTAAGAATTTGCACATCTTTTTCACCCAGCCCTGCAATCATCTGTGTGGTGAAGCTCCTGCCAGCCCTCCTTGCCATTTTTAGAGCAATTCTGAGAGTTCTCGAAAAATCAGATCTTGATTTTGTGGAACACAGCTCGGTGAGAATTGAGTAGGATGGGCTTTCCAGATTAACACTGACTCTGTCTGCAAGCATTACCGCCTGTTTTATCTGATCTCTGGTGCAACCCGGTATTATTTTGAGGTGGAGATACCCGTCAAAATTCCTTCTGATCATCTCAGCACTTTCGATGATTTCGTCCATCGACCTTTCCGGATCCCTTATCGAATTGGAAAGGAATGCTCCATTTACCAGCCCATTTCCCAGCAGAAGCTCAAAAGCCTTTACAATTTCTTCAGGTTTCGCAGCGTAGCCCTTATTCCAGGCATTATTGCAGTAATGGCAATCGTACGAGCATGAGGAGCTTATCAGCGTCTTGAAAAGATTCGCCCCTGCCGAGCGATAGATCGCTCTAAAAGGGTCAAACACACACCTTTCATGACATACGTCAAAATGTGAAAGCTGAATCAGCCTTCGAAGCTTAGACAGTTCCACAGAGAAAAACATGAGAAGAAGTTAATAAAAGAATTTCTCAGGCCGTGTACAGGTCTGTTCCCAGCATATACCTGAGACCGGCAAGGCAACCCGGCACGGGCTTTAGTGACCGCGGGCTGAACGGCTCGCCCGAAGGCTCGCCGCTTACACCCCGGCCCTATCAAACGGGTCTTTTACCCGCGCCCTTAAGGGCGGCTCTTTTCGGGGGCGGTTTCAGGCTTAGATGCTTTCAGCCTTTAACCGCATGGCGCGTAGCTGCCCGGCAATGCCCTGCCGGACAACCGGTCGACCAGAGGCGCCGGAGGCTCGTTCCTCTCGTACTAGAGCCTCCTTCCCCTCAGCCGCCCAGACACCCCCGTTAGATAGCAACCGACCTGTCTCACGACGGTCTAAACCCAGCTCACGATCCCCTTTAATAGGCGAACAACCTCACCCTTGGCCGCTGCTGCACGGCCAGGATGGGGAGAGCCGACATCGAGGTAGCAAGCCCCCGGGTCGATATGTACTCTCGCCGGGGACAACTCTGTTATCCCTGGGGTAGCTTTTCTGTCGTCACCCGGCCTCACCAAAAGGCCAGGGTGGTTCGCTAGGCCCGCCTTTCGGCTCGTGACTCCTTATTGTGCGGAGTCACGTCAGGCCGGCTTTTGCCCTTGCACTCTACGGCGGAGTTCTGACCCGCCTGAGCCGACCTTTGGGCTCCCCCGATACCTTTTCGGGGGAGTGGCGCCCCACCCAAACTGCCCACCTACCGATGTCCCCGCATTGCGGGTTAGCCCCACAGCTAAGGATGGGCGGTGTCTCATCGACGGCTCCATCCCCCCCGGAGAGGGGACTTCGAAGCCTCCCGCCTACCCTGCGCATCCCCAGCTGTGAGGCAACGGCAGGCTGCAGTAAAGCTCCACAGGGTCTTCGCTTCCCAACGGGGGTCCCCAGACTCTGCACTGGGATGTCGGGTTCGCCGGCTTCCGGCCGGGGACAGTGGGGGGGTCGTTAATCCGTTCATGCAAGCCGCCAATTAAGCGGCAAGGTATTACGCTACCTTAAGAGGGTCATAGTTACCCCCGCCGTTTACGGGCCCTTCGCCCGGTTGAACCCGGGTTTCAGGTACCCGCACTGGGCAGGACTCAGGGGCTGTACTAACCCTTTCGGGGTTGCAGCCCCCTGTGTTTTTAGTAAACAGTCGCCCCCCCCTAGGCACTGCGACCTGCGGTCTCCTAAACCGCAGGCACCCCTTCTAGCGAACATACAGGGCTAATTTGCCGAATTCCCTCGGCCGGAATGTTCCGTCACGCCTTGGCTTGCTCAGCCAGGGCACCTGTGTCGGTTCTCGGTACGGTCCTCCCGTCCCCCTTTTCACGGGCCCCAGGAGTCAGCCGACTTACGCCATCACGCCTTCACCCCCTTCTCTCCATTACGGAACTCCGGGGGCTTCGACGCTTGGACGGGCTGGCAACTCCCGCTCGGCCTATCCCGAGGCGTCGGGGCCTTACGGCAACCGCAGAGCGGTCGGACGGGGGGTGCGGGAATGTTAACCCGCTTCCCTTTTCGGTGGCTCCGAGTTACGGACCACCTTAGGACCGACTAACCCACGGCTGACGAACATTGCCGTGGAACCCTTGCCCTTCCGGCGGCCGGGATTCTCACCCGGCTACGCTGCTACTACCGCCAGGATTCTCGTTACCGACGGCTCCACCCGGGCTCACGCCTCAGGCTTCTACGCCATCGGTACGCCCCCCTACCGGATCACCTTTCGGTGCCCCGGGGTATCGGCGGCCGGCTTGAGCCCCGTCCATTTTCGGTGCCCCGAGTCTCGGCGGGTGAGCTGTTACGCACTCCTTAGAGGGTGGCTGCTTCTAAGCCTACCTCCCCGCTGTCTTCGACCCGGGACCTCCTTTATCGTTTACACTTAGCCGGCACTTGGGGGCCTTAACCCCGGTCTGGGTTGTCTCCCTCGCGGACATGGAGCTTAACCCCATGCCCGGACTCCGCCCATCTACGGCGGTAGTGGATTCGGAGTTTGACAGGGGGGCGAGGGTGTCACCCCCCGACTCCCCCAATCAGTGCTCTACCCCACTACCAGCCTCCGGACGGGTCATACTGCGGTATGTTTCGGGGGGAACCAGCTATCCCCGGGCTCGATTGGACTTTCACCCCTAGACGGGGGTCAGAGGAGCGATTTGAACATCAACACCCCTGCGGGCCTCCACGGCTCTTTCGAGCCGCTTCACCCTGCCCCCGCCTAGATCGCCCGGCTTCGGGTCGTACGGCAGAGACTACAGGCGAGCACACCCCGCCCCTCGCAGAAGCTGCGGGCTGTCGGTTTCCCTTCGGCTCCGGGCTTCAAGCCCTTAGCCTCGCCTCTGCCGTACACTCCCTGGCCCGTTCTTCAACACGTACGCGGCGACTCCGGTGTCCCGGTTCGTACTTGCGCCTCGCGGCGCTTTCCTTCACCGGGATTGCCCTTTCGAGCCACCGCTCACTATCCCCGGCCAGTTTCAGGCTCTTTTCACTCCCCTTTTCGGGGTTCTTTTCAGCTTTCGGTCACCCTACTATTGCGCTATCGGACTCGGGACGTATTTAGCCTTGGGGGTTGATGACCCCCTGCTTCCCGCGAGAATTCCAACCCGCGGTACTCAGGGAACCCCACCTTGTAACCTGAGAGCTTACGCCTACGGGGCTATCACCCTCTACGGCGCCGCGTTCCAGCGGACTTCGGCTTCACCCTCAGGCATTAGGCGGGGCCCTACTACACCACATTCACCCTTCCTTACGGAAGGGTGTTCGGTTTGGGCTGTGCCGCTTTCGGTCGCCCCTACTAACGGCATCGCGTTTGCTTTCTTTTCCTGCGGGTACTCAGATGCTTCCTTTCCCCGCGTTCCCACTCCCAGATGGGAGCGTCCCCGAAGGGACAGGATATCCCATTCGGGGATCCCGGGTTCTACGGCTCCCTGCGCCTCCCCCGGGCTTTTCGCAGCTTGGCACGCCCTTCGTCGGCGCCCGAGCCCAGCCATCCACTGACCGGGATATTTGCCGGAAGAGCCTCACCGGTCCCAGTAAGTACCTGGGAACAGACCTGTACACGGCCTCACAGCCCACATGGGGCTAAGCCCTTCCCCGGTGACTTTTCCATCACCGGGTGCACCTGAGATACAAGAATTAATGGACTCGTCGGGATTTGAACCCGAGGCCTCCGCCTCGCAAAGGCGGCGCTCTCCCAGCTGAGCTACGAGCCCATGGGCCTGTCAGCATTTAGGCTCCGGTGGGAGAAAGGCCCGCTACGTTAGGAGGTGATCCAGCCGCAGATTCCCCTACGGCTACCTTGTTACGACTTAGCCCCCCTCGCGGACCCTGGGTTCGAGAGTGCCCGAAGAGCACCCCCTCACCCCTGGCCCACTCGGGTGGCTTGACGGGCGGTGTGTGCAAGGAGCAGGGACGTATTCACCGCGCCATTTTGAGGCGCGATTACTACGGATTCCAGGTTCACGAGGGCGAGTTGCAGCCCTCGATCCCAGGTTAGACCGGGTTTAGGGGATTACCTACCCCTTTCGGGGTCGGTACCCATTGTCCCGGCCATTGTAGCCCGCGTGTAGCCCGGGGGATTCGGGGCATACGGACCTGCCGTTGCCCGCACCTTCCTCCGGCTTAGCGCCGGCAGTCCCCTCAGTGTGCCCGGCATCCCCGAAGGGATCCGCTGGCAACTGAGGGCGCGGGTCTCGCTCGTTGCCTGACTTAACAGGATGCTTCACAGTACGAACTGACGGCGGCCATGCACCACCTCTCAGCTAGTCTGGTAGGGTCTTCAGCCCGACCTTCATCCAGCTGTCTCCCCCGGTAAGCTTCCCGGCGTTGAATCCAATTAAACCGCAGGCTCCACCCGTTGTAGTGCTCCCCCGCCAATTCCTTTAAGTTTCAGCCTTGCGGCCGTACTTCCCAGGCGGCGGGCTTAACGGCTTCCCTCCGGCACCGGATAAGCTCGTGGCTTACCCGACACCTAGCCCGCATCGTTTACAGCCTGGACTACCCGGGTATCTAATCCGGTTCGCTCCCCAGGCCTTCGTCCCTCACCGTCGGAGCCGTTCCAGCCGGGCGCCTTCGCCACAGGTGGTCCTCCCGGGATTACAGGATTTCACCCCTACCCCGGGAATACCCCCGGCCTCTCCCGGTCCCTAGACTGGCAGTATCCCCCGGCAGTCTGACGGTTAAGCCGCCAGATTTCCCGGAGGACTTACCAGTCCGGCTACGGACGCTTTAGGCCCAATAATAGTGGCCGCCACTCGGGCCGCCGGTATTACCGCGGCGGCTGCCACCGGCCTTGCCCGGCCCTTGCTGTGGGGAGCTTTTTAGGCTCCCCGACAGCCGATGCGAGGCATCGGCACTCCGGCTAACCCCGTCGCGGTTTCCCGCATTGCGGAGGTTTCGCGACTGCTGCGCCCCGTAGGGCCTGGACCCGTGTCTCAGGGTCCATCTCCGGGCTCCCACTCTCATGGCCCGTACGGATCTTCGGCTTGGCGGGCCGTTACCCCGCCAACTACCTAATCCGCCGCAGACCCATCCTCGGGCTGCCCGAAGGCACTTTCGGTGATAGGGCATTCCAGCACCTATCACCTATGGGGGTTTAGCCCCAGTTTCCCGGGGTTATCCCCCTCCCGAGGGCAGGTTGTCCACGTGTTACTGAGCCGTCCGCCGGTGCCTGCATCCCCGAAGGGATACAAGCCCCCTGACTCGCATGTCTTAGCCTCAGCCGGATAGCAGCGGCCTCTGGCAGGATCAACCAGAATTGGCGGGGAAAAGGGTGAATACGTCCCTTCTCCCACCGGATCTGCCTTGCTGACAGGCCCATCTCAGACGTGTCTCACCGGACACGTCCTCCTTAGCTATACCGCGGGTGGGAACACCGCCCCTCATCACAGGCATTACGCCCTTTCGGGGCCCTTGCCGGTCCCGCGGTTTTGGTAATATGTTATTGAGACTTTATGATTTATAAGCTTTATCGTGCATCTCAACCCCCCTTGCGGGGATTTTTCTGCTGATGCTTGGTTATATAAACCTTGCCCTTGATCTCAGGGGCCTTCAACCTCGGAAAGCCCCCGCACGTGTAATTCCGCTAAGTACAGGGTGGAAATATAAAGCTTTTGGCTGAAAAACCAAGTGAAAAATAATTAAAGATGTCAAGAAAAAGTTCTTCTGCCCGAATACCATCCGAATTTCAAGTAATGGAAAAATAATCAAAGCTGGATTAAGAGGTACCAATAAGCTATAACCTCTTTCTGATAAATCTGTCAATTTCCCCTCCAATTTCAGATATCCAGTCCACATTTCCGGGTGGAGAAGCGGTCTGCCTTAGATATATGCTTTCCACTATTCTGGCAACTTCATGCGGTGTCTTACCTGTTGTATCAATTTCGTGCACTTCTGCACACATCTCGAGTGATTCTACAAGGATGAAATCCACTATTTCCGCTTCAAGATTCTCCAGAATCTTATCCTCGTCCCAGCCCTTGCCCTTCATCCTTTCTAAAAGCTCAGCAGGGTGACACCGCAGGACGGCACATCTGTCCGCAATATGATGGCTGAGATGCCCCTCCACAAAATCACACTCCCATTCGTACGGATCGAACCTCCCGTCAAGGCAGTCGAGGTCGACAACGAGTTCATCTCCTTCTCTGGATAGGCAACCGTAGTATTCAGCCACCTCATTGATATGAATAACTCTGTAACCTTTTCTCCTGAGTATCTCCGAAACGGTGGTTTTTCCAACCCCAGGGGTGCCGGTTATCGCGAACACAGTACCTCCCTCAGCGTGTCGATAAAGATTTTGTTCTGTTCCTCAGTCCCAACACTCACCCTGACCGCATTTTCGCCTGCGCCATCAAAATTTCTGAGAGACCTGATAATCACACCCCTCCTTTCAAGTCTCTCCGCTAGGTCCCTGGAAGTGATTTCAGTCTCGAAAAAGATGAAGTTGGCATCAGACTTCACAGGCTTTGCGATTTTTTCAAGCTCGGAATGAAGCCATCCTCTGCCATAAACGATCTTTCTCACCGTTTCCTTCATCCAATCGATGTCCTCAAGAGCCGCAAGTGCGGCAGATATTGCAACGGATGAAAGAGAAAAAGGTGGATTGACCCTCATGAACGCCTTTCTAAGCGACGGGTGCATAATCCCGTAGCCAATTCTGAGGTTCGCCAGCCCAAAGGCCTTTGAAAACGTTCTACCTATGATCACGTTCTCATATTCCGCAAGCTTCAGCATATCCCTTTCCGCAAACTCAGCATAGGCCTCATCAATAAATACATACCCTCTTACCGACTCGACCACTTCTCTGACAAAGTCAAAATCTTCAGAGTTGCCTGTGGGATTGTTCGGTGTGCAGATGATTGTGAGTTTCGCTCCTTTCACGTATTCTGCCATTCTGTAATTCGAATTTCTTTTCAGCCAGACCTCATTCGCTCTGTAAATCCTGGAGAGAATGGAGTAATACGGAAAGGTTGGAGGAGCATAGCAAACAGCATCTCCGGGATCTATGAGCATCTTGAAAACTGACTCAAGGACTCCATCCATTCCTGCTGATAGTGCAATCATCTCTGGCTCATATCCGATATAGTCTGCAATTCTCTCCCTGAGTTCACCAGGATCAGAAGGCGGATAGACGTTGAGGCGATATTGATTCTTCAGAATCTCCGCCACCTTTGGAGAAAAGCCATAAGGATTCTCGTTGGAAGCAAGCTTGATTATTCTCTTCAGCCCGTATTTTTTCTTGATTTCTTCGATGCTCTTCCCAGGAACATATTCCGGTATCCTGTCTATATCACTCCTCATCTTCTCTGCTTATTTTTATTTCAATCTCTGACCAGTCTTCCGGCACACCCTTCAGGGTTGACACGAGGGCAGCGATGACCTTCAGAAAGACGTCTTTCACGTAGCGGTTTACGGGAATCACCTTTCCGTCTATTTTTATCTCGACCAAATCAATCACCCCTGTAATAAGGCTCTCTCAACAGTATCGCCTCTCTTATAACATTTAATAATCTTTCTCCGCTTAAGCCACGAACATCAACAAGATTGTCGTTTCTCATAAGACATGGTTTTATTTTTCCATCTGCTGTAACCCTTATTCTGTTGCAGGAATGACAGAACTCCGAATTATCAACAGGCTTTACAAGTTCAACAGCATAATCCTCGAAAATGTACTGTCTTCTTTTCTGCATACCTCTGATTCTAATCTCCCTCGCACTGCTTTCGAACCTTTCTTTAAGCCGGAAGACGTCAAAATATCCTTCGCCATTGTAATTAAGATTGACAAGTTCTATGAACTGCAGAATAAGTTTTCCTCTGAACTTTCTGGCGAATTTGATCATTTCATCAATTTCATCAAGGTTCAGTCCAGAAATCAGAACCATGTTGAGCTTTACGGGAGTCAAACCAGCGTTAATTGCTGCCTCTATCCCCTCGATGACCCTTTCAATCTTCCCACCCCTCGTCATTGCCCGATACTTTTTCGCATCAAGGGTGTCAAGACTCACGTTGACTCTGTCCAGTCCGGCACGTTTCAAATCACACGCATACCTGCTCAAAAGCTGTCCGTTGGTTGTCATCGAGATTTCATCAAATTTCGGGAGCTTTTCCACGATTTCTACGATATCCTTCCTCACGAGGGGTTCTCCCCCTGTGATCTTGACTTTCCTGACCCCCAGTTCTCTGAAAGCTTCTGCAATTTCAGCTATCTCATCTGGAGAAAGCTCATCTCCACTAAGATAGCCTTCCCTGTGACAGTAAAAACAGTTCAGGTTGCACCTTGATGTTACAGAAATCCTCAGATTTGTGATTTTCCTCCCAAATCTATCGACAAGCATAGTTTTTCAGCTCGCTCCACGTCTTCACGGGTATTTACATTAAAGAAAGATAACAGATTTTTATCAATTTTTCGTAAACATTCAATGTCATAAAGAGCAACATTATTGCTCCGGAACACTGGAGCGAGTATCTTCCTCTCGTTTTTTTCGAAGCTTCTCTCAATTTCGAGAAGAATTTTCGGAGAATAAACTGCCAGCAAAGGCTCAAGTCTTCCGTCACTCCATACCGGTAGCAGCGCATCCGCATCACATTTTTCAGCCTCAGCATACAGTTTTTCCAAAACTTTTGCCTTAACAAAGGGCATGTCGCACGCAACAACAGCTGTCCTGCTACTGAAGTAGCTCAAAGCCGAATGTATCCCTGCAAGAGGGCCAAAATTCCTCACAGAATCTACAACACAGCGATGTCCCTCAAAAAGCCGCTTTTGACCTTCATCTCTGCAAACAATAACGGTTTCAAATTCGGCAAATTCCTCGATAAGCCTTTCAATAATCTTTTTTCCGCAAATTCTTATCTGAGACTTTTCAGCACCGCCAAGCCTCCTCCCCCTCCCCCCGACGAGAATTGCAACATTCACATCAGAAATGGATTAGTTATTTAAATAGTTGTTCCCAAACGCCTGACATGGATGTGATTGAGGAACTCAAAGCTGTCAGAGGCAGGGATATTCCCTACTCGAGAGTTCTCAGCTCAATGTGTACTGTCCCGCATCCTGTTGCAGCTGAAGCTCACAGTTTATTTATTGAAACAAACCTCGGAGACCCGGGAATATTCGTCGGAACCATGGAGCTTGAAAAAAAGGTCATCTCAATGCTCGGCAGACTGCTGGGCAACAAAAATGCTGCCGGATACATATCATCCGGAGGGACTGAAGCGAACATTCAGGGAATCAGAGCTGCAAGAAACCTGAAAAAAGTGGATAAACCAAACATAGTCATCCCAAAATCTGCCCACTTTTCATTCGAAAAAATAGGCGACATCCTCGGAGTGGAGATAAGGAGAGCAAAACTGGACGAAAACTACTGCGTGGATGTGTCGGAAGTTGAAAAGCTCGTGGACGACAATACCGTGGCGCTCGTGGGCATAGCCGGAACCACAGAGCTTGGGCAGGTGGACGATATTAAAGAGCTGGGAAAAATTGCGGAAGACCAGAATGTTTTTCTGCACATCGATGCAGCTTTTGGCGGACTCGTTCTACCATTTCTGGATGAGAAAGTCCCGTTTGATTTCGAAGTAAGAGCTGTAAGCTCGATAACCGTCGATCCCCACAAAATGGGCATGGCCACGATTCCCGCTGGGGGAATACTTTTCAGAGACGAGACCTTCCTCAAGGCCCTCGAAGTTGAAACGCCCTACCTCACAACCAGATTCCAGTACACCCTAACAGGAACGCGACCCGGAACAGGTGTCGCCTCAACCTACGCGGTGCTGAAACATCTTGGATACGATGGGATGAAAGGGATCGTGAGGGAGTGTCTCAGAAACACCAGAACGCTCGTAGAGGAAATGAAAACCCTCGGATTTGAGCCTGTGGTCGAGCCGGTTATGAACGTCGTTTCATTCCACGCACGTGATGCCAGCAGGCTGAAGGACGAGCTGTACAGGAGAAGATGGGTGATATCCACCATCAGGGAGCCTGAAGCTATCAGGATGGTCATAATGCCACATGTAAATGAAGAGATGATAAAGGAATTCATTTCAGATTTCAGACAGATGCTCATCAGGCTCGGATACCTCAGTTAATCCAAAGATTTAACTAAGAAGCCGGGAAAAGTAAGGCAATGATACTGGGAATATGTGGAAGTCCCAGGAAGAAAACAACACACCATGTCCTCTCGCTCGCGTTGAAGATGCTCGAGAAGCGCGGGGTCGAGACCACTCTATTCTCAGCCCATGACAGTAAGATAGAGTTCTGCAGGCACTGCGATTTTTGCAGAAAATCGAAGAGGTGCGTGCATGAGGATGACATGGCGGAGCTCTACGAGCTACTCGAGGCTTCGAAGGGTGTGATCCTCGCCACCCCGGTGCACAACGGTGGAGTGTCTGCTCACCTGAAGGCTATGATGGAGAGGACGAGAGCGCTGCTGTTCAGAAACCCGAAAGCACTTGCAGGAAAGCCGGGGATGGGGATTGCGGTTGGGGGGGACAGGAATGGAGGTCAGGACCTGACCCTGCTCGAGATAAACGCGTTCTTCATAATGAATCGCATGATCCCTGTCAGCGGAGGGAACTTTGGAGCGAATCTCGGCGCAGCGTTCTGGAGCAGGGACACACTCGAGGGTGTGAGGAGCGATGAGGAGGGAATTAGAAGCCTCGAAATGACTGTGAACAGGTTCGCGGAATGGGTTGAGAGGGCAGGAAAGCTCAGAGAATCATTCTGAGAAAGCGCCTCGTTCTCTCCTCCCTCGGGTTTGAAAATATCTCCTCCGGAGCCCCCTCCTCCACTATTACTCCGTGATCCATGAAGATCACTCTGTCACCAACCTCCCTCGCGAAGCCCATCTCGTGCGTCACAACCAGCATTGTCATGCCCTCCCTCGCAAGCTCCCTCATGACCTCGAGCACCTCCTTCACAAGTTCAGGATCGAGGGCTGAGGTGACCTCATCAAAAAGCATCACCTCGGGGTTCATTGCCAGAGCCCTTGCAATCGCAACCCTCTGCTGCTGACCTCCCGAGAGCTGGTGGGGGTAGTAGTTGGCCTTATCTCTTAATCCAACTTTCTCCAGAAGCCTCATGCCGATTCGGTACGCCTCTTCCTTGTCCATCCTCTTCACTTTTATTGGAGCGAGGGTTATGTTCTCTATGGCAGTGAGATGTGGAAAGAGGTTGAACTGCTGAAAGACCATCCCTATCCTCTGTCTTATCCTGTTTATGTCCACCCTATCTGAAGTTATCTCCTCATCGTCCAGAAAGATTCTGCCCGAGGTTGGCTCCTCCAGCCGATTTATGCACCTCAGCAGGGTGCTTTTCCCGCTGCCAGACGGGCCGATTAAGACCACTACCTCTCCTTTCTCCACCTTGAGGTTTACTCCTTTCAGCACGTGGAGGTCTCCAAATTTTTTGTGAAGGTTCTCAACCCTTAACAGCATACTTACCAATCCTCCTTTGGTAGTAGTTGACCAGCCTGCTCAGCGGAATTGTCATCAACAGGTAGAACAGTGCAACGCCAATGAATGGTGTCCACGCGTTGAATGTCGTTGAGACGATCTGCCTGCCCACTCTGGTGAGCTCGACTATGGATATGACCGACAGAAGCGAGGAGTCCTTGAGCAGAGCTATGAATTCATTGCCCAGAGCGGGCATTATGTTCCTGAATGCCTGCGGGAAGATCACGTACCTCATGGCCTGAAGGTACGTCATGCCGAGGGATCTCGCAGCCTCCATCTGACCGTGAGGAACTGATTCTATTCCTGCCCTCACTATCTCGGCGATGTATGCCCCGCTGTTTATGCTGAGCGCTATTATGCCCGCAGGTTCAGGGGAAAGGTTTACCCCTATAGCCGGAAGGCCGAAGTAGACGATGAGGATCTGAACGAGGAGGGGGGTGCCCCTGATGACCTCCACGTAAAACGTTGAGAGGTAGTGGAAAACGGGATTGTGGGACACCCTCGCCAGGCCCGCAATGGACCCAATTATCAGGCCGAAGAACGTTGAGACCGTGGTGAGCTTGAGAGTCATGAATGCCCCGAAGGCGAGGTCGGGGAGGATGTTCATGAACAGCTCGGGATCGAACTGGTTTATCCCTACCATGGGCACAAAAAAATTGGGAGATTTTAAACCTTACCCTTTTACTCTCCAAACCACTTCCTGTAGATCTTGTCGTAGGTTCCGTCCTCCTTCATCTCCTTCAAGACCTTGTTTATGGCCTCGAGGAGAGCTGGATTGTCCTTGTTCACGGCAATTCCATAGTACTCGGGCTCAAAAGTCTTGTCCTCTATGATCTCGAATACGTCAGGGTTGTTCTTCTGCGCGAGGTAGGCGACGAAATTGTCAATTATTGCCGCGTCTATGTCTCCTTTCTCGATGGCCATTAAGGCTGAGGGTGTGTCCTCAAACTTGATCAACTCGAACTTTATTCCGTTCTCGATGAGCTTCTGGGCGGCAAAGTCCCCTGTCGTGCCAAGCTGCACTCCAACCTTCTTGCCTGCCAGATCGCTGACACCCCTAATTCCGGAGCCTTTCTTGGCGAGTATGACCTGCTTCGCCTCGAAGTATGGATCGCTGAACGACACCTGCTTGGCCCTCTCCTCGGTGATCGTCATTGCAGACATTATCACGTCATACTTGTGGGCCAGCAGTCCGGGTATTATTCCGTCCCATGCAGTGTTCACGACCTCCAGCTCAAGCCCAAGCCTCTTCGCAATTTCCTTTGCCAGATCCATATCAAAGCCCTCGTACTTGCCCGTCGTCTGGTTGGTGTATTCGAATGGAGGGTATGCAACGTCGCTACCAACAGCCAGCTTCCCCGGGTTCACGAGATTCAACTCAACCTTCTGCTTGGCTGCTTTTTCAGGCGCGGGCGTTGGCGTTGCAACCTTCTCCTCCTGCTGTGCGCAACCAGCGAGCATAACTCCCAAAATCAGCAATACGATAAGCACCTTCCTCAAGCTACCACCCGTGTGAGCCTTGCAGCGGAAGTTTATAATTTTTCCTGAAAAATCTCACGAACTGCAAGGTGAAGAAAGAATATCTATTTATAGACTCGACGCCAAAGGTTTCAGCATGACAAGGAAGGTTTTAGTCTGTCCGGTGTGCAACTCCACGGACGTGGAGCTTGACACAGGTGGAGTTTCTGGAAAGTACTACTGCAAGAATTGCGGATACATAGGTAGCTACGTAATGGAAATGACCGAAGGAGAATATGAAGAGATGCTCAAAATGGAGGAAATGAAGAAAGAACATGATGAAAGCAAATGAGAAACTTCTCAAAAATTATATACCCAGAGTGCCCCCGCTGAACATGGACAGCATTGGCACTGTAATTCATGACGGGAAAAAGGCTATTGTAAGTTTTCCTGCAGAATTTGTCGACCCACGATCAATAAATCTCCTCATGAAAAACTGTGACAGGATAATTCTCGCAATGCCCTGGAAAAATATCGTTTCTCTCGGACTTAACAGGTACAGATTCTATAACGGAAGGTACATACCCGTGGATTACAGAGACAACGGGGAGGCGGGGAAAAAAGCCGAATTCATCCGAAAACTTGCAGAAGGTAACGTAAAGCAGGATGAAATAGTCTATCCTGGGAATATTTTCGTTGAAGAAGTTAAGGAGAACGGGGTCCTCGAAAGACCCTTTTTTGGCGAAGCCAGCATTGACGTTTCAAGACTGAAAAATCTGAAGCTAACGGCGGTGTATGGCTACCTCATGGACGAAAATGGTGGCTATGCAGACCCAGACTTTGCTAAAAACTTTGCCGACGAGAAAGGTTTCGAGTTTACATCAATACAGGAAATAATCGATAAAAGACTGAAGGGCGAAAAACTCGTCAGACGGGTTGTTGAGGCAACACTTCCAACCAAATTTTACGGCACATTCAGAGCGGTGGGGTATGAGACGCCCCTCGGAGAAATCGTGGCGCTCGTGAGAGGGGAGGAGCTCAGAGAGGTCCCTGTCAGAATTCACTCTGAGTGTCTCACCGGCGACATTTTCCACTCCCTGAGGTGCGATTGTGGAGAACAGCTTGAAAAGGCACTGAAAAAGATTGATTTCGAAAACAGAGGTGTTCTGATATACATGAGAGGGCATGAGGGCAGAGGAATTGGCCTGCTGAACAAGCTGATGGCATACAGGCTTCAAGAAGAGGGTAAGGATACGGTCGAGGCAAACCTCGAGCTTGGATTCCCATCAGACATGAGAAGTTACGGGATAGCAGCGCAGATCTTGCTTGACCTCGGAGTGAAAAAAGTGAGACTCATGACCAACAATCCGGAAAAAATAGAGGAGCTTAAGGCCTACGGATTTGAGGTCGTGAGAGAGCCTATAGAGATTGAACCGCATGAAGAGAACTACGTTTACCTGAAAACCAAGAAGGAAAAGATGGGGCACATGATCTGCATAAATGATTGATCACACCTGTCACAGTTACATACCCATACCTATTCTTTTCTGCCATCGGGTGCTTTCGGAAAGATAAACAATTCCTCAGAACTCCTCTTCCCATGTAAGAATCGTGTGCGTGTAGGTGCCTTCTTCCTCCCTGATACCCCTCCTGACCTCGGAAACGTGGGCATGCTTTGCCCCTATCCTTTCGAGAATGAAGTCGACAGCCTCCTCAGGATTGGATTCACCACATGTGTAGACGTCTATAGCCGCATACCCGAGCTCAGGCCAGGTATGAATAGAGATGTGGGATTCGGCAATTATAACCGCCCCTGACACGCCTGCAGGCATGAACTTGAAAAAATGTGATGCCTTCACAGTCATTTTTGCGTGCTTTGCAGCATCCTTGAAAATCCTCTCTATCTTCTTTGGATCCGAGAGAACGTCCGGACTGCACCCTGAAGCCTCCACTATGATGTGTGTCCCCTCTGTTCCCACGACGGGAGTCATCGCTTTGAGTTTCTCGTTCGGATTTTAAAATCTATTCCTCTCCTGAGGGGTCGATGAAAACACCATCATTACCCCTGACTCTGGCCATCTCTACCCTTCCATTCGATATAACTGCAATAGGGGCAGAACGTCCATGATTTGCCCTTCGAAGGTCTGATCCTGAGAATGGACATGTCATGCTTATCGCATTTTCTGGCAGTAACCTCCAGCCTTCCTTTCTGCGGTAAAGGCAGGGTGAACCTGCATTCTGGGTAGGACGTGCATCCAATGAACCTACCTCTCGCCTTCCTTATCTCAAGGTCATTACCGCACTCAGGGCATTTTCCGACAACCCTGTCCTTTCTAACACCCTCACGTATAGTCTTCCCAAGCTCCTCTTCATTGACATTTTCCAGGACTTCTTCGAGGAACTTTGCGCTCTCATTGACAACGGCCTTCTGATCCTGCTTCCCCTCTTCAATCCTGTCCATATCCTCCTCAAGCTTTGCGGTCATATCGGGTAGAGTTATAACCTCGGCCTCCTTTTTGAGTGCATCGATGACAGCAAAAGCTACTTCAGTCGGTTTCAGAGGGTTGCCCCTGATATACCCTCTTGAATAGAGCTTTCTCAAAATTTCGTGCCTTGTGGATTTTGTCCCGAGATTGTACTTTTCCATGAGCTTTATAATCGAGCTCATTGTGTATCTGCCGGGCGGTTTTGTCTTCTTTTCCTCGATTTTCTTTGAAAGCACCTTCAGGGTCTGACCCTCGTGCAATCCGGGCAAAAAGCTCTCCTCAGCTTTGTAGTAAACATATATTGCCCTCCACCCTGGATTTACAAGCTGTTTGCCGGTTGCCTTGAAAATCTCGCCACTGGCGTCGATTTCCGCCTGCCTCACAGCCCATACCGCATCAGGAGCTAAGGTGGCAAGAAACCTCCTCACAACAAGCTCGTAAATTCTCCACTCATCTTTGGAAAGGTCTTTTCTGCTCGCCACCTCGACAGGATGAATTGGAGGATGATCCTTGGTTTCTTTCTTACCTCTTGACGGTTTCATGTGCGATAAAGCGATTTCCGCCTCAGCCTTAAATTCAGAATTTAAGAATTTGCTCACGATCGCTTTCAGATTTAGTGATGGTGGGTAGACAGTATTGTCCGTTCTGGGGTAGGATATGTAACCGTTCATGTAAAGGTTTTCAGCTATGCTCATTGCCTTGTCAGGAGCCATGAACTTGCCCGCTTCTCTCAGAAACTCGGTTGTGTTGAACGGTATCGGCCTCCTTTCAGAAACATCCTTTTCGACGTACTTCTTTACGACGGCTCTATCACCAATCCTCGAAAAAGCCTCTTCTGCTTCTTCTTTCTTCAGAAATCTTTTAACGTGTTTAGCAGAAAACTTTTCCCCGTTTTCGAACTCTGCAAAAATTTCCCAGTATGGAGTTGGCTTAAATTGCTGGATCTCCCTCTCCCTTTCGACTATAAACCTGAGTGTTGGAGACTGCACCCTTCCAACGCTCAGAAAATCCTTACCAAGCCTTCCGGATGAAAGGGAAAGCAGTCTCGTGAGCAGCGCACCCCACATAAGATCCACAATCTGTCTCGTCTCTGCCGCCTTGGCAAGATTGAAGTTTATCTTTGTCGTGCTGGAAAACGCCTTCTTTATCTCCTGGGGGGTGATGGCAGAGTATTTCGCTCTATCGGCTTTAACTGACGGATTTGCTTTCTTTATTATCTCCAGAGCCTCGACTCCAATCAGCTCACCTTCCCTGTCGTAATCCGTTGCGATGGTGACCCTTTCTGCTTTCTGTGCAAGCTGAGACAGGGCTTTCGCAATATTTCTCGCCTTCACCTTTTTTACCAGATCTGCCTTAAGCAACGATTTTAACGGGACCTTGCTCCAGTTGTTGTATTCCTTTGGATAATCAAGCTCAACTATGTGCCCCTTCAACCCAACAACCGCATTTTTTTCATCCTGTGAGAAATAGACGTTAACTCCGTCTATCTTCCTTACCTTAACCCTGCCGAAGAGAATTCCGGCTATCCTTCTGGCGGTGTTGTCCTTCTCAGTTACTATCAGCCACATCCAGAACCATCTCAAGGTATGACTTTCTTATGCTTTTCTCTCCACCAAGCCCAAGCATTTCGGCATATCTGAAAACCCTCCTTTTTGCCTCCTCGACATCGTCGCTCTCAATCTCAAGCTCAACAAAGCTCCCGATACCATCAAGATGGTCGAGACAGATTATAACGTCCCCATCCCGGTAGATTTTCCTTCTCTTTACCACTTCACCTGCCTTTCTGAAACCCAGTTTTTCAAGTATTTTCCTTGCTGCTTCGAAGTTATCCAGCTTCACCTTAAACTCCTCCCTCGTTTTCGTCTCACTGTCAATTTTTTTGCCCTTGTAGGTCAGCGTTACACCCTCAACATCCTTCCTGACTCTGAGAGCCTCATCAGTTTCGCGAAAATCCCTGCATGGGTGATTGAAATAATAATCGTGCTCAATCTTTTCTATTACAAACTCAGCCCTGTCCCTCAAAACCCTCTCGATTTTTTCGGGATCCGGGATTCTGAATTTAATCTCAACTTCCATAACGCCCGTTTGATGGCAAACTTATAACCTTAACCATACTTTTTTAAATCCAGTATTTGAGTGGGTCTCAGGTGGTAACGATGATCAAAAAGGGAGACTTTGTCAGGGTAAGCTATACCGCAAAGCTTGAGGATGGAACCGTGATAGACTCCACAGATGAAAGCGTGGCGAAAGAGCACGGAGTCTATGAAGAGGGAGCAAGATACGGCAGCATTGTTGTTGTGGTTGGAGAGGGGCATGTGCTCAGGGGTCTCGATGAGGACCTTGAAGGAAAGGAGGCAGGCTACAAGGGAAGCGTGGAGGTTCCTCCGGAAAAAGCATTCGGGGAATACAACCCGGATAACAAGGAAGTGATTTCAATAACGAAATTCAAGGAAAGGCCTGTTCCGGGCCAGAGAGTCCAGGTTGGAGAAAAGGTTGGTACCGTCGAGAAGGTCATTGGAAGGAGAGCCATTGTCGATTTCAATCATCCGCTCGCAGGAAAGAAAATCATATTCGAATACGAAATTGAAGAGATTATAGAAAAGCCTGAAGAAAAGATAAAGTACCTTTTCCTGATCTACACCGGAAGAGAGCTTGAGCCAAAAATTGAGGATGGAAAGGTTATTGTCGAGGTTCCCAAAGACGCCTCATTCAACCAGTACTTCCTGCTGGGCAAATACACGGTTGTGGACCAGATCTTCAAGCACATAGAGGGTGTTAAGGAAGTCGTGTTCATGGAGGTCTTTGAAAAACCGGAAGAGGAGAAGGATAAACAGGGTAGCGCAGAAACAGAAGAGAAATCTGAAGCCGAAGGAGAAGAGAAAGAAGAGTAAAAACCCTACAATTCTTTTCTCAAATCAAGAACCCTTTTTGCTTTTCCTTCAAATCTTTCGAGGGTGCCCTTCTCAACAAGGTCAACGTTCACCCTTATGTTGAGTTCCTTCTGCAATGCCCGCATGACGTTATTCCTGATCCTGCTGAAGTCCCTCAGCTCACCAGTAAAGATTTCATCTCTCATCTCCACTCTGACAGTAATTTCATCAAGGCTGCCATTTCTTGTTATCACAACCTGAAAATGATCTCCAACCTCAGGCAGATTCATCAGAACATGTTCTATCTGGCTCGGATAGACGTTTATCCCCCTCACCACAATCATGTCATCCGCTCTGCCAATTATCCTGTGAATCTTGGGATGAGTTCTGCCGCAAGAACACCTGTCAAACCCCATCAGGTAGGTGATATCTCCCGTCCTGTACCTCAGCAGAGGCATTGCTTCCTTCGTCAGCGGAGTTAAAACAAGCTCACCCTTCTCACCTTCTCCGAGCTGTTCTCCCGTTTCAGGATCAACAATTTCAACCAGGTAGTGATCATGCCAGATGTGCAGTCCATTCTGCTCCTCGCACTCGAAGGCAACCCCCGGGCCATTCATCTCACTTAAGCCATAACTGTCGAAGGCCTTCAAATCAAACGCTTCTTCAAGCCTCTTCCTCGTATTATCGCTCCAGGGCTCTGCCCCAAAACATCCGATACGAAGGGGGAGGTTCTGAGTGTCTATGCCCTTTTCCTCCGCAACCTCCTTTATTCTGAGGGCATAGCTCGGGGTCGCATGGATGGCCGTGGTGCCGAAATCCACCATGTACTGAAGCTGTTTCTCAGTGTTGCCGGTGCCTGTAGGAACCACCATTGCTCCGATTCTTTCGGCGGCGTAGTGAAAACCCAGTCCTCCAGTAAATAATGTGTAGCTGACAAGATTCTGGAACACATCTTCCTTCCTCACCCCAATCATGTAAAGACATCTGGCAACCATGTTTATCCAGTTTTCAAGGTCCCTCTCAGTGTAGGCAACAACTTTGGGCTTCCCCGAGGTGCCCGAAGACATGTGAATTCGAACAAGCTCGGACTTATCGACGGCCACCAGGCCAAATGGATAATTCGCCCTCAAATCATCTTTCGTCGTGAAAGGGAGCTTAACCACATCATCTATCCTCCTGATGTCATGAGGAGTGATGCCCATTTCTCTCATCTTTTTCCTGTAAAAGGGAACATTATCGTAAGCCCGCCTGACAACCCATCTCAGCCTTTTCACCCGAAGCTCCTCAAGCTGATTCAGGGGCATAATTTCCTCACGTTGCCAATAGCTACCAAATGGCATACTTTGGACATCGGTGCATGAGGTTTTAAAAAATTTATCAAAGGTCAAAGTGAGTGATTCCGAGGGACACTCCACCATCTGGTTGAGTAGAGGCCCACATTACCACCAGTTCACCAAAACCAGTATTTCCGTTAGTGCTGCGCGACCAATGGAATTGAGTTTCATAAAAAAGAATGATATCGCCAGTAAGATTGCGAAATTGAGACACGTATTGCAGGTTCATATTCCAAAAATAATTTATATTGAATTTGTCAAAATTACTGTTGGATGACCCAGTTAGTCATCAATATGAACAGCAAGATTCTTGCAAGATTGCTCGCAAGGGCATATGTGGCAGAACACACGGAATGCGAGGCCATTTCCGAGACCATGCTTCAGCTGGGGGACGAGAACATATCCAAGCCATTTTTCAACCTGATAAAAGACAACGAGATCCACAAGATGATGATTGAAAATGTAATCGAGAGATTGAGCTTCAGCATTGAAGATTTCAAGGAATATTCCATCAGAACGATCGGAGTAAAAAAGTTCGATTTTACGGAAGATTTTACAACCCAGCAGTTAAACGAGATACTCAAATGGGAGAGGTGGGCAAGAAACTACTACCGAAACCTGCTTGATCAGGACTTCTCCCAGATATCGCAGGAACTCGGAGAGGAGACCGTAGAGTTCGTGAAAGATACGCTCAGAAAGCTCATACAGTGGGAAGAGATGCACATAAAACTGATAGAAGACCTGATGTCAAAAGCATGAAGTAAAAAATAGAGAGAATCAGAGCTGGCTTGTTGCGAGCTTGATATCCTCGATCTTGACTGTCTTCCTGCCAGAATGCTTGGCAAGTTCTACAGCCTTCTTAGCAACCTGAAGAGCGTAGTCCTCTATTGCCTCCGCCAGTGCTTTCTTTGCATCCTCACTAACTCTCTGCGCACCAGCCTGCCTAATAATCCTCTCAACTGGAGCAAGTGGCAGTTCCATCAAAACACCTCCTTAGCTTTTTTCGAGTATAAATTAAGTAATTCCATTATATAAATTTTTGGGTTGTTTAGGGAGGGGATTGAACCCAGTTCAACCAACGAAAGATGTAATCAATCACATCACTAATTCGATATTCCTTCAACGCTCCATTGGGGAAAATCAGCAAACTTTATACTCAGGACAACATTACTGGCAGTATGGATAGGCTGTTTGCTCCGTGGAGAATAAGATACATCCAGGCTCCAAAATACGAAGGCTGTATTTTCTGTGATTTTCCAAGAGAAAACAGGGATGAGGATAGGTTGATTGTATTCAGGGGAGAGAAAAATTTTGTCATAATGAACAACTATCCCTACAACCCGGGACATGTGATGGTGGCTCCCTTCAGACATGTTGGCGATCTTGAAGACCTGAGTCAGGAGGAGCTATCAGATATGATGGTGCTCGCTCAGACCTGTATCAGAGTTATAAAAGAAGTCATGTCTCCTGATGGCTTTAATATCGGAATAAACATGGGCAAAGTGGCTGGAGCCGGAATAGAAGAGCATATCCATCTGCACATCGTGCCGAGATGGAACGGTGACACCAACTTCATGCCTGTGCTTGCAGATGTGCGGGTGATACCGGAGGCTGTTGAGGAAACCTACAAAAAATTAAAAAAGGGTTTTGAGAAAATCAGCGACCTTTGAATCCGAACAGATTCCTTGCAATTATGAGTTTCTCGACTTCTTTAGCTCCCTCATATATTTCAGTAATCTTGGCATCCCTGTAGAACTGATTCACCGGATACTCATCGATGTAGCCGTAGCCTCCATGGAACTGCAGCGCCCAGTTGGCCGTTTCGACAGCAACCTCTCCAGCATACCATTTCGCCATGGCTGAAAGGGTGTTGTCTGGCTTACCCTGCTCAACCTGAAGCGCTGCTGCTCTGTATGTGAGGGTTCTTGCCGCCTCGATTTTGGTCGCAAGCTCGGCAATCTTGAACTGAATGTACTGGAAGGCTGCCAGAGGCACTCCAAATGCCTTCCTCTGCTTTACGTAATCGATGACAAGCTTCAATGCGCCCCTCGCAATTCCAACTGCCTGAGCAGCCACCCAGACTCTGCTGATGTCGAAGAACTCCATCATGTAGTAAAAGCCCTTGCCCTCCTCACCGACGAGGTTGTCTGACGGCACTCTGACGTTGCTCAGGCTCACTTCTGCTGTGTCTGTGGCTCTTATACCCATCTTGCCCTTTATCTTGTCCGCTTTATAGCCCTCCCTGTCAGTCTCAACGATAAAGTAGCTTATTCCCCTGTGTCTCGTCTCAAAGCTTTCCAGCTCGCTTGTTCTTGCAGTTACAAGGATGAAGTCTGCTATCGAACCATTGGATATAAACTGCTTTGTGCCATTTAGCACCCACTCATTGCCGTCCTTAACAGCCCTTGTCTTGATGCTCGCTGAATCGCTGCCCGCATCAGGTTCCGTGTTTGCCATGCCCATTATTGCATCGCCCCTGGCGACCTTCGTAACGTACTGCTCTTTCTGCTCCTCACTGCCGTGCAGAAGGAGAATCTCAACTCCAAACGTTGGGAGGAGGCACGCAAGGCCGAGGCCGGGGTTGACAGCCGAGAACTCTTCCATCACAATCATCTGCTCAATTGGCCCGTAGCCACCGCCGCCGTACTCCTCAGGAATTGACACTGCATGGAACCCGAGCTTTGCACACTTTTTGAAAAGCTCCTTCGGAAACTTCTCTTCTCTGTCACACTCTATCGCAAGCTCCGGTGTGAATTCCTTTTCAGCAAATTCCCTTGCAGCCCTCCTTATATCCTCCTGTTCCTCCGTAAACTGAAAGCTTATCGCCATAACACCACCTCACAATCAAACGTGAAGATTTAGTGTATTTCGGAGTATATAATTTTTTTCGGTTGGATAATTTGTTTAACGGCTCCGTCAAAACATAGTAAAATATTTAAAAGAAAATTTGAAAAAATCTTAAAATTCATGACAGATTTGGCCAAAATAAAACGTTTTCCATTTTTTTCGAGGTGAAAAAGCCCGGACAGCGTCAAAAGGCTTATATAATGAACTAATGTTACAAATAACTATGGCAGTTGCAATTATTGGCGCCGGACAGACAAAGTTCGGCACAAGAAAAGACGTTAACATGCCAGAACTTGCATGGGAAGCCATTAAACAGGCAATGCAGACAGCAAACGTGGAACAGAAGGACATCGATTTTATGGTTGTGGGCAATGCCGGCATGTGGAGCAGCGAAGCAGCAGTACCTGCCCTGATGTACGAATACGGTAAATTTGAGAATGTTGGGAGCATGAGGGTTGAGGCTGCATGCGCCACAGGAAATGCCGCAATCAGGGTTGGATACACAGCAATCGAAAGCGGCGAGGCAGACGTTGTGCTTATTCTCGGCGTTGAGAAGATGCAGGAGTCTCCAAACCCAACAGTCATAGAGCTGATCGGAAGATTCGGGAGCTATTTCTGGGAGTTTGAAAATCTCGGCCTCACGTTCCCCGGATACTATGCAATTCACGCAACAGCATACATGGCAAAGTATGGGGCAACCGAAGAAGATTTCGCAAAGGTGGCTGTGAAGAACCACCACTACGGAGCCAAAAACCCCTACGCCCAGTTCCAGAGAGAAATAAAGCTTGAACAGGCACTCAACGCCCCGTACGTGGCCTGGCCATTCAAGCTATTTGACTGCTCTCCGATAACAGATGGTTCAGCAGCCGTAATTCTTGCAAGTGAGGAAAAGGTAAAGGAGTGGGGCATCGAGGAAAAGATCTGGATACACAGCCAGGGTGTTGGCACCGGAACAGCCAACCTCAGCAGAAGAGAGAGCTTCACTTCCCTGAAGTCAGCATCATATGCTGCTGAGGTCGCCTACAAGAAGGCGGGGATAGATATAGATGCCCCATACAAGTACATTGATGGAGCAGACGTCCATGACTGCTTCACAGCAGCCGAGGTTATCGCTTATGAGGATCTGAGATTCGCCAAGAGAGGAGAGGGTGTGCAGCTTGTGAGAGAGGAGCAGACATACATAGGTGGAAGAATACCGGTCAACGTTGACGGCGGTCTGAAGGCCAAGGGTCACCCGATTGGTGCTACTGGTGTTAGTCAGGCAGTTGAGGCATGGAAACAGCTTCTCAGCAAGGCGGAGAACGGCAGACAGGTTGACGTGAAGAACGGAAGATATCTCGCTCACAATGTTGGTGGAACAGGTCATTACAGCTATGTTACGATATACGGGCTTGAAAAGCCGAGGTGATGAGGTATGGAAGATTTGAGAAAAGCTGCTGAAACAAATATTAAGGAATACGGATTTCCGGTAGCAATAGATGAGAAAAGCGGGGCCCTTCAGTGGGTCGACATGAGAGAACTCCACCTGAAGTACATAATATCAATCGAAAACATTCAGGAATTCTTTGAAGGATTGAGAGATGGCAAGCTTCTCGCCACCAAGTGCAAGAAGTGCGGAGAGCTGTTCTTCCCTCCGCAAAAAGACTGTCCAACATGCATGGACAGCGACATGGAGTGGTTCGAGCTGAAGAAAGAGGGTGTGCTTGAAACCCTGACAGTCATATTCGTCAGGCCCCCAAGCTTCTCAGCCTACGAGCCATACACGGTTGCGATTGCAAAACTCGACGACGGTGTCAGGATTACTGCATGGCTCAGAGGAGACCCCCAGAAGGTCAGACCCGGCCAGAGGGTAAAAATCGAAATCGCTAAAAGAAAGGAAGGCTACCTGATGTACGAAATCGTTCCTGTTGAGGGGTGATAGAATGGAGATAAAGAAGGTTGCCGTCCTCGGCGCGGGAGCAATGGGTTCGGGAATTGCACAGGTTGTGGCCCAGGCAGGTTATGAAGTCTGGGTTAGAGACATTAAAGAAGAGTTCATTCAAAAAGGGAAGCAGACAATCGAGAAAAACCTGAGAAAAGCTGTAAACAAGGGAAAAATCAGCCTTCCAAAATACAAGGAAATCACATCAAGATTGCACTTCACAACAGACATGAAAGAGGCTGTTGAAGATGCGGACCTCGTTATCGAGGCCGTCCCTGAGGTAATGGACATCAAAAAGCAGGTATTCCAGGAAGTGTGCCAGCTTAACAAAAAGGCAATCCTTGCCTCAAATACATCCGGTTTGAGCATAACCGAGCTTGCAAAGGCAACGGACAGGCCTGAAAGATTTGTGGGAATGCACTTCTTCAACCCCGTACCAGTAATGGCACTTGTCGAGGTTATAAGGGGCGAGCAGACGAACGACGATACCGTTAATGCTGCCGTGGAATTCGTTAAAAGCATCGGAAAGATTCCTGTTGTCGTCAAGAAAGACGTTGAGGGATTCATAGTCAACAGATGCCTGGTACCATACCTTGTTCTCGCAATTGATGATGTCGAGAAGGGCGTTGCTGAACCTGAAGAAATCGATGCAGCACTGCTCTACGAGTACAAGATGCCAATGGGACCACTTGAGCTTGCAGACTTTGTGGGACTTGACATCCTCTACTTTGCAGGCCAGCAGTGGTCAATTGTTCCGAAGTCCAAGCTCCTCGAGGAGAAGTTCAACAACAAGGAGCTGGGAATGAAGACCGCCAGAGGATTCTACGACTGGAGAGCCGGTAGGCCAAAGATACCCAAGGAGAAGGCAGGGAAGTACGACGGCCTGAGAATTATCGCTCCAATGGTTAACATCGCCGCAGGACTCATAGAGATGGGCGTTGCTGATGCTAAGGAAATTGACACGGCCATGAAGCTCGGTACAAACATGCCGAAAGGACCTCTTGAACTGGCCGATGAGATCGGGCTCGATATCGTGCTTGCAAAGGCTGAGGAGATATACAAGGAGAAGGGCTACGAAATCCTCAAACCGTCTGAATATCTGAAGAAACTCGTTTCTGAAGGCAAACTCGGAAAGAAAAGCGGGGAAGGATTTTACAAGTATGAGGCAGGAACCTACCAGAACATCAGAATAGAGAAGCTCGAAGGTGGCATTGCCAAGGTCGTGCTTAACAGACCGCACAGGCTGAACGCAATAACACTCGAACTTCTCGATGAGCTTAAGAGAGCCTTTGCAGAACTGGAGTTCGACGATGAGGTCAGAGTAGTCATAATAACAGGAGAGGGTAAGGCATTCTCAGCGGGACTTGACCTGCAGGCTGCCGGAACAGATGATGTGCTCAACCCGCCTGTCGCAATGCTCCTTGCCGCAAAGGGGCAGGAAACATTCACCACAATAGAGAAGTTCCCCAAGCCTGTGATAGCAGCGATAAACGGATACGCATTTGGAGGCGGATGCGAGCTTTCACTTGCATGTGATTTCAGAATAATGGCAAAGAACGCACAGATTGGCCTTACAGAGACGGCACTTGGACTCATTCCGGGATGGGGCGGCACACAGAGGATGGCGAAGATTCTTGGAATAGCTAAAGCCAAGGAGCTGATAATGTTCGCCGAAAGAATCAGCGGAGAAGAGGCAGAGAGAATCGGGCTCGTGAATAAAGCCGTGGAGCCAGAGAAGCTCTGGGATGAGGTCATGGCATTCGCAAAGAGGCTTGCTGAGGGGGCACCGGTTGCTCTCAGACTTGCAAAGTACGCCATCAACTTCGGCTACGAGCTACCCGTTGAGACGGGACAGGCTCTCGAATCAGCATACTTCGGCCTTGTGACGGCCACACAGGATGTCAGAGAAGGATTTGCAGCGTTCTTTGAAAGAAGAAAGCCCAATTTCAGGGGCAAATAAACAATTAATCATTTAATTTTTAATTTTTGGAAAGAGTTATTAAATTTCCCGAAAGGAAGTCCAGTTAACCGGAGGTGGTAAATTGAACATTATCGTGCTGGCAAAACATGCGGCTGACCCAGAAAGTGAAATTAGAGTTTCTCAGGATGGAAAAAGTGTTGACGAAAGGGGACTGGTTTTCGATATAAACGACTGGGACAGGTATGCTGTTGAAGAGGCGATCAGGCTGAAGGAAGAGCATGGTGGGGAGGTCGTGGTCGTTGGAGTCGGGCAAACAGAGGATACATTGAGAAAGTGCCTGGCGATGGGTGCAGACAGGGCAATCAAGGTTCCGGTGGAGCCAGGAATGGACTCATACCAGACAGCAATGGCAATAAAGGAGGCAATCTCGGGAGAGAAATTTGATCTGATACTTGCAGGTCTGATGAGTCAGGACTACAACAACGCACTTGTGGGCGTACTTCTCGCCGGAATGCTCGATATTCCGTTCGCCACTGCAGTTACGAGCATAAAGGTGGAGGATGGTAAGGTCAAGATAGTAAGAGAACTCGAAGGAGGCTTCGGAGAGGAAAACGTCCTTTCACTCCCGGCACTCCTCACGGTGCAGAGCGGTATAAACGAGCCGAGATACGTGTCAATCATGGGTATCAAGAGGGCGAAATCAAAGGAGCTCAAAGAGGTAAGCGTTTCTGTCGAGGGTGGCTACACGGAAATCGACAGAATATACACCCCACCTGTAAAGAAGGCAGAACTGATTGAGGGTTCACCTGAAGAGGTTGCGGAAAAGCTTATTCAGATTCTCAAAGACAGGGGGCTGATCTGAAATGAGGGTTTTTGCAGTAGCAGAAATCAAGTTTGGGGAACTTGATCCGGTCAGCATCGAGCTGCTCAATCTCGCAAACTCCATCAAAGGAGACGGGACTGCTGAGGCAGTGGTTATTGGAAATGGCATTTCAAAATATGCTGAAGAGCTTGCAAAGTATGCGGACAGAGTATGGAAAATCGAGGACAGCAGCCTGGAGAACTACAACCCAGAGCTTTACGTTGATGTGCTGTCCCAGCTTTTCAGCAAGGAGAAGCCAGACATTGTGCTGGTTGCCAACTCATCCAGAGGCTCTGAGTTCGCTCCGGCACTCGCAACAAAGCTGAACGCACCAGTAATTACGGACATTGTTGGACTCGACACCAGCAACGGAATAAAGGCGACAAGGTACATATTCCAGGGCAAGCTGCTTGTTGACATTCTTGTAAAGGATGGCGATACCAGCGTGTTCACGGTAAGGCAGGGTGTATTCAAAGAAGGCAGCGAAGTCGGAGGAGAAGTTGTTGATGCAGGGATAAAGCCTTCAGTAACTCCAAAAAGAGAGTTCTCACAGATCATAGAGCCAGAGGTAGGAGAGGTGGATATAAGCCAGGCAGACATAATTGTCTCCGTGGGAAGAGGTATAGAGGATGCGTCAAACATAGAGCTTGCAGAGGAGCTTGCCGATGCCCTCGGAGGAGTTGTTGCGGGGAGCAGGCCGGTTATCGACAGTGGCTGGCTTCCAAAGGACAGGCAGGTTGGCATTTCAGGTAAGACTGTGAAGCCCAAACTCTACCTCGCACTCGGTATTAGTGGTGCGTTCCAGCACATCATGGGAATGAAAGACAGTGAACTCATAATAGCCGTGAACAAAGACCCTGAGGCTCCAATATTTGGAGTTGCACAGTACGGAATCGTCGGAGACATATTTGAAATCGTGCCGGCCCTCGTAGACAAGCTTAGAGAGATAAAGGGCTGAGATCCTTCTTTAATTTTTTATCTCAGGGTGATAATATGGGGGACGAAGCAATAGTCAACACCACAGTTCTGCTTGCTGAGAAACTTTCGAAAGATGAGGAAAAGCTCTCCGAGCTGGTTTCAAAGATTGTCGAGCTGATAGAGAGCGGAAATGCATCGAGATTGCTTGAGCTTGCAGGTACTCTTGCTCCACTCATCGAAACCGCTGGCGTGTTTTTTGACAGGGAAACAGAAGAGGTTGTCCAGAACCTGATTGAAACGCTTGGCGCAGTTGCGCTCAGCATTGACAGCAACACCATCAGGGTTGTTGAGGCGATGGTTGATGCCCTGAACGCAAGCACCGAATTCACCCCGGTCACGCTTACTGGATTGATCAGAGCAATGAGGGATGAAAACGTACAGAAAACGCTTGGATTCTGTATAAAATTCGCACAGGAGTTTGGAAAAAGACTTTAACCATTTTTTAGATTTTGCCCAGCAGAAGTAATACGATAAGAACGATTACTACCAGAATAGCCACATCGATTACTCTCAAAAGGACAGTTCCATTGTCCTCTGAACCTGTAAACAGCACAACTTTTTCGCCTGAGAGTGCACCTTTTTCTGCGCTACCTTTGCTTTCAGAGGGGGCTTCCGAAATCTCGACTTCACCATCATCCATTAAAACCCTGAACAGTTCATCTTTCATGCCAACCCCAGAAGATACTTCAGCTTACCATACTTTTTAATTTCGGTCCTGATACCGGCAATGTTCATGGCCAGTCGGGTCACATCTCTGGATATTGCGGATGAAGGGTGGCTCACAACAAACGGTATGCCACTCTCCCACGATTTTCTGACGATGCTGGATTCTCTTATGATTCCCGCAATCTCTGCATGGACTTTTTCCTGCATTTCATCAAGGGCTTTTTTATCCCCTCTGTATCTGTTCACCACAATCCCGCTCACATAAACGCCTGCTTCTGTTGCAACATTCACAACCCTGCTGGCGTCAGAAACAGAAATTTTGTCGGGATTGGTTACAACGTATGTTTTTTCGGCTGAGAGCATTGGCATCAGAGCATATTTGCTCAGCCCTGCAGCAACATCGATTATGAGAAAGTCATAGTCAGGCTCAAGAATTTCGACTATATCGCCAAATCTGGAAATGTCCGCTTTTTCAAGAGAGTCCAGTGAGGTCGATGCAGGAAGAACGTCGATTGACACCTTCGCCCTTCCGACAACATACTCTACCCTCTTTATGGCATCCTCAACCATCCCGGGATTTCTGAGGGCATCCAGAAGTGTCTGATCAAATTCCTCAAGCCCTATGAGGACGTGAACATTGGGGAGAGCAATATCACCATCGATTATCAGAGTTTTTCCAATAGATGAAAGAGCAATGGCAGTATTTACGGAAATCGTGGTTTTTCCAACGCCACCTTTCCCAGAAGTGATCGCTATTACGGGCATCCAATCATTTATGCAGCGGATTAAAATATAATTTTTTTGAATTTCTAATTTAGCACGAATTTTAGGTTCCCGAAATTTATTTATTCATTAAGTCTCAAGCTCTGGGGAATGACAGTCATAAGATTTCTCGGAGGATGCAGGGAAGTTGGAAGATCAGCAATAATGGTGGATTCAATCATACTGGATTACGGTCTGAAGCCGTCGTCTCCTCCAGAATTCCCTGTTAATGGTGTCAGCCCAAAAAGCATCATAATATCTCATGGCCATCTCGACCATGTCGGTGTCGCTCCGAATCTGATGGATGTTGACCCAAAGGTATTCATGACTCCACCAACAAGAGACCTTTCAGACATTCTGCTCAAAGACTCAATGAACATAATGGAGAACCCGCCGTTCGGGAAGAGAGAGTACATGCAGTTCCACAGTAACACGAGAGAGGTCGGTTATGATGAGCCATTTCTGTTTGACGGATGGGAGGTTACGCTTTTCAACGCCGGACATATTCCCGGAAGTGCCTCGATATACATGTCGAGAGACGTGAACATACTCTACACAGGAGACATTAAGCTCGAAGACACCAGATTGCTCGAGGGTGCGGACACATCATTCCCAGAAACAGATATCCTCATCGTCGAATCCACGTACTTCGGTGTCAAGCATCCTGAGAGAAAAGAACTGGAGAAGCAGTTTGTCGAGAGCGTAATTGACACGCTCGATAAGGGAGGTCATGCAATTATTCCTGCTTTTGCTGTTGGGAGAACGCAGGAAATTATGATGATCCTGACCAAGCACGGGATAACGCCTTACGTGGACGGGATGGGAAAGGAAGTTTCAAGAATGCTTGAGAACTATCCTGACTATCTGAAAAGCGTTAGAGAACTGAAGAGGGCTATTAAAAGATCAATAATAGTGGAGAGGGGTAAAAGAGAGAAGGTTCTTGAAGAGCCGTCGGCAATAGTTACCACTGCAGGGATGCTCAATGGGGGACCTGCGCTGTTCTACATCTCAAAGCTGTATGGTGATGAACGCTCAAAAATCATACTGACCGGGTATCAGGTCGAGGGCACCAATGGTGATAAAGCGCTCAAAACCGGCGAAATAGACCTTGGAATGAAAACCGTAAAGCTCAAAATGAAGGTTGAACAGTACGATTTTTCCGCACATGCAGATGATGCACAGCTCAAAGAACTCGTAAAAAAGGTTGTGGACAGGGGGGCTGAGAAGGTCTTTGCGGTCCATGGAGAGGATACAGAGGCTTTCGCAAGCTGGATTTCTGAAGAAATAGGTGTTGAAAGCTACGCTCCAAGAAATGGGGACATGTACGTAATATGAGGATTCTGGCAATTTCGGACATCCATTCTGAGTTTGAAATGCTCGAAAGGCTGGTGGAGAAAGTAAGAGCAGATGTCCTCGCCGTTGCCGGGGACGTAACCCACTTTCGCCCATCAGATGTCAGAACATTTGAAGCAATAATCGAAGACTTCGATGGTGAAATTCTGGTTGTGCACGGGAACTGCGACCATGAAGACTCGCTGAACAGGGAGAATGAAAAATACAGGTTTATACATGGAAAAAGCCACAGAATCGGACATCTTACCTTTCACGGTCTCGGCGGTTCCCCAATCACACCATTCAACACACCCTCAGAATATCCTGAAAAGCATTACAGAGAAATCCTCGAGAATCTGAAGTATGGAGAGGTTAACATACTCCTGTCTCACTCTCCACCATACGGGATACTCGACAGAACGTACTCAGGAATCAATGCTGGAAATACTGTGATAAGGGAGAACCTGGATAAGTTCGACCTGATAATATGCGGACACATCCACGAATCTGCTGGAATAGAGAGAGCAGGGAAACGAACACTTGTAGTCAATCCAGGGCCGCTGAACAGAGGATATTACTCGATCATCGAAATCGATGAGGGGGTGCACCCCACGCTGCTGAAGCTTCCCTGATGATTTCCACCGGCTGTAGGACAGTTTCCTGTAAACAATCATCAGCAATATCTTTTTATCCGGCTTGTTAACACAATAAACAGAAAAGTATATCACCTCAGCCCGTTAAATTAAGAAAAGTTGATACAATATCAAATTAACTTGATGGTGGTAGAATGGAACTGAGCAATACTGCAAAAGTTGTTCTGGAAAAGAGGTACCTCCTCAAAAACGAGAAAGGAGAGCCGGTTGAGACTCCGGAAGAGATGCTCTGGAGAGTCGCAAGGGCAATAGCCAAGGCTGAGGAGAACTACGGAAACGACCCCGAAGAGTGGGCAAAAAGGTTCTACGAGATAATGGACGGGCAGGAATTTATGCCCAATTCGCCAACACTGATGAATGCAGGCACCCCACTCGGCCAGCTTTCTGCCTGCTTCGTCATCCCCGTGGAGGACAGCATAGATGGTATTTTCAAGGCTCTGTGGGACATGGCAAAAGTCCAGAAAAGCGGAGGAGGAACAGGATTCAGCTTCTCAAGAATAAGACCCAAAGGAGATATAGTAAAATCGACAATGGGCGTTGCGAGCGGTCCAATAAGCTTCATGAAAATTTTTGATTCCGCAACAGAGCAGATAAAGCAGGGAGGTAAGAGAAGAGGAGCAAACATGGGAGTTCTGAACGTGCACCACCCGGACATTGAGGAGTTCATAACCGCCAAGTGGGAGGAGGGTGTGCTGAGGAACTTCAACATAAGCGTCGCAGTAACCGAGAAGTTCATGGAGGCGCTGAAAAGCGACGGAGATTATGAGCTCATAAACCCGAGAACGAAAGAAGTTGTCAGAAAAATTTCTGCCCGGAAGGTCTTTAACCTTATTGTTGAGGGTGCATGGAGAAATGGCGAGCCGGGAGTAATTTTCATAGATGAAATAAACAGGCACAACCCGACACCGCATGCTGGTGAGATTGAAGCCACAAATCCATGCGGTGAACAGCCTCTCCTGCCCTACGAATCCTGTAACCTCGGCTCGATAAACCTTTCCAGATTCGTTGATGAGGGTAAAATGGATTTCAACTGGGAAAGGCTAAAAGAAGTTGTCCGGCTTGCAACCAGATTTCTGGACAATGTCATTGATGTGAACAGCTACCCAATCCCGGAAATAGCTGAAATGACCAGGAAAAACAGGAAAATTGGTCTCGGAGTGATGGGATGGGCAGATGCGCTGTTCAAGCTCGGGATACCATACGACAGTGAAGAGGCAATAGAACTGGCCCGGAAAGTGATGAAATTCATCCAGGAAGAAAGTCACAGGGCATCACAGGAGCTTGCAGAGGAAAGAGGGGTCTTCCCTAACTGGGAGGGAAGCGTGTGGGAAAAGAAAGGAATCAAAATGAGAAACGCCACCACCACAACCATAGCTCCAACCGGTACGATAAGCATCATCGCAGGATGCAGCAGCGGAATTGAGCCTGTGTTCGCCTTAGCATATAAGAGGGCAAATATTCTCGATGGAGACGAGTTCTTTGAGGTCAATCCAATATTCGAGAGAATGCTGAGGGCTCTGGATCTATACAGCGATGACGTGCTCAGCAAGGTCGTGGAGGAGGGGAGCATACAGGGAATTGACGAAATCCCAGAAGAGATAAGGAGAGTGTTCAAGTGTGCCCTCGACATCTCACCAGAATGGCACGTGAGGATGCAGGCGGCATTCCAGAAGTACACAGATAACGCCGTGAGCAAGACCATCAACCTGCCCAACCACGCAACGAAGGCAGATGTAGAGAAAGCATTTCTGCTAGCCTACGAGCTGGGGTGCAAGGGCATAACCGTGTACAGGGACGGAAGCAGAGAGGAACAGGTGCTGTCCGTGAAGAAAACCGAGAAGAAGAAAGAGGAAGAGAAGGTGAGGCCACCAGCAAGGTACCACAGGCCGAGACCCAGACCCAGAATCACGAAGGGGACGACGGTGGAGACGAGGACCGGATGTGGTTCGCTGTACGTAACAATAAACGAGGATGAACACGGAATAGCAGAGGTTTTCGTGCAGCTCGGAAAGAGCGGAGGGTGTGCGGCATCACAGACAGAGGCAATAGGCAGGCTGCTGAGTGTTGCTCTTCGAAGCTGGGTGGACCCGGAGGCTCTGATAAGGCAGCTCAAGGGGATAAGATGTCCTTCAGTGGGCTTCGACAACGGGGAGATAATAACGAGCTGCGCAGATGGTGTTGCAAAGGTTCTGGAGAAGCACCTCAAGGGAGAGTTCAGGAAGATCAAGATGGATGTCAAGGGTGTGAAGCCGCTGACGGAGTTCACGGAGGAGAAGGTTGAGGAGGTCCACGAGGCCCAGAGAACCAAGCTCATAGGCGGGATGTGTCCGGAGTGCGGAAACATCCTGGAGTACGGCGAGGGCTGCATGACCTGCAGGATGTGCGGATTTACAAAATGCGGCTGACTTCCTGCCTCTTTTTTATTTTAGATATTAATTTTGTTAACTCGCTTTCCCGGCTGTGATGGAATCACCAAACCCGGAGATACTTTTTAACACCTGCTGGAGAGTGTGCAGAGATAATCATGGGTCTTATGGACAGACTGTTCAGGAGAGGTGAGAGTGCGGCAGGCAAGCCCATCAGTGTCGACCAGTCCAGCTTCGACGAGTTTTTGAAGTCCAGCAGGTATGCTGTCGTGGACTTCTGGGGTAAGAACTGTCCTCCCTGTGAGGCCATGGAGCCTATCCTGAAAAAGCTCGCAAGAGAGTATGAAGGGAGAGTTGTTTTCCTGAAGGTGAATGCGGCATCCAGTCCGGAGATATCCCGGAGGTTCAGGGTTAAGAGCGTCCCTGCATTCCTGTTCTTCGAAAATGGAAGGCTGAAGGGTAGAAGAGTCGGAGCAATGTCGTACGAAACTTTCAAAAAGTGGATGGAGAGCATGATGTCCTGACTCATTCCACGTCGACAACCTTCCCCAGATTCAGGATGTTGTTGGGATCAAAGACCTTTTTTATTGCCTTCATAAGCTCTATGCTCTCTCCCGGCAGGGTTTTCAGCATGTCTGCTTTCTTGACCGAGCCTATGCCATGCTCTCCGGTGATGTATCCTCCAAGCCTGCTCGCCAGTCCAAACGCAAACTCCTTGAATTTCAGATATTTTTCCATCCACTCTTCCCCATCCATTCCCGACCTGAGTATCTGCTGGTGGACATTTCCGTCCCCTGCATGCCCGAAGTGCAGAACCTCAATGCCGAGCCTTTCAGCCTCCCTCTGACAGGTCTCAACGAACTCCGCTATGCTCGCAGGCGGAACTGAGACATCGAGAACCTCAATCGTCTCACCCTTGAGCCCCTCGTAAATCAGGCTTCGAATCTCCAGAATGTCCCTCTGCTCTTTTTTGCCCACTCCAACAAGAACGTCCAGCGCTCCGTGAGTTTTTGCTATCCTCTCTATTATCTCGGCCTTTCTGATCAGCTCATCCTCATCCATCCCGTCAATAATTATCATGAGGTGAGCCTTACCTCCGCTGTGAGGCCACCTCTTCCCAGTTACCCTTTCTCCAGCCCTTATGGCCCCGATATCCATGTACTCCATCGCGAGAGGAATAACTCCGCTCCTGAGTATCTCCGGCACAGTCCTGATCGCGTTCTCTGCGCTTTCAAATGGGATGACGAGCGTGTAGGTTGCACCGGGCTCAGGAATCAGACGGAGGACTGCTTTCGTTATAACGCACAGCGTCCCTTCACTCCCTATTACGAGGTGAAGCAGATCGTAGCCTGTTGCGTTCTTTATCACCTTCCCGCCGAGATTCAGCACCTCGCCAGTCGGCAGCACAACCTCAAGGCCAGCCACATAGTTCCTCATCACCCCGTACTTCACCGCCCTCGCCCCACCGGCATTGTTTGCAACAAGCCCACCAATCTGAGCACCCTCATCACCGGGGTGAGGTGGAAACGACAGGCCCGGAATTCTCTCAACAGCATCCAGCAGCTGCCTCAGCGTAACCCCTGCCTCACAAACAGCCATCAGATTTTGCTCATCAATCTCAATTATCCTGTTCATCCTTTCCATTGAGAGGATGATCCCGGGTCTCGTGGGTATCACTCCACCGCTCAGCCCCGTGCCGCCACCCCTGACAAACACCGGGATTTTACGCTCGTTTGCAAGTTTCATTATCCTGGAAACTTCTTCCGTACTTCCAGGCTTTACGACAACCACATCCCTCGATGCCTCAGGTCTTATCAGAGGCGGAGTTTCGTCGTAGATGTAGCTTTCAGGCTCGAGAACCACGTTTTCGTTGCCAACAATTTCCTGGAGCTTCAAAACCACACCCCTGGGGAGAGAAAAGAACATCGCACCCATCGGGCTCACTTGGACATGATTAATCATAAATTTTACGCAGCCCTAGAACGTCTGATGGAGCCAGAGATTCCCCGGAGCAAAAATCACAGAAAGACTTTTCTATAGCTGACCAGATCAATTACATGACCCTCAGAGATGTGATGCATTACGCTGGAATTACCATATCTGCAATATCCACGTTTCTCCTGCTCATTTCATACTTCATGCTTGTTTCAGGTACTGCAATTGTCATCACCGGAATACTTCTCCTCGCATACTACATCCTTACAGGCTCTGCAGGTGGCATTCTCACAGCACTCAGCCGAACCCCGGAAAATCTCACGAGATTTGCACCACCGGTTCTCGGGTTGCTTCAAACAGTCATCGTGCTTTTCCTGATCATGAAGATAAACACATTCAGCATCGCAATTCTGCTGCTGTTCATCCCGCCACTTCTGCTTATAGGAAAGAGTGCGATTTTCCGCTGAACTGATACAGCCTTTCGGTCTCTTAAAGGTTGGATTTCAACGAAAGTTCAAACCCCGGATTTCAGCATCCTCTCCACAAACTCCCTCTGCTCCTCCGCAAGCTTTGGCAGCAGAATCTCTATTCCTACAACCTCCCAATTTCCGTCAGAATCCACCGTAACCATACCTTACCAGCCACTCCTTACACACCTTTAAAGTTGTGATCACACAAAGCTTAAGTAATCTTCCGACGACTCCCGATCATGAGACTACCCGGGTTCCTGCTATTCCTGAGAAGAAACCAATACAGAAAAGAGCGAGAGGCTTTTTTCAGAGAGATTGACGAAGACATCGAAAAGACGCCGAAAAGCGAATACGTGAAATTGGGTGACCTTTGAAATTTTAATACACCCAAAAGCTTCCAGGAAAATAAATTCACTTCCTGCAAATGTCAAAGAGCATATTAAGCAAAAACTTAAAGAATTCTCCCAAGATCCCTTTGCCTTCGACGTTAAAAAGCTCATCGATGCTGGAAAACATCCAAAATACAGGCTGAGAATAGGAGACTACCGCCTTATTTTCACCATAGACTACGAATCAAGAACAATCTATGTTCTCAGATTCTTCCACAGAAAAGAAGGATATGATAAATTCCTCTAAAAACTCATCCTCTCAGCAAACTCTTCAATAGCTCTTTTAATCTTTTCCAGCCGTCCTTTCAATCCCATATTGGTCTGATTTCAGCTGTACGCTGTACCGAGTGGAGCCACTCCCTCGAATCCCCCTTTCAATCCCTTAAAGGTCTGATTTTAACGCTTTTATAAGGGCCTTTACGATTTTTTTGGCCTGAAACGACTGGTAACTTCATTGGTTGCATCTCCTTACAAAATTATGTTATACATATCCAGTCTGCCCTCAGCCTCACCCATCTTCTCCTGAAGCTCCTTCAGGAAACTCTCCACCCTCTCAACTGCAAGCTTCTTGCATTTACCGCATAAAAGTCTGCCCTCCCTGCAGTCCCTCTCGACCTCTTCAAGCTCCTCATCGTTCAGCAGGTGTATGGTGTAGAGCTCGAAAATCACGCACTTCTCCGGCTGACCTCCAAGCCTCCTCTGCTCCTCTGCTGTCGCTCTCCCACCGGTAAGGGCACGCTTTACCTTTCTGCCAGCCTCCTCTGGGGAGTCCAAAAGCGAGATGAAGCTCTCCGGCTTTGACGAGCTCATCTTTCCGCCCTGAAGGCCGGTTATGAAGCGATGGTATGTTGAGGATGGAGGAATGAACGCATAGCCGCCAATGCTGACCTCCAGCTCCCTGACTCTTTCCTCAACTTCCTCAGGCTGGGCGAAAACATCAACATGCTCGTCGTAGAACTTCATCTCAAACTCCAGATCCCTCAACCGCTCCAGATATTCTCCTCCCTTCCTGCTCCTTATCCTGACTCCGTTTTCAATCCTCTCGAATGCAAATATTGAGACTCTCGCCGCCAGATCCCGCGTCAGCCTGATGTGAGGGTCCTGATCGGCCCCTACGGGAACAACGGTGGGTTTTGGTCCGCCATAAAATGCAATCTGAGGCAGGAGGATGTCCCCCGCCTGAACTGAGGTTACGAACATTTTCGCGAGGGTGGTTTCACCGTCAAAGCCATATATGGCCTTCAGCTCGCTCCAGTTGACCTCCTCAGCCAGCTCGAAGGCAAGGCTTTTCACCCTCTCGTTCGCACTCTGGAAGTATATGACTGAGTTCTCGTTCAGCCCGAGAGCTATTATTGCCTTGATATATTCCATACCTATTTCTCTCGTCTTCTCCCAGCTCAGTCGCCTTACAGCATGAGCCTCCATGTCTGCTATGCCAACAAACGCCACACCCCCCATCCGGTTATGCCACACGATCTCGTCCATCGTCATCTTGTGGCCGAAATGAGGCAAGCCGGAGGGCATGAAGCCGGACATTACCGCAAAGCTCTCTCCCTTTTTCATCGCATCAACAATCCTGTGATAATCGCGATGTCCGAAAATTATCCCCCTCTTCATCAGGTGCATGGGTTCATCAATCAGATCGAGAACCGAGCCGAAAGGTTCAATACCGAATTCCTGAATCAACCTGTCGTAGTCAACCTCGCCGCTGACCTCCCAGGGAGTGATCATGGGCATAGCTCTTGATGCGTAAATAAAAATTCTTTGATTTGGCTGCAGAAAACTATTTATCTTTGACTGCATAAAATAAAAATCATGGTAAAAACATCTCTCGGTCTTGATGAAAACGTTGAGGCTGCTTTGAGCTACGTGCTGGGCTTTCTCACGGGAATCATATTCTATCTGCTTGAAAAAGAGAGCAAATTCGTTAGATTCCATGCAATGCAGTCCATTGTCGTCTTTCTCTCAATCGCAGTCCTCCAGAAAGTTCTCATGTTCATACCGTTTTTCGGATGGCTTGTCTCATGGCTCCTCGGGCTTCTCGGCTTTGCACTGTGGATCGTGCTGATAATCAAGGCTTATCAGGGCGAGATGTTCAGGGTGCCGGTAGCCGGAGATTTTGCAGAGAGGTACATGTGAGCCTGTCTGCACACCAGATTTTTTAAGGGTCGAAATTTTGCAGAAACTTTAAAATACGATCGGCAGTAGGAGATTCATGGGTTTCTTCGGCACAAGGGCTGGAACTTTCTCAGACGTCAGTCTCGTGCTTGAGTTCCTCGTCACGTTCGCCTTCATTCTGGGATACTACTTCGCAAGAAAAAGGGACATAAGCTCGCACTACAGAACAATGGTATCTGCCTTCGCTCTGGACACGTCGTTCATGGTCAGCTACATGGTGAAATCACTCGTTGAAGGGAGAACTGAGTTCGTGGGGCCAGCAACCATCAAAACCTACGTTTACCTGCCCACAGTCATTTTCCACTCAATAATCTCCATCGTCGTTCTGGCGATGGCCGGATACATGGTTTACCACGGCTTCAGGAACACCGAAAAGACAAACGGAAGAAGGATGCTGAGAGACGTGCAGAGACACCACAAACTCGGGAAGCTCACGATAATCACCTGGCTGCTGTCTTTTGCAAGCGGGCTTGCGATATACTATCTGCTTTACGTGGCAGTGTTTTAAAACTAATTTTTTGGCGCTCAGAAGTTTTTTAACAATTTCCACGTGCAATTTCAATTATGGGGCGCCCAAACCAGAATAAGGTCCGTGTGAACCTCACCATAAACAGAGAGATACTGGAAGCTTCGAGGAAATACATACCCAACTTAAGCGATTTCGTTGAAAAGAAGCTTTTGGAGTTCTTGGAATTCGTAAATCACCCCGTAGAAAAAAGTTTGATATGCGGCCGCCGGGATTCGAACCCGGGCAACGGGCTCGGGAGGCCCGTGTCCTACCGCTAGACTACGACCGCATCCTCACAGAATTAAGTGACTCGGGTAATATATCCCTTTCGCTGAGTTCTGGAAAGAACCTCTCAGAAAGATTTATGGCAGTCAGCGCAGAAAGGTCATGTGAACATTCTGGATGAATTAGAAAAAATTGAAAAAAAGCTGAAAAAGGGAGAAGATGCTAAAAGAGAATTCTGGATGCTCGTAGGCAGGATAAAGCGGTCGAATGTTCTGGATGATGATATGCTCGCAAGAGTTGCGAGTATCAGAGACGAGATGTTCGACAGAAGAATACTCTTCGGATTTAAAGCTGGTTTTCTCGCATTTTTATTCCTGTTTATCCTGTCTTACGCCCTACTTTACCTGATCGCCTTTAAACCCCTGCCTGACAACCTTAGACTCGCAGGCATCGTCGGTGTGGAACTCACAGCCCTGTACACCTCATTTCTCGTGGGCAGGTGTCTTTCTGCCATTTTAACTGGGATAAAGGTGGATGGCTTTTACAGATACACCCCGCTTGAGTTTGGGGTCAAGATCAACTACCTGAGCTACCTGAAAGCATCCCAGAGAGACAGAGTACTGCTTTATTCAGGAGCGATCGTTCTTGAACACGTCACAATGCTCGTCCACACGCTGTTTCTTCTCTCCATCAAATCGATCTACTGGATAATTCCAGCCTTCTTTCTGACCGTAAACCTGCCGTTCTCATACCTGATGCACAGGATGGTAAAAACGGGAGAACTTCACAGGCTGATCAGAGAGTTCAGGATTCTCAGAGAGATGAAAGCCAAATCCAATAAATAATCATTTGGTTTTTACCGTTTTTGTCAAAACCACTCTCAGCTTAAATACATGTTCTCACAGAGTATGTAAGGAGGTGATGAAGGATGATCACGATAAAGCTCCTCACGTCCCCAACCTGTCCGTACTGTCCAAGAGCAAGGGAGGTTGTCAAAAAACTGGTTGAGGAAGAGAGAGATGTAATGGCACTCGAGCTGAGCGTCACAACGGATGAAGGTTTGAAGGAGGCTCTGAAGTTCGGAATATCTGGAGTTCCTGCAATAATTATAAACGACACTGACGTGATACTGGGTGTCCCCAGGTTTTCAAATCTGAAAAGGCTCGTTGAAAAATACAGGTACAATTAAGATGGAGGTGAAAAAGAATGAAGGCACTCACAGAAAAGGAATTTGATGAGGAAATAAACAAGGATAAGCTCGTCGTGGTTGATTTCTGGGCAGAGTGGTGCATGCCGTGCAGGATGCTCACCCCGGTACTGGAAAAGCTGGAGAAAGAATATGATAGTGTTGAGTTTGCAAAGCTGAATACCGACGAATATCCCAACGTCGCGATGAGGTTCGGAATATTCAGCATCCCCACAGTGATGATGTTCTACAAAGGAGAAATGATAAACAGCTTTGTCGGAGCCATGCCAGAGAGCGTTGTCAGAAGAGAAGTGGAAAAGGCACTTGAAAAGATACAGGCATGAAAGTCATAGATTACGGGGATTGCAGGGTCGATGCCGGACTCTGCAATCTCCGGTGCCCCTACTGTGTTCATCTAAAACATGAAGCAATAGATGTCAGCCCGGAAGAGATAGCAGCATCTCTCAAAGGCTGTGAAAGTGTTTACGTTGGTGGAGCAGAACCGACGGTCCATGCAAACCTTTCAGAGCTGCTCAGAAAACTGAAAGAGAACGGTTCATACATTACACTGAAAACAAACGGATATCTGCCGTCAAAGATTGAAGAAGCTTTGCCTTATGTTGACAGGTTCGTATTCGAAATCAAGGGAGATTTCGATGACATTGACACCGTGGCATTCATGTCGGGTTTGAGCAGAGAAAGAGCGAGAAAATACGTCAGCAATCTGGAAAAAAGTCTGGAAATCGCAAGAAAAGGTGGAAAATCTATACGGCTCTGGTTCAGAATAATTCCAGGATATGTAAACGAAAAAAGCTTCACAAGAATGCTCGAAAAGGTTGGCATCGTGGATGAAATCCTCCTTTACCAGTTTCTTTCGAGACCTGACTGGGATAAACCTGTAGAGGGGCTTGAAAAACCCGATTACGAGTTCGTGAGAAAGCTGGGTGCAATCGCAAAACAGTATGCAGACAGGGTCATAATCATCGGAGACAGGCGGGAATCACTATGAGGACCATAAAAGATTCAATTACAAGCTTGAACTGCGAAACAATACTGGAGTGTTTTTACGGTATAAATGATAGCGATGCCCAGATATACCGTCTGCTAATAGAAAGAAATCTCAAAATAGAGGAAATAAGCCAGATCCTCGGTAGAGGGGAAAATTCCGTCTACAAATCTCTGCAGAAACTTTTGATTGCCGGACTTGTCGTTAGAGAGAAAAAAGTACTCCCGGGAGGGGGCTACTACTACACATACCGATCAGTATCTCCCAACAAGCTAGCCGAAGAGATGCGCAGGATTATGAAAGAATGGTGCGAAAAAGTCGCATTTACAATAAACGAGTTTGAGGAAAAGTTCGGAGGTGATTGAATGCCACCTGCAGTTCTCGGATGCCAGGGCTGCGGAAGGTGCTCACAGGTATGCCCAACAGACGCCCTGATAAGACAGGGGGGCAAGGTCGTGAGAATCGATGCGGACAGGTGTAGGGAATGCTACAGGTGTGTTGAGGTATGTCCATACGGTGCACTGATAAAAATGGACTGAATGACGAGACGGCACGGAAGGGTTTCATGCTTCTCGAAAAATATGCTGAAAGTGGAGTCATACCTGAAAGAGAACTTGACCATGAACTGATCCTGTTCTTCGATTCCGAAAAACTTGCCCTTCCCGTTTCCGCTCGCAGAGACTCTCTGTCATGGAGTATGAGAGAAATATCACTGCAAGATCTCGAAATCCCGTATATCATAAGAGAGCTTTTGAAAAACAACTGTGACTGGAAGAAGGCCATAAGAGAGTATTTCAGGAGAATCGGAGAAATTCGACCGGAAGATTTTGTAGAGATTGTTGAAGAACTCATCAAAAGAAAGAAGGAGTTTTTAATTTCAGGAACAGAGATTGTGGACATCTGCAAAAAATATAACAGAGATGGAGGAGTCGTCATAGCCGAGCTAAAAGGCGCCGGTGTGATAAGTCCCTATTCTGGCTGTGGTAGGGTGGTTTCAAAGCTGGAAAGAATTTATGGCTCTCCGCTGTACGAAATAAACAGATTCCTGATAAAGCTCGTTGAAGGCTAAAGTATATGCAGGGCCACCTTTCTTTTTCTCCTTCTGGTGTCAAAATTTATCAGGACTATCTGCTGCCACGTTCCGAGCACAAGTCTCCCATCACTGAAAGGAACGATCAGACTCGTTCCAATTACGGCAGATTTGACGTGAGATGAACCATTGTCGTCATTCCACGTTCCATGATGTTCATAGTGTTCGCCATAAGGTGCGAGTTTGTCCATCATTCTCGGCAGGTCTTTTTTCAAACCCGGCTCATATTCCAGCGTTGTTATCGCACCTGTCGAGCCCACGCTGAATACAAGGACTGCTCCATCCTTTTTCCCGCTTTCCCTGACGAACTCCTGAACCTCCCGGGTGATGTCCACAACCTCATCCCTGTCCATTTCAAACTCCAGAAACTTCAACTGAATCCCTCCAGTGCAAGACTCACAGCCTCTTCGGGGCTTTCAGCAAGAATCAGCCCATCAAGCTTTACAGCAGGCCTGTAAGCCACCACTCTTTTTCCCTCCTTGAGAGCAATCGCCATCTCGGAAACGGTGCCATAACCGCCCCCCACGGCTATGAGAGCATCGCTCGAATGGACAATGATCATGTTCCTCGCATGACCCATATCGGTCGCAATGACGTAATCACAGTATCTGTTTGCGGGCTTTTTGTCTTTAAATGGGATTATTCCAATAACCGTGCCGCCTCTGCTCTTTGCACCTCTGCTAACAGCCTCCATCACTCCTCCGAGACCGCCGTTTATCACCACCGCACCGTTTTCGGCAAGGAGCTGTCCTATCCTGTAAGCAGCATCACAGATGTCTCCATAACACTCTCCGCTTCCTATTACTCCTATCTGCATGATACCACCTCTGAGAGCAGTTGAAAAACCAGGACAGATATTTAACGGCTCGAAACAATATAAAAATATGCTTGAAAGGGTCATCGATCCCGAGAAAATAGATGTTCAGGCTGATTGCATCGAGATGAGTGAATTGTACACAGGAGAAAGGGTGAAGAATGGCAGAATTCTAAAGGGATTTGAGCTTGTGGAGATAGGCGAGGGTGACGGAATTGAGGTAATTGGAAATTGCAGAGACATAATGGGTATCCACGTTCTGGTTTCAGGTGTAACTGAGGATTCCGCCCAGGCAATTGAGAGCATTTTTTCAGAAGTCATAAACAGGATGAAGGGTGTGGAATACAGATTCAGAAAAGAAAACGTCAGAATAATCGTTTCTGAAGAAATCAAAGAAAAATTCTCGGCAGAGTGCGTTGGCAGGGTTATATATGATGCAATAAAAGCAATCCCTGCAGTCAGATCGGTGAAAGTCAGAATAATATGCGATGAAAACGAGTTTATAAAAATCATTGAAAAAAGCCGGGGAATTCATGAAGTCAGAGAAGAGAAATCAAGAAACTTAAAAGACAGTGACGTGAGTAGATTTTACGGCTGTGTGTCGTGTCAGGTTTACCTTCCCCATCACGTATGCATAATCACTCCTGACAGGCCCTCCCCATGCGGAACTCTCTACGGCGAGGCAAAAGCAGCAGAAGAGCTTAAGCTCGTGCACTACTACTTCCCGGTTGACAGAGGCAGAACCATCGACGAACACAAAGGAGAGTACGAAGGTGTGAACAGAGCTGTTGAGGAAATGAGTGATGGAACAATAACAAGAGTGAAACTGCATTCAGTTCTCGATTCGCCCCCATCCACAGGAAATTATGCCGAAGCGATAGTATTTTACATTCCGGAAGAGAACGGCTTCGGAATTGTTGACAGAAGCTGCGGAAAAAAGACACCCGTAGGGCTCACGTTCGACAGTATGGAAAAAATCATCGTCGGACGGCAGGTTGAGGGTTTTTTGGGGATCAGCTTCGCATACATGAAGTCCCCAGAATTTCTGAAAGGCGACGGCGGGTGGAATCGAGTGGTCTGGGTATCTCCAAAGATATACGAGTACATCATGGAGTTTCTGCCATATGAGCTGCTGAAAAAAATCAGAACCACGAGCTAAGCCCTGAAAACACCAATTCTGCTTTCAGACTCACATCAGCCCGAGGACTCTTCCCAGATAATACACATAGAATATCAGAAGCATTGCGCCCTCCCACCCCGTCATCTGCCTGTCCTGCGTCATGAAAAAGTACATCAGAGTTGCAACAACCATCAAGGGCAGTGCGAATGACCGTATAATCTCAGGGAAGATCACGGTCCCGAACAGTGCTGAAATCCCTGTGACTCCAAAAGAGTTGAAGATGTTGGAGCCGAGGACATTGCCTATGGCTATCTCGGACTTTCCTCTCCTCGCCGCCACCAGACTGACTGATAGCTCAGGCAGAGACGTCCCGAGTGCAACAGCAGTTGCCGCTATGATTTCAGCACCCATTCCAAGCTCGTGCGATATTTCTACAACCGATTTTACCGTGTACTCTGCACTCAGGTACAGCAGGATTGCGCTTCCCGCAAGCACCACAGCATCTTTTATGCCAAATCGCTCTGATCTGTTTCCACCGTCATTCGCAGTCTTAGCTGCATATCCGAGATAGACTGCAAGTCCGGCAATCGAGATCACACCATCTGCAATGGAAAAGCTGCCATCATATGCAAGGATTGCCAGCATAAAAGCTGATGCGATGAGGAGAGGCAGATCCACCCTGAGCAAATCATATTGAATTGTGATCTTTTTTCCCACAATCCCGGAAAGACCTATGATGAGGAAAATGTTGGTTATGTTCGAGCCCACAACATTGCCTGCCACAATCTCGGGAGACCCCATCGTCATTGCCGCAACAGACGAAGCAAGTTCCGGGAGAGATGTACCTATTGCAACGACTGTAACTCCGAGTATAAAGTGGGGCAGGCCGAGATGGGTGCCCAGTTTTTCCGCAGATCCTGTGAAGTAGTCAGAGGATTTTATCAGCGTGGCGATGCTGAGAACGAACACGGCAACCCAGAAAATCACGATGTTTCTCCTACAGCACTACTTTTTATAATTTTCCGAGCAGAAGAGAATCCTAAAATACATTTTCCAGCATTGTGACAAAATGGGGGATAAAAGATGATCAGGATCGACGGAAGTTATGGCGAGGGTGGTGGGCAGATTTTAAGGAGTTCTATCGCTCTTTCCTGTATAACCGGTGAGGATGTAGAGATTTACAATATCAGAGCCAGCAGGCCAAAACCGGGGCTTGCGGCCCAGCATCTGAAGGGAATCGAAACAGCAAAGATGCTGTGTAACGGAAGGGTTGAGGGTCTGAGGGTGGGATCTACAAGGGTCGTATTCAGGCCGGGAAAGATACGCGTAAGAGACCTGAAAGTGGATATAGGCACGGCGGGGAGCATAACGCTCCTTCTGCAGACGATTATGCCCCCTCTGCTCCATGCTGGTAGAGAATGCAGAATCGAAATAACGGGAGGCACGGACGTCAAGTGGAGTCCAAGTGTAGATTATTTCGTATTCGTGCTTGGAGATGTGCTGAAAGAAATGGGAGCAGAATTCGAAATTGAGCTGATAAGAAGAGGATATTACCCCAAGGGTGGGGGCAAAATTATCGTGAAAATATTCAGTGGGGAACTGAAAGGAATAAAATTCAGAAGAGCAGAGTGCAGCACGGTCAGGGGGATAAGCCACTGCTCGAATCTCCCCGAACATGTTGCCGAAAGACAGGCAAAGAGTGCCGAAGAGGTTTTGAGAGAACATGGAGTATTAAGTGAGATAAAAACAGAGGTCAGAAGAGGCGTGTCCACCGGCTCGGGTATTACGCTATTCTGCAAGTACAAGGGCTCCGTTTCGTACGGAGAGAAGGGTAAGCCAGCAGAAAGGGTTGGCGGTGAAGCTGCACTCGAAATCCTGAGAGAAATTGGCTCGCAAGGAGCATTTGACAGACATCTTGCAGATCAGGTCATGATACCGGGCGTTATCGCAAGGGGAGTTACGGAGTACAGCTCAACCGAGATCACAAAGCACATACTCAGCAACGCCTATGTTATCAACAGCTTTATCGATGGTTCTGTAGAAATACGTGACGACATAATCAGAATATCGGGGATCTGAACTCTTCAAACCCATACTGCGAGATCCACCCTTTATAAATAAAAATTAACGCCGAAAACCTTAAATATGAGTTTATATTAATTAATCATGCGAAAAAAAGTAAATGATTAATAGTTATATTTGGAGGTGTCTCAATGCATCTAAGCAGGAGAGATTTTAACAAAGCTCTTGCAACCCTGGGTGCAACCGGATTTTTGCTGAGATACAAAACAGAGATTGTAAATGCTTTTGAAACAGCAAAAAGCAATGGAGTGAACCTGTTCTGGTTGCAGGGGCAGAGTGATACTGCCTGTACAGTCTCACTTCTCCAGGCCTCCGATCCAGACCTTTACGATGCCGTTGAAGAGCTGAAGGTGGGAATCAACTTCCACCCGACCATAATGCCATCATTCGGTGACGAAGCGATAAGTGTTCTGGAGAATACTGAACCTGATGTCCTCGTTCTGGAAGGCTCCATCCCTACAGGAGACATGGAGTATGCATGCACCTTCGGAGAGAGGAATGGAGAGGAAGTAACCCTTGTCCAGTGGCTGGACGAGCTGATTCCCAGGACAAAGGTTGCCATCGTCGGTTTTGGAAGCTGTGCCACATACGGAGGGATACCCTCCGGGAGGGATTTTGACGGAAAGAGCCCGACAAATGCTGTTGGGCTTTACCAGTTCCTGAAGGACAGGAAACCGTCAGTGCCGGTTGTGCTGATACCCGGCTGTCCGGGACACCCGGACTGGCTGATGGTGACGCTTGCGAGCGTACTGCTCGGAATTGTTCCCGAGCTTGACGACCACTGGAGGCCCAAAGCGTTCTTCTCAAACCTGATACACGACAACTGCGCGAGGAGGGGGTTCTATGACGAGGGGTGGTTTGCCGAGAGCTTCATGGAGAGCGACATGAGGTACAACAAGTGCCTGTTCAAGCTGGGATGCAGGGGGCCGATGACGCTCTCCGCATGCAGTGAGACCAAGTGGAATGGAGGAATAAACGTATGCATGAATGCCGGAGCGCCCTGCATAGGGTGCATGCATCCCGGATTCCCGGACGAGATCTCTCCGTTCTTCAAGGCCCAGAGCAGGCTGGAGATTGATCTGACGAAGACGGTATTCACGACGCTGACCGGAGCGGTTCTGGTTGGAGCCGGAGCCTACATCGTCACTCACGCCATCAGGGAGAGCAAGATTGAGAAGGAACGGAGGAAGGAGAAATGAGGTACGTTCTGAGGTTTGATGTTCACCAGAGGCTCCAGCATCTGCTCCTTCTCACCAGCTTCATAATCCTCGCCATCACCGGCCTGCCACTTCTTTACAGATATACGGACTGGGGGATGGCTCTCATAAACGCCATGGGCGGGGTTGAAAACGTTCGAGGGTGGCACAGGCTTGCGAGCTTCGTGATGATAGGTGCAGGAATCTACCACATCCTGTGGGCCATTGCAAAAAGGCCGACTACAATGATACCGAGGATGAAGGACGTTCGGGACTTCGTAGCAGATGTCAAGTTTGCATTTGGTCTTTCAGACGAGGTGCCGGAATACCACAAGTTCAGCTACGTGCAGAAGTTCGAGTACTGGGGTGCCTTCTGGGGGATGGTCATAATGATCTCAACCGGACTCGTGCTGAGCTATCCGGAGATTTTCTCCCCCTCAGGAGAGTGGTTTGCGGCATTCAGGGTTGCACACTGGGAGGAGGCAATTCTGGCTGTTGTGTTCATAGCGAGCTGGCACATGTACTTCAGCCACCTCAGGAAGAAGTTCTTCCCCTTCAACAAGGTCATCTTCACCGGCAAGATGGAGCTGGAAAAGGCGGAGGATGAGCATCCACTCTGGGTTGAGGAGGTGATTAAGCGTGGAAGTGGTAATTGATCCGGTTACGAGACTTGAGGGTCATCACGGAGTGAAGCTGAATGTGGAGAACGGTGTTGTTAAGGATGCGAAGGCTCTCGCAACGATGTTCAGGGGCTTTGAGAGGATTGTGGTTGGCAGGGATGTAAGAGATGCCCCCATAATCCTGCAGAGGATATGCGGAGTCTGCCACAACGACCACAGACTCGCAAGTCTGTTTGCCATTGAAAACGCAGCCGGGCTGGGAAACGAGTGGGGCCACGGGATACCCGAACCGGCGCTGCTGCTCAGAAATGTCATAGCAAGCCTTCAATACGTCTTTGACCACCCGGTATGGGCTTACGCTCTCACTGGCCCCGATTACTGTGACCAGATACACAAAACCGGCCTTACAAGGTTCAACCCGCTTGTTGGCCAGGGGGTGAAGGAGGCCGTCTTCGCCCAGAGAAGACTTCATCAGGCCATGGCCTACATCGGTGGGAAAGTGCCGCACATCATGACGCCCATTCATGGCGGGGTAACCCTCGAAATAGACGAGAAGGTGATAAGCAGGCTGATCAGCATCGTTCTCGACGTCAAGAAATGGGCAATAGGGGTCGGACTCGGAAAGACCACACTCGAACACACTGCAGATGTAGCAGGATATATCATAGATGATGTCTCCAGAAAGGTCCAGGACGGTAAGGAGATTGCACCACCCTCAGACCCGGAGATCGGGAGGGGTCTTTACGACCTGGTGTCGCTCATCGTGGTGATGGCAAACATGGGTCTGGCCGAAATGGGCGAAAGAACAGCAACGATGCTGGCCTACGGATTTCTGACGGATGCTGAAGGAAAGCTGTTTTTCCCGTCAGGATTTTTCAATGGAAACGAGCTGGAAAAATTCGACTACAGGAAAATAAGCGAGGACGTGAAGCACTCATACTACAGCGACGACGCTGGTGGAGAATACGTGGGCAGCGAGGACACGAGAAAGCTCGTACCGAAATACGGAAAGAGCGGTGCATACACCTGGGCCAAGGCACCCAGATACGCAGGCACACCGGCAGAGGTTGGACCGCTGGCGAGAATGGTGGCCAAGGGTTTCAGAGACGGATGGGAATACGGAGACCCGCTCGACCTCAGAAAGAGCCTTGCAGGTGGACGAACGGCAAGCAACGCTCTGGCAAGAAACATTGCGAGGATTCAGGAGGAGCTCCTAATGATAGACTACCTCGAAAGCCTTCTTCTCCAGCTGAAAGACCATGCGGGCAAGAAAACGCACATAGAATTCCCTGAAAACCTGACTGGAGAGGGCGTAGGCCTCAGAGAGGCCCCGAGAGGAGCGCTGGGACACTGGATGAGAGCGAGGGATGGAAAGGTCGAGAACTATCAGGTCATAGCTCCAACGACCTGGAACGTCTCACCGAGAGATTCAGCCGGGAATCCCGGACCACTTGAGGAAGCACTTGTCGGAACCCCAATGGAAAACGGAGACCAGTGGAACGTTATTAGGGTGATACACAGCTTCGACCTCTGTCTTGCATGCACGGTCCACGTGTTCACGAATGACGGCAAAAAGTGGAACTTTATCGTCTAATTTTTTATCAGGCCCTTCCCCTGTTTTCTCCATGGATTATGGCTGAAGCGATCATGTGTGCTATTCTCAAACACTCTGGAATGTTTCCCTTCAGGGATGCGAGCCTCAAGTACTCTCTCGCTTCCTCCAGCCCACATCCCTTAAACTGGATAAATACATCTCCTGCATCAAAAACAGGTCCGGCTTTTTCAATCATGTTTTTTCTCGTTTCAAAGCCATCCACGTTTTTCAGTGCGCTGTAAATATCATCAAAATTGGGCCGCCTCCTCATCACAACGACAACGGGTATGTTAAGCTGTTCGTGTATGACTTCAATATCTGCTACGTTGAACCCGCCAAATGTTATTCCGCTCAGAAATATGCAGTGAACAAGTTCCCTGAATTTTGATCTTCCAAGCATGGAGATGATCCTGTCAGTAACGTCAAAACCATCAACAGCTATGCTGTCGACAAGAACGCCCTCGAGATACGAACTTCCCTCTGTTACCGCACCAACAATGCTGGCCCTATCGTTCCTGAAACTGTCATCAAAACCAACAAAGCGATATCTTTTCATCAGCAGTTATAATGGCTTTTCACGTATTTAACTCCATCTACCCTGCTCACTTCTTCAGCACTATCTGCGTTCACGATAAAGTGATAATCATAAAAAGCCTCGTAAACTTCAGGAAATATATCCCTGAGCTTTCTGAAAATTTCTTCTTTTCTCGTCAGATCCACCCAGACCTCAAAATATGGCACACTACCCCCTCAGACCGGCAATATCATACACTCCAAAAACGATTATAAAAAATAAGATTATGCCGACCGCAACCCTGATGGTGCTGATTACCCACCAGTACTTGAGAATTCTCACGAGATTTTCTTCATCCATCAACCATCTGAAAATCCTCTCAGAAATCATGCCTCAGCCTGCTCTTTCTTTCCCTTGATCTTCTTCAGCCTGATGATATTCTCTCTGTCCATTTCCTCAAGCTTGAACGTGATGTATCCTGCAGCTTCCTCCATCCTCGGGATGACGTTGAACTCGAGAGCATTGACCCTTCTCTTGGTCCTCTCAATCTCGTCAATAAGCCTTTTCAGTGTGGTTTCAATCTCAGCAACCTCAAGTATTGCATCCACAAGCTCCTCGTATGCTTCAACAGCCTCATCAATTCTTGCAGTTGTACCGATTATACCGTAATTTCGCTCACCAACACTCTTCCGAACCTTTTCTCTCTTTATAACTGGAACAACAACACCCATGATGTTCTTTCGCTTGAGGGTGAATGACGGAGGTTTGTCCACAGACAGTGCAATTGATTTCACGGCGATGACACCATCTGCCGCCATTGCAAGAGCGAGTTTCTCCTGAGCCTCCTGATAGCTCCTAACCATCTCGTCAATAACCCTCTTCGCATCTTCGAGTATCGTCCTGAATTCCATTATGAGGCCATCTCTTTTCATTTTCAGGAGAGAATGCCCCTTCTTTGCCATTGCTATTCTTCTTCTGAGCTTGATGAGCTCCATTCTCGTTGGCTGGACGTCCATTGTTTACCACCTCAAAAAATTTAAAAAGTTATTCAGCCGTTTTTTCCTTCTTCTTGTATGCAGGGTGATACTTCTCTATGTACTTCCTTTCGATCTTTGTCAGCTCGCTTTCTGGAAGCATCGAGAGGAGGTCCCAACCAATATCAAGGGTTGTCTCGATGTCTCTGTCCTCATATCTTCCCTGCTGTACGAATCTCCTTTCAAACTCATCCGCAAATCTGAGATATCTCCTGTCTCTCTCCGAAAGCGCCTCCTCACCGACAATTGCAACAAGACCTCTGAGATCGACACCCTCAGCATAGGCTGCATACATCTGGTCGTTCCACTGCACATGGTCATCTCTCGTCTTACCCTCGCCAATACCTTCTTTCATCAGCCTGCTGAGTGATGGCAGAACGTTAATGGGCGGATAGATGCCCTTGGCGTGCAGCTCTCTGCTGAGCACAATCTGTCCCTCAGTGATATATCCGGTGAGGTCCGGAATAGGATGAGTGATATCATCTCCAGGCATCGTCAGAATGGGCATCTGAGTGATCGTACCCTTCCTCCCCCTGATTCTCCCTGCTCTCTCGTAAATCGTGGCGAGATCGGTGTACATGTAACCAGGATAGCCTCTTCTTCCGGGCACCTCTTCTCTCGCAGCGGAGATTTCTCTCAGAGCCTCACAGTAGTTGGTCATGTCGGTAAGGATGACGAGAACGTGCAGGTCATACTCGTAGGCAAGGAATTCAGCAGCAGTTAGAGCCATTCTTGGTGTGAGCAGCCTCTCGATGGCAGGGTCGTTTGCCAGGTTCAGGAAAACCACCGCTCTTTCGAGTGCTCCGGTCCTCTCGAAATCCTTCATGAACTGGTGAGCTTCTTCGTACGTGATACCCATAGCCGCAAAGACGACAGCGAACTCCTCTCCTTCTCCCCTGACCTTCGCCTGCCTTGCCACCTGCAGGGCTATGTCGTTGTGTGGGAGACCAGAACCGGAGAAGATGGGCAACTTCTGTCCTCTGACAAGGGTGTTCATTCCATCTATGGCCGAGATACCGGTCTGTATGAACTCTCTTGGATACTCTCTTGCGTACGGGTTGATGGCCGCACCAATGATCTCCCTTCTCTCCTCAGGAACGATCTTGGGCCCACCATCGATTGGATCACCGGAGCCGCTGAGAATTCTCCCGAGCATGTCGTAGCTGACATTAAGCCTGATGATGTCTCCGGTAAACCTCACAGTTGATGAGGTGTCGATACCTCTTGTACCCTCGAAAACCTGAACGACCACTACATCCTTAGACGTGTCGAGAACCTGTCCTCTCCTTGTTGATCCATCGGGCAGCGTTATCGTAACCAGCTCACCGTAACCTACCGGCTCTGTCTTTTCAACAAACACAAGAGGTCCGGATACCTGAGTGATTGTCTTGTATTCCTTCATTTACTCCACCCCCAGATTTGCCTTAATCTTCTTCAGTGCGCTATCGAGTGCACCCTGGTAATCTTCCTCAAACTTGGCTCTCGCAAGCTCATCAATACCCTCGACGCCAATTATTTCATCAACGAGCTTTCCAGATTCAAGCGCCTTATAGAACAGATCGTTGACATCCTTTATCGCCTTGAGCAGGTCATACTGCTTCTTGAGGTCACAGTAGGTATCAACCGGATGATAGGCATACTGCTGGAGATAGACCTCTCTTATCAGCCTCGCAACCTCAAGCAGAAGTCTCTGAGACTCCGGCAGAGCATCGCTACCGACAAGCTGCACAATCTCCTGAAGGTTTGCCTCCTCCTGCAGCACAGTCATTGCCCATTTTCTCAGCTCGCTCCAGTCCGAGGCGATGTTCTGATTGAACCAGTCAGCAAGGATGTCAGCATAGAGGCTGTAGCTCTGGAGCCAGTTTATAGCCGGGAAGTGTCTTCTTGCTGCAAGCTTAGCATCAAGGGCCCAGAACACCTTAACAATTCTCAGAGTGTTCTGAGTTACAGGCTCTGAGAAGTCACCGCCAGGTGGTGAAACAGCTCCAACGACTGTGACGCTTCCAATGTTACCATTCAGTGTTCTGACTCTTCCAGCCCTCTCGTAAAACTCGGCAAGTCTTGAAGCAAGATAGGCTGGATAACCTTCCTCACCGGGCATTTCCTCAAGTCTTCCAGAGATTTCTCTCATTGCCTCTGCCCATCTGCTCGTTGAATCTGCCATGATACTGACATCATATCCCATATCTCTGAAATACTCGGCAATCGTGATTCCAGTATAAACACTTGCTTCTCTTGCGGCAACAGGCATGTTCGATGTGTTTGCGATGAGCACTGTTCTTTCCATGAGCGGTTTACCTGTCCTTGGATCCTCAAGCTCAGGGAACTCTTCAAGAACCTCAGTCATCTCGTTGCCTCTCTCACCGCATCCAATGTAAACGACGATGTGTGTGTCACTCCACTTGGCAAGCTGGTGCTGTGTAACAGTCTTACCGCTTCCGAAGGGGCCCGGAATTGCCGCCGTACCACCCTTGGCCACAGGGAACATGGTGTCAAGAATTCTCTGACCGGTTATGAGAGGAATCTCAGGTGGAAGCTTTTCCTTGTATGGCCTCGGAACTCTAACGGGCCACTTGTGAGCCATTTTAAGCTCAGTCCCATCATCGAGAACGGCAATAGTATCATCAACCGTAAAGCTGCCTTCATATATCTCAGATATTGTTCCCGAAACATTTGGTGGCACAAGCACTTTATGCTCAAACATCTCTGTTTCCTGCACTGTTCCAAGAATGTCTCCTCCACTAACCTTGTCACCCTTCTTGACGACCGGCTTGAACTCCCATTTCTTGGACTTGTCAAGTGCCGGAGCATCGATACCTCTCCCTATGAAATCGCCACTTGCATCCTTCAGTGCTGGCAGAGGTCTCTGAACACCATCGTAGATCGACTTCAGCAATCCCGGACCGAGCTCAACGCTCAGCGGCATGCCCGTGTTCTCAATTTTGTCTCCAGGTTTGATGCCAGACGTGTCCTCGTAAACCTGAATCAGTGCCTTCTCTCCCACGAGACCGACGACTTCACCCATCAGCCCCTCTTCTCCGACCCTGCAAACGTCATACATTCTTGCCTTCAGCCCTTCCGCAACCACCAAGGGCCCTGATACACGATAAACCTTTCCAATTAATTCCTTCACTTCCATAAGTCAACACCTATAGCCCTTCTTATCTTTTCTCTAATTTCCTCAACACCTCCCTCCTCGCCGAGGGCAACAAACGTTGGTTCGACACTCTCATCGACCGCCCTTCTCAAAGCGAGAGGGAGCTTTTTCAGGAGATCATACTTTATGACCGCAACACCAATTTCCTCGCTCCCAAGTACCTTTTCAACAGTTTTAACAAGCTCCTCCTCAGTCCGAACATCAAAAATATCCCTGATGCCTACGAGTCTGAATCCCAGGTTGAACTCCGGATCGCCAATAACCGCCAGCCTCTTCATACCATCACCAGCTGCTCCTTAATCTCATCCACACTCATATTGCTCTCCTTGCCCCTCGCTATGATTCTGAGGTTGTCCACCTCAACCTTCTTGAGAATCATGTATGCAAGAACGGGAAGTATTGACAGCGGATAGTTATGGGACTTTCTGAGCATCTTCTCAGCCCAGTTTTTCGTGAGCATGTTTTCGATCTTGGACACCGGCTGTGTTCCGATCATCTCCTTCACGCCATCCACGAACCAGTATCCTTCCAGAGACTTGACAAGCTCATCAATATCCATCGCCGCAAGTCTTCTTGCCTCATCCTCTGAAAGCTGATAGCCATGGGGAATTATCCTTCCCGCAATCTCTTCGACGGTCGCTCCTTCCTTTTTCAGCCTGAGAATTGTCCTGACGTTGGTGATGTCGATTTCCATCCTTATTGAGTCTATGAAATATTTCATATCTATGCTCTCAGCACTGAGCCTTGCAAGAGAAGTATAGTAGAACTTGTCGAGTTCATCCTCAACAACAGATAATTTCTCCCCGTGCAATAGTTTCTCGAGAATTGGATAGAACGGCTTCCCTCTGAACACCTCCACAATCTCCTCGATGCTTTCTCTGGCAATAAGGGACTTAAAGAACTCTTCGTCGAACTCTCCCGCTGGTATGAGCGTTCCTTCAATTTCTTCATCAGAGAAACCAAACATCTTGCCCCTTATAACGTTCTTTATGTTCCAGTAGTCCATTTTCCTGAGATAGAGAACAATCAGGTCCTTTGGCAGGCCCTTGGAGATTCTGATTAACTTTCTGTAAGTTCTGGCAAGATTGAGGGAAAGAGCCTGGTCAATAAGATCAACGCCGGAATACCGATATGCCAATTCATCTATTTCCTTTTTGTACTCAGTCTCTTCGAGATACCTCGCAATTTCGTTGAGATCCATATTGAGAAGCTTCGGGTATTCTTCCTCCGGTATGAGCTTCCTTTTCATCACTCGAACTCTGGCAACAATATATGCCCACTCAGAAATCTTTGTTCTCCTTATTATCTTTGAGATCATTTTCCATCACCCGAAGAGCTTCTCGTATATATCCTTCATCTTTGACTCGTAAAGCTCCTGAAGGAGGTTATCAAACGTTAGATTTATTCTGTACTCACCATCTTTCGTTTCAAGCACAACTCCGCCAAGACACTCAATATTTCCTGCATATTCCAGATTCGTGAGTTTCTTTACAATCGCTTCATCTCTCTCGTTCGAGTAAACCACATACTCGCCATCACCATACTTCTCCAGCAGCGCTTTAAGAAGCGCTTCCCGGTCACTATCGTCCAAGTTCCTGACCCTGTCAACGAGCGTCTGATAAACCTTCTCCACCACTTCTCTTTTCCTTGCGAGCTCTTCCTTCTTCATTTCGAGATTTATTCCTGAAATCTCCTGCCTTCTGAGCCTTTCAACTTCTTTCTCTGCCTCCTCCCTTGCCTTCTTGAGAATTTCGTTAGCTTCCTCTCTTGCTTCCTGAATTATCTTCTCGACTTCTTCTTTCCCAGACCTCTTAATTTCCGCAATCTGCTGCTGCCCCTTCCTGACTATCTCCTCAATTATTGGTTCCAGTGGCATTGTCTGCACCTCTAAAAAAAATGGGTTTGCTGAGGTTACATGAACATCAGCAGGAACGCAACGACAAGGCCGAAGATGACAATTGTTTCTGGGATAACGGTCATCAGCAGACCTCTACCGAAGAACCCAGGATCTTCGGCCATTGCACCTACTGCAGCAGCACCAATTCCCTGCTCACCAAGACCAGCACCAATTCCAGCCAGACCAACAGCCAGACCAGCTCCAACAGCCACCATACCTTCAACCGCCATTTACAACACCTCCATTTTTAATCCTCTTTTGTATATTTCCTCCTCCTACCAAAGGGGCTGTAAAGTTTGCCCCCACCTTCAAAGAACTTAACAAAAAACTCTACATAATGCAATCGAAGGCTCTGCAACCCCGGATCAAGGATGCCGAGGAGAATGTTTATGACATGCCCTATAAGGAACACAACGATTGCCACAACAATTCCTACAGGCCCGGAAGGCCAGAGCATTTCAAAGGCCATGTAGTTGAACGCTATTGCAAAGCCAACACTGGCAAGACCTACAGCCAGCAATCGAGCGTAGCTGATTGTGTTGCTGAGAAGCGTGAGATACTCGATCAGGAACATCGGACCCTCGCCAATGATCGTGAGAATCGCCCAGCCTGCAATGAATGGCATTGCAAGCAGATATGCTGCGTTCATCTGGAACACAGGTACTCCCGCGATGTTGTTGATTATGAAACCCGTGATGATCAGAGCTATGCTGATCAGAGCCATCAACCAGTTGAACTTCTCTTCAACTGCGTGCTTCCATCCATGCTCCTTAGCAACGTTTCGGATACCAATTACGTATGCCAGAGCCATGTGAAGAACACCAATCGCAATGGTGAGGACAAGCAGTTTTGGTGCATCGTGAAGTCTGTTTGCAACCGGGTGAAGCTCTGCAAAATAGCGTGCAATTTCACTTTCATGGCCTAGGAATTTGGCGAAAAGCGATTCTTCTCCAAACAGTTCAAATCCAAAGAACTCACCATATACAAACCCGAATACAATCGTGGAGATTGCGGAATATTTAAGGACCTTAAGCAATGCCTGCCATCCCTCTGTTTTGAACTTCGTTGAAAGCCAGAGACCAAGTCCCAGAATGACGAGACCATAACCAATATCTCCGAGCATAAAGCCAAAGAATATCGGGAACAGCACTGCCATAATCAGTGTTGGATCTACCTCGCCATATTTTGGAACTGCATAAGAGGTCGTGAGAAGTTCAAAGGGTTTCGCAAATCCTGGATTTTTCATCGCTGTTGGTGGATCCCACCTTGAATCACTTATCTTAAGGGCGACCACTTTGCCACCGCTTACCTCCTTAAGATGTCTTTCAAATTCGCCAAATCTCTCTTCAGGCACATAACCCACCAGTACGAAAGCGTACTTGGAGGTTGCAGCCTTCAGCGGAAGTTCACATTTCTCAAGCTCTATGCTCAGATGCTCCTCAAGAGCGAGAAGCAGATCAAGATTCTCCCCCTCGTACCTCTTAAGCTCATCATTCAGCTTCTCCAGCTCGTTTCTCAGAGACCTTTCTTCCTCTTCAAGCTGTTTCAGTCTTTCATCGTAACTCACAGATATTTCGGGAACCTGAATTTCCCTGAAGGCGAATTCCTGAAGTACTTTGAGAACATCATCAGCGTGATCCTTTCTGACGAAAACCGCAACAACCATCTCACCAGCATAGTCTGCCGTGAAAACCTCCAGCTCTTTGGTCACTTCAATTAGCTTTTCGAATGGGTTTGCTCTGACAAAACCCACAAAAACAGAGAGGTTTCTGTAACCGGCCAGCAACTCAGATGGGACTCCAAGAGCTTTCAGAGGATAAATGACCCTTCTCTCATCGGCTATCTTTCTGAGTCCTTCCTCTATCGCCCTGATCCTGTTTATCCTTGAAGTTATCAATTCTTCAAGCTCACCGACTTTTTTGTCGAGTTCTCTATCCAGTTCACTTACACTGAAGGTCCTTTCTGGCTCATAACCATCCTTAATTCCAGCATGAGACAGGAGGGACCTCACAGTCACAAGGAACTTTGAAAGTCTCGAGGCTTTTTCAAGTGGTTCCCCTATCCTGAAGTACTCGTCCTCTTCACTGTAATCCTCGATATGCATACTGCTGAGCCTGTAAAGAGCATTTGAGGTTACCTCAAGATATTCCTTCGGTCCCACTACCGAAACTTTAACCATCCTCACAGGCTCAAGCATTTTGGATCATCCTCTTGAATTCGTCATAAAGGAAGTTAACAACATCGTCAACCCGCGATTCACCCCTCTTCACGATTTCATTAATCTCTGCCATTCTCTTTTCCCTGATTTTCTCCTTTTCTGCCTCTATCTCTGCCCTCGCCTTCTCGATGACATCCTCCTTTATCTTTGCAGCCTCCTTATTTGCATCCTCGATAATCTTCCTCGCTTCATCCTTAGCAGAAAGGATTTTCTTCTTTCTTTCCTCTTCGGCCTGCTTGATCTCTTCTTCAATTTTCTGCTCGGTCTCTTTTATTTTTTTAAGGATCTCTGTTTTTTCCATGACATTTCACCCCATAAAAGTAAGTCCATGCTACAGCGTTCCTTGCAACAACGGTGTGATATTTAAGGATTTTCTTTTTTCACAATTATTAGAAAATCAAAGAGGGAAAACCCTGACCGATTCACCCCTCTCAACCACTTCGGTGTTTTCGTCAATTATCGTATAGCAATTCGCTTTTGTAATGCTGCTCAGAATTCCAGAGCCATGAGACGATACGGGCTGTGCAACCATCCTGCCAAAATCGACTCTCAACCGGACGAAACTCGTAAATCCTGCTTTTGAATAAATGTTATCAGAAATACTTGCAAAAAACGACACCTCTTCATTAAATCCAAGCATTTTCTGTATCGCGGGTTTGAGAAAGACGTAAGCAGATGCGACGCATGCCGCCGGAAAACCGGGCAATGCAAGAACAGGAGTGTCATTCACCGTGGCAAACAGTGTTGGTTTCCCGGGTCTCAAAGCCACACCTCTGAAAACCACATCTCCAAGCGCGTCCAGGACGTCGTAAATAAGATCCCTTTTCCCCACGGATGTGCCGCCCGTTGTAACCACCATGTCATAATCCCCAGAATTTTCAAAGATTTTCTCGAGCTGGGATACCTCATCCCTCACGATGTCAGCAACTTCAGCATCAGCCCCCCATTCTCTCAGATATGCGGCAATCATTATTCCGTTGCTCTCGTAAACCTTCCCCTCAACCAGGCGTTCTCCCGGCTTCAAAAGCTCGTCGCCAGTGGGAACAACAAGGACCCTCGGCCTTCTGAGAACCTCAACGCTCTCCACGCCCGCACTTCTGAGCAGGGCAATGCTGTGTGCTCTGAGCAGTGTTCCCCTCTCAGCAATTACATCTCCTTTCCTGACGTCTTCCCCTCTCAGCCCAACGTTTTCATGTTTTCTCACAGCCTTGTAAACCGCAACAAAGCCTTCGATTTCCTCGGTATCCTCAACCTTGACAACAGCGTCAAAACCCTCTGGAAGAGGGTCGCCCGTATGCACCCACACAGCATTCTTGCCCTTCTCGAGCAAAACAGGATTCGTTCGTCCAGCCTGTTTGACCTCAGCGTGCCTGACAGCAAAGCCATCCATTGCTGCCCTGTTGTAATGGGGAATATCTATCCCCGATGCAACATCTCCGGCGAGAATTCGCATGTGGGCATTCTCAATAGAGAGGGTTTCGACATCTCCACTGTCAAAAGGCTCTATTCTTTCAAGGAGCTTGCGTTTTGCATCTTCAACACTCATGAGATTCTCAAACAGCATCTCAACCACCACTCACCGGAGGTAGAAGGGCAACAACGTCCTCTCTCCCAAGCCTCAGATCGGCATCTTTCACCTGCCTTCCGTTGACCATGATTATGGCATAACTGTAGAGCTTTTCCATTTCGGGATACCTGAGTTTGAGACTCTCTAAAAGCTCTCCAAGCGTTTTAGCTTCAATTTCCAGCTCGTTCGTTCCAGCAGTCTCCCTGAAATTTGCAAAAAACTTTACCCTGACCACGCCGCTCACCTTCCCGCCTTCCCCCTATCCCCATGGCTGGGAACGAATTCAACACCCGGGTGTCTCTGCATTATTGGCTGAGAGTACAGATCCATAAGCTCATACACCTCCTCCGGTACATCAGTTGAGACGTTCAGTCCAAATTCTTCAACAACACGGTACGTGAGCGGATAGTCGTGTGTCCATTTCCCCTCAGTCAGAATTCTGGCTATCTCTTGAGCCTTTTTCTCTCCAACTTTGTCTTTAAGCAGCGAAAAAACGAGATCCCTGACCTGATTGATTGCCTTTTCCGCAATATCTGCCATTATTACTGTCTGATCATCGATATCCTTAACGTCCTTCTTTTCCAGAACTTTCAGGATGGATGGGGCAGGATAGTTCATCAACTGCGGGTCTACCGGACCAAGAACTGCATGAGGATCCATGATGATCTCATCTGCAGCGAGAGCAATCAGGGTTCCACCACTCATAGCATAATGCGGAACTATGACAGTTGTTTTGGCAGGATGCTCGTGAATTGCCCTGGCTATCTGGGTTGCAGCAAGAACAAGCCCGCCAGGAGTATGGATCACAAGGTCTATGGGTTTGTCCTTTGGTGTACTTCGTATTGCCCGAAGAACCTTTTCAGAATCATCAATATCTATGTACCTGTAAATGGGTATACCAAGGAAGCCAACGCTCTCCTGCCTGTGGATCAGAGTTATAACGTTGCTCCCCCTTTTTTCGGCCAGTTTTTGCAGTACCTTTCTTCTCGTATTGAAAAGCATTTGCTGTCTCATCTGGGGGGCAAAGAGCAGGTAGAAAAAGAGCAGAAACCAGATTATGGACAGGGGATCGTACATAATTCTGAGCTTTCTCAATACTATAAAACTCTTTTGGAACTCTCCAGAGACATATTACGGCCTGAACATTACCTGAGACGTGGTTTTCAGCTTTTTCCTGATCCTCTGCATCTCGTACGAATAAAGCATCATGGTGTTGTCAACATACCTGTCAAATCCAAATGCTTTCTCAATGAACTCAGCATGTCTCCTGTCCCTGACATATATCACATACTCTCCTCCGATGCTTGCCATTTCGAGGATTATCGGGATCATAAATCTGTCCTGCTCGAATTCATCCACATAGCTGGCTATAAATTCCAGCTCCTCCCTTTCTATATAGTAATCAATGCCATCCCTGCCCCGGATTTCGGGACTATCCATTTCAAGCAGTGCTTTCAGACTCTTTCTTTTTTCAGGCAGGTGTCGGTTTATCGTCTCAACCAGCTTGGAAAGTGTTCTTTCACCAATCTCCATCATCTCCACCCCAGTTCGATATTTCCAAAGCCAACGTTGAAATGCCTTGAAAAATTATCCTCCCTCAAACTGAGTTCAAGGGTGTTGAAACTCCCTATTATTGCGAGGGGTTTTCCTCTCTCAACGTCCTCATATTTTTCGACAAGAGGGATCTCATGACCCATATATGTGAAACCCGAGATGGAATGCTCCTCAATCAGATCTCTCGTTATGTTTGTCACAGCGTTCCCAAATCTGTCAATATGCACAACCCTACCCACAATGAGACCATCCTCAACCCGTGCATCGAAAAGGTCAAGACTTACGAGTTCCCCGTTAAACCTCTCAAGATGTTCCATCCTGCCCTCTCTGATCAGCGCCCCCGCAAGAGCAAATATGTCTCTGCCATGAAAGGTGGCCGAAAGAGCGCCAGAAATCTGGCTCACAGATTCTTTAATCCTGAAAATTTCCGTTATCCCGTCCTCAACAGCAGAGGGAAAAGCAATGCCATTGTCCGGACAGACAAACCAGTAGTTTTCAGTTTTGATGGCTATCGCGGCTCTGTCACCACCGACTCCCGGATCCACAACGCTGATGAAGATGGTTCCTGCGGGAAAGTATCCGTAAGCAGAGTGAAGCAAAAAAGCCCCTTCAATGACATTTTGAGGATGGATGGAATGCGTTAGATCGATAACCTCATCCTGTGTGATTTTTCTTATTACTCCTTTCATTACTCCAGGATAGTAATCACCAAAGTCCGTAAGTAGGGCTATCACCATCTTTCCAAGTGGGTGAGTTCGTCTATATTAAACCTTCTTCTTGCTTCCGGCGCCTCGGCAGGATAGCCCACAGGCAGAATTGCCGCGGGTCTTGCGTAGCTGGGAATTCCGAGAATTTCTGAAACCACCTCATCGTCATACGCCCCAACCCATACCGAAGCAAGGCCCATGCAGTGTGCCGCAAGAAGGATGTTCTGAACTGCAGCTGCTGCATCCTGTTCAGCATAGATTTTTCCCCTTTCACCATAAACCTTCATGCTCCGGGGGTAGTTCGCAACAACCACAATTACCACAGGCGCCTGGGCTATGAACATCTGTCTCAGCGAAGCGACCGCAAGTTTAAGCTTGGTCTCATCATCTCTCACAACCACAAAATCTCTGGCCTGTAAATTTCCCGCAGAGGGGGCTGCGTTTCCAGCCTCAAGAAGCTTTCTGACCGTTTCATCATCAACATCCTTTTTGAGAAATTTCCTGACTGACCTCCGGGAAAATATTGCTTCAAGGCATTCCATATGTTTGTTCATGGAAAAAGACCAATAAATTTCTTTCCTTTACTCATGATCAAAAAACCCGGTAATATAATATGCCCCGGATTTTTAACTGACGAAGTGTTTCCCCTCAGTACTTCACCCAGAGGTTACGGATGTCATCATACCATACTCCGGGATACTCAACACAACCTCGACCAGCACATACGAACACACACCTTCCCGTAATTTTATCTGTAGAGTTGAATCGGTGCAGGAATTAGCACACTCACTTAACGGGCAATAGAAGTAAACTGAAATGAAATCACAACAGAATAAAATTTATATACCTCCAATTCATGAAAAGAGAATTGAGGTGATAAAATGGCTGAGTTGCCACTTGCCCCAATCGACAGATTGATAAGAAAGGCTGGTGCTGAGAGAGTTAGCGAGGATGCAGTAGAAAAGATGGCTGAGGTCCTTGAGGAATACGCACTTCAGGTTGCAAAGAAAGCAGTCGAAATTGCAAAGCACGCAAACAGAAAGACTGTCAAGGCTGAGGACATCAAGCTTGCTCTCAGCATGTAATTTTTCTTTTATTTTTATTTTTGGTAGATTTTAAAAAATAAAGATTTCACCTGGATGGCAGTATCAGCGGGATATTCGCTGTTGCATTTCCGGCAACACCAGGGTACATTGAGGACGGGACCGGCACAACGATGACAGAAGCATCACCTTTTGCAAAATCGTCAAGAACCTGGAGATAATACCACTGGATGTACTCCGGGTTGTTTCTCAGAGATTCGCCTATAATTTGATTCGCCCTCGCAATCCCCTGAGCCTCAACCTCCTTTCTCTCAGCCTCCAGTTCTTCCTTCTGAACGACAAATTGCATCCTCTCGGCTTCCTGCTTGGCTTCAATTTTAGCCTGTATGGCTTTCTCAACGCTCTCAGGCAGATCGATGTTTCTTATAAGCACGGCTGTTATCAGAATTCCGTAGGGTCTGAATTCGTCATCCAGCCTTCTTTCAAAATCACTCTGAATGAATTCCCTCTTTTCAGTGTACAGATCTTCGGCCTTGTACTGAGCGACGATGTCCCTCGCATGAGCCCTTATCCTGCTCTCCATCCATACCTCGTAGTTTTTCAGGGTCGAGTAAACCTCCGGCGCTTTCAGAGGGTCGATTTTATACTGAACCGCCATGTCAAAATAAACCGGTAAGCCCTCAGATGTCAGAGCCTTTATGTGCTGCTCCCCCACCATCTCCATGGTTTTTTCATAGGTGGGCATCCTCACCACCTCGGTTATGAAAGGAGTTACAACATGCAATCCGGGCTGCAAAGGCTCATCCTGAACCTTTCCGAGAATTTTGACGACACCCACCTCAGTCTGATCAATAACGACAAGCGAAGAGGCGAGGAAGGTGGCAAGAAAGATAAAAGCAATGACGGCAGCAGATATTGCCCTCCACCTTCCCGACCTTCCAGCCCTTTTTACTGGAATTTCCCCATTCATGAATAACAAAAATTTCCTGAAAGATATAATATTTTCGTTATTGTTGCAGCGAGCGTAGCATGACATGCAACTGTTATATATTCGGGCACGAAAGCATATTCATGGACGGTAAGGGCAAGATAGAGTGGGCAGAGAAGAACATGAGAGTTCTGTCCAGAATCAGAAAAAGATTTGAAGAAGAGAAACCACTGGATGGGCTGAGAATAGGTATGGCTCTTCATGTTGAAGCCAAAACTGCTGCTCTTGTCAGAACTCTTGTTGCTGGTGGTGCTGAGGTTGCGATCACTGGCTGTAACCCTCTCACAACACAGGATGATGTTGCAGATGCACTCAGAAAAGAGGAGAGAGTTTCATGCTTTGCCAGAAGGGGCATGAGCAGAGAGGAATACTACAATGCCCTGAATGCAGTTCTGGACTTTGAACCTGATATAATCATAGATGATGGAGCAGACCTCATATACCTGATCCACGAAAAGAGAAAGGTTATAGCCGACAGAATTCTTGGAGCGAGCGAGGAAACCACGACAGGTGTGAACAGGCTCAGGTCCATGGAAGAAGACGGCGTTCTCCTTTTTCCGGTCATAGCCGTGAATGATGCATACACAAAATATCTGTTCGACAACCGCTATGGAACCGGGCAGTCCACGTGGGACGGGATATTCAGAGCGACAAATTCCCTGATCGCAGGGAAAAAAGTTGTTGTGGCTGGATATGGATGGTGTGGAAGAGGGATAGCAATGAGAGCAAAGGGACTGGGAGCCAAGGTGATCATAACCGAGGTGGACGAGATAAGAGCGCTTGAAGCCGTTATGGACGGTTTCGACGTTATGACGATGGATGAAGCTTCGCTTGTTGGCGACATCTTCATAACCGCGACAGGGAACAGAGACGTCATCACGAGAAAGCACTTCCTTTCAATGAAAGATGGGGCAATTCTCGCAAATGCGGGACATTTCAATGTGGAAATAAATGTTGAAGAGCTTGAAAAAATGGCCCATGAAGCAAGAGAACTCAGGCCAAACCTGCGGGAGTACAACCTGGGCAATAAGAAACTCTACCTGCTTGCAGACGGGAGGCTAGTCAATCTGGTATCCGGAGACGGACATCCCATCGAGGTTATGGACATGAGTTTCGCAAATCAGGCTCTCGCTGTAGAGTACATCGCCAAAAATGCTGAAAAGCTGGAGAAAAAAGTTTACAGGATGCCAGAAGAACTCGACAGGGAGGTCGCAAGGATTAAGCTGGAAACTCTGGGGATAAAAATCGATGAGCTGACAGAAGAGCAGGCAAAATATCTCTCTGACTGGAGGGAGGGAACTTGATCTGGATATACCGCCCTTACAAAAACGCTCTGGCGAGAAAAAGATATCTCCGAACGATCGCAGTCTTTTTTACATTCGCCCTGCTGCTCATTGCGTACAGATACACAAAATACGGACTGACGCAGGAGTTCTACATACCCTCTCTGGCTCTCATGCTATCTCTGCTGTTCTTCTCAGCACTCATACTCCGAAAGCCGAGAGCATGCTACACAGACTACGAAAACATTTACTGCGGGAGCAAAAGGATAAAAAAAGCTTCAGCCACCTTCCATCCCGATTACGAGAATCTCGCAGTGCATGTGGAGGGTGACAAAAAGGCAACACTTTATTTCGAGAAAAAGGAAGACCTTGAAAAATTCCTCAAAGAAGTGGGGTATTAGCCGGTGAAAGATATGTTCGAATTATATGATATGCCGCTGTTCAGGCCACCCAGTGAGGCACACAGCCTGATAATTCAGGCAACCATCGGCTGTTCCCACAATAAATGCACATTCTGCGGAATGTACAAAATGAAAAAATTCAGGATTAAGTCTGTTGAAGAGATCAAGAAAGAAATGGAGATCTTCAAAAAGATTTATCCCAAAACGAGAAGAATATTTCTTGCTGACGGCAATGCGCTCTGTATGGAGACTGACGACCTGCTGGAAATTCTGAGATACGCCAGAAAACTTTTCCCGGATCTCGAGAGAGTATCTGCATACGCCACACCGATGGACATTCTTGAGAAAACAGAAGAGGAGCTTGGAAAGCTTGCACATGAGGGGCTGAAGCTGATTTATCTTGGGGTTGAGAGTGGAGATGATCAGATTCTGGAAGAGATCAGAAAAGGGGTCGATTCAGAAAAAATGGTCGAAGCCGGAAGAAAAGCTATCGAGTCCGGAATGATCCTGAGCGTTACTGCAATCACCGGACTTGGTGGGAAGGATCTGAGCTACAAACATGCTAAAAACACCGCAAAAGCCCTTAACAGGATGAAACCCCAGTACACGGCGTTTCTAACGCTGATGATCGTCGAAAATACTCCGCTTCATCTGAGGTTGAAGAAAGGAGAATTCAGACCGCTTAATCAGACCGAAATCCTCCAAGAACTGAGATGGGTTATCGAGGACCTCGACTACAGCACTGTTTTCAGGGCAAACCACGCCTCAAACTACCTGCCGCTGAAAGCGAACCTTCCAGAAGACAGGGACAGAATTCTGAAGCTCATAGACCACGCAATGGAGCATCCCGAAATATTAAGGCCTGAGTACATGAGAGCACTATAATCCCTTTTCATGGGATTAAACCCAAATAATGAGAAAGATTTATATACTGAAGCATAAGCCTATTCTTAATGACTGACGTTTATGACAGGGCAAAGCAGGATATCTTCAGAAAAAGGGGTGAAATTGAAGAGATCAGAAACAGAAGGTTCAGAAAGATTGTCAGATACGTTTATGAGAACTCACCCCTTTACAGGAGGAAATTCAAGGAGTCAGGGATTGACATCGACAAAATAAAAAGTATAGAGGATATATCAAGGCTGCCATTCACAACCAAACAGGAGCTTAGAGAAAGTTACCCGCTCAAAGCAGTCTGTGTCCCAAAAGATAGAGTGGTTAGAGTTCAGATGTCCGGTGGAACCACGGGCCAGCCCGTAATCATACCCTACACGAGACATGACGTGGAACAGTGGAAGGAAATGATGATGAGAGCGTTCTTCCTGGCAGAAGTAACAGAAAGAGACATTATCCAGATAACTCCTGCTTTCGGACTCTGGAACGGAGGGTTTGGATTCCATTTTGCAGCAGATGCGATAAATGCGTTTGTCATACCTATCGGCCCCGGAAACACGAGAAATCAGATCAGGTTCATGGTGGATTTTGGAACGACTGTTCTTGCCGGAACCGCAAGCTATCCGCTGAGAATTGCGGAAGTTGCTGACGAAATGGGAATAGATGTGGCGGAACTGAACGTCGAGAAGCTCATTCTCGGAGCTGAGCCGTGGAGTGAAGAGATGAGAAGACGGATAGAAAGGACATTTGACGCAAGAGCTTACGATATTCCCGGTCTGACGGAAATGGGTGGGGTCGGAACCGTGGGATTTGAATGTCCTGAAAGGGATGGCCTGCATATCTGGGAAGATAACTACGTAGCAGAAGTCATTGATCCCGAGACCGGGGAGGTCCTTGATGAGGGTGAGGAGGGAGAGGTCGTGTACACGGCCCTCAACAGAGAAGGTATGCCGCTGATAAGATACAGAAGCGGGGAGGTCAGCACGATAATCAGCAGAGATGGATGCGAGTGCGGAATTGAACATACCAAAATAAAGAGGATTAGGGGAAGAACAGACGACATGATAATATACAAGGGCGTGAAGTTTTACCCCACAGATGTTGAGAACATTCTTGCAGAACACGGTGTTGTGAATTACAAAATTTTCGCCATTAATGGCAAACTCGAAATCGTTTTTGAGGGGGATGAGCGGATTAAATCTGCGATAGCAAAAGACCTTGCCGAATTCGTAGGCATCCATCCCGCCATCAAAACAGTCCCCATCGGGCAGCTTGAGAGATTTGAGGGTAAGGCCAAGAGGCTGATAAGAGGTTGAGGTGGTGAATATGATTATAGCTGCAGTTTATGCGATCAGCATTTTGATGATGGTCGCCGGTGCAGTGATTGCATACAGAAGGGTGTGAGCATGATTATAGCTGCTGTATTTATTGCATATCTGATTTTAATGCTGATTATAGGTGCTGCAGAGTACAGAAAGTCCAGGGGGTTGCTCGACTACTATCTTGCAGGAAAAGGTCTGGGCGTCACTCTTGTGAGTTTTTCCTTTTTTGCCACATACTTCAGCACGTCCGCATTTCTCGGAGGAGGGGGTTTTGGGTTTGTTGCCGGATTCCAGTGGTCCGCATTTCTCACATTTTTCCACATTTTATTCGCAATACTTGCCTGGTTGCTTGTAGCCCCAAAGCTCAAGCAGCTCGCAGAAGAGACATCATCACTCACCATACCCGAGATATTTGGCTCCAGGTTCGGGAAAGAGGTGCAGATGCTGTCATCAGCAGTGATCATAGTTTTCTTTTCATTCTACATGGTCTCAATATACAAGGGGGCAGGAAATCTCCTGCAGGTGATGCTGGACATACCGTACACCCAGGGATTGATCATAACCGCACTGATAGTCATGCTGTACACATCAATCGGGGGTTTCAGGGCGGTTGTTTACACGGACCTCATTCAGGGGCTGCTCACATTCGCAGGTGGAATCGTGCTTTTCGCCTCGATCATTTACTTCCTCGGAGGTTTTGAGGCGATAGAAAAACTTGCCGAGACACAGATATTCGCAGGTAAGGGAGAGCTTTTGTTCGAGGTGGGGAAGCTTGCTCCCCCGCCGATAATGAAGGCAGGAATGGTCATCCCGTTTATCCTGAGTCTTACCTTTGCAATCAGCATCGCCCAGCTTTCATCCCCGCAGCTCGTGATCAGGTTTGTTGCCGCCAAAAACGAGGATGTTCTGAAAAAAGGGGCTCTGCTCACACCTCTGATAATCGGTGTTTTTGCAATATGCGTATTCTCAATAGGACCGCTGGGCTGGCTCATAATACCCCAGTTCGATGATCCGGTCAAGTATCTGAAAGACTCTGATCTCGTTGTTCCAGTCATAGCAATGAAGGTTCTGCCCGAAGGTATCAATGCACTGCTGTTAACAGCAATAATCGCCGCAGCGATGTCAACCGTGAATTCACTGCTCCACATGATGGCAACCTCTCTCACCAAAGACATTCTCAACAGGGAGAATATAGCCCTGACGAGAGCAATGGTCTTCGCTCTCGCCCTGGTACCACTCTACATAGCTCTGAAACCTCCAGAGATAATCGTGGGCATCGTTGGCGTGAGCTTCTCCGTGATCACATCAGTATTCCTGGTGCCTCTGCTCGCAATGCTGTACGCAAAGCCATCAAGGTACAGTATCTTCGCCTCGATGATTGTCGCACTGGTTGCATCGGTCGTCTGGTATTTCGTGTATTACAGAGTTTACTGGATATATCCCGTTGTTCCCGGATTGATTGCGTCAGCTCTGACATACACGATTTTTGAAAAATTTTTTAAATAATCCTGAATTAAGCTTTACAATGGAAAAGATTGACGCTATGGATTTAAAGATTCTTTCGGAACTTCAGGATGACGCAAGAAAAAGCCTCAGAGAAATTGGGGAAAAACTGGGGGTAACTGAGGCAACAGTCCACAACAGAATAAACAAGCTCAGAAAGCTCGGAATAATTGAGAAATTCATTCCCGTAATAAACTATTCCAGACTCGGTTATGATTTGACGGCCGTCATAGGCATAACGGCCAAAGGCGGGAAGGTTATAGACGTGGAAAAGTTCCTTGCTGAAATGCCGAATGTTACGGCCGTTTACGATGTTACTGGAGAATATGACGTGATAGCCGTATCGAAGTTTAAGGACAGAGAAAGCCTGAACGAGTTTGTAAAGGAAATTGGAAAGCTCGAATTTGTGGAAAAAACCTACACGATGCTCGTGCTAAACGTGGTGAAAGAGTCCCACATGATAGATATCTTAAAAGTTTTTGAACTTGACTAAAAATAATAACATAAAATATTCCTTTTACATTTGGAGCGGAGAAAGCACTTATATATTCACTTTTCAAACCATGTTCGATGGCAAAGAAGAAGGAAGTTAATAAGGAAAGCGAGAAGAAAGAGCAGACGAACCAGTCCTCTAAAAATGCGGATGAAGAAAAGACAGTACTTGACATTGAAGATCTTCCATTTGTTGGCCCCGCAACGGCTGAAAAGCTGAGAGATGCTGGCTACTATTCTATAGAGGCGATAGCCGTTGCATCACCCTCCGAACTCAGTGCCGCTGCCGAAATTGGAGAAAGCACTGCAATGAAGATAATCTCTGCAGCAAGAAAGCTTGCGAATGTCGGTGGTTTTGAGACAGGAGATGTTGTTTACGAGAGAAGAAAGAAGGTTGGTAAGATAACCACTGGTAGCAATTCCCTTAACGACCTGCTTGGAGGAGGAGTTGAAACTCAGGCCATAACTGAACTTTTTGGAGAGTTTGGCAGTGGTAAAACACAGATATGCCATCAGCTTGCCGTAAATGTTCAGCTGCCTCGAGAACAGGGAGGACTCAATGGAGCGGTGGTGGTTATAGACACGGAAGGGACGTTCAGGCCGGAGAGGATCATCCAGATGGCTGAAGCAAAAGGTCTTGATCCCGATAAGGCCCTGAAGAACATTTACGTCGCCCAGGCCTACAACTCAAACCACCAGATGCTTCTGGTAGATAATGCCAAGGAGCTGGCCAACAAGCTCAAAAAGGACGGAATAAACGTAAGGCTGCTCATCGTTGATTCCCTAACAGCCCACTTTAGAGCGGAATACGTTGGAAGAGGGACGCTTGCAGACAGACAGCAGAAACTGAACAAGCATCTGCACGATCTCCTGAGATTCGGCGAGGTCTTCAATGCAGCAATCGTTGTTACCAATCAGGTTATGGCAAAGCCAGACCAGTTCTTCGGAGATCCCACAAAACCCGTTGGCGGACACATTGTTGCCCACACAGCAACATTCAGGATATATCTGAGAAAGAGCAAAGGCGAGCTTAGAGTTGCAAGACTGATTGACTCACCCCACCTGCCTGAATCGGAGGCGATATTCAGGGTTACTGAGAGAGGTATCGAAGACAAATAATTGAAATTTTTTATTAATTTGGTAAGATAAACACTTCAGCAACTTCCAAAAGATTAACCTTAAAAATAGTCTCTTATTTCATTACTACATGGATATTGAAGACAGGCTCAGCATAGCAACAAGAAACATAGAGGAGGTTGTAACTCTCGACGAACTCAGGAGTCTGCTGGAAAGCGGGGACAAACTCACAGCATACGTCGGCTACGAGCCGAGCGGGGAAATCCACCTGGGACACATGATGACCGTGAACAAGCTCATGGATCTGCAGGAAATAGGTTTTGAAATCACAGTTCTTCTTGCAGATGTTCACGCTTACCTCAACGAGAAGGGAGATTTTGATGAGATAAAAAAGGTGGCAGAATACAACAGGGCAGCATTCATAGCACTCGGACTGGATGAGAGCAAGGCGAGATTCGTGCTTGGAAGCGAATACCAGCTTGAGCAGGACTACATGCTCGACGTCCTGAAGATGGCAAGGATTACAACGATAAACAGGGCAAGGAGAAGCATGGACGAGGTCAGCAGAAGAAAGGAGGACCCCATGGTCTCCCAGATGGTTTATCCACTGATGCAGGCTCTCGATATTGCGCATTTGGGCGTTAAGGTTGCTGTTGGAGGTATGGATCAGAGAAAGATTCACATGCTTGCAAGGGAGAACCTGCCAAAGCTCGGCTATGATGTGCCGGTTTGCATGCACACGCCCATACTGGTGGGGCTTGATGGAGAAAAGATGAGTTCCTCGAAGGGCAACTATATTTCGGTGAGAGATGACGAGCAGACGGTCGTGAGAAAGCTGAAAAAGGCATACTGTCCTGAAAGACAGGTGAAGGACAATCCAGTAATGGACATCATGAGATATCATGTATTTCCAAGGTTTGAAAGAGTGGTTATCGAAAGAGATGAGAAATTTGGTGGTGATTTAGAATACGAAAACTTTAATGAACTTGCCGAAGATTATTCAAAGGGTGAAATACATCCTCTTGATGTGAAAATTAATGCTGCGAGATATCTGAATATGATTCTCGATGGGGCAAGAAAAAAACTGAAAGAAATGGGGTGGTGACTTGAGTGAAGGTGAAGAAGTAATCAGGGTTAAGCTTCCGGATAAAAATAAGAGAGAAATGTTCGGGGTCGTTACAAACATGCTTGGAGCCGGACACATTAAGGTGAGGTGCGAGGACGGAAAGGAAAGACTCGCAAGGATCCCGGGAAAGATGAGAAAGAGAATCTGGATCAGAGAGGGAGATGTCGTTATAATAGTGCCATGGCAGTTCCAGGATGAAAGGGCAGATGTGATCTGGAGATACACCAATCCACAGGTCGAGTGGCTGGAGAGCAGAGGATACCTGAAATTCTGAGATGAAAGACATAAAAAGAATAGAAAAGCTTCTGGATCAGTTAAGGATAAAGGAGAAAGACAGTGAAGCAAGAAAGATTTTTGCAGAAGTATTTGATGAAAGGACACTGAAAACACTTTACAAGCTCTCGGCTAAAGGCTACATCCAGGCTCTGGGAGGAGTTGTGAGCACGGGAAAGGAGGCAAATGTCTTCTACGCCGACGGAAGCATCAACGGAGAGTTCAAACCCCTTGCTGTCAAGATTTACAGAATCGAGACTTCAGAGTTTTTCAAAATGGACGAATACCTGTTCGGAGACAGAAGATTCGACATGAGGAGAGTTTCAAAAAAAGAGCTTATTTTCACATGGGTTGAGAAGGAATTCAGAAATCTTGAGAGAGCATTCAATGCGGGAGTTAATGTTCCAGAACCATACACGTATTTGAAAAATGTTGTGCTTATGGAGTTTCTGGGAGAAGATGAGAGGCCGTACCCCACCATTTTTGAGCTGAAAAGAGATCTGTCAGAAGTTACAGATGTTGAAGAACTCTATTCCAGAATAAAAGAACACCTTACCAGACTGTACAGGAAAGCCGAACTTGTTCATGCTGATCTTAGCGAGTACAACATTGTGCTTAAAGATAACGACCCGTATTTCATCGATATGGGGCAGGCGGTGTTAACAGACCACCCTCTCGCGAATTCATATCTGGAGAGAGACCTGAGAAACCTTATAAGGTTCTTCTCAAGATATGGTATTAAGGAAAGTTTTGAAGAACTGATTTCATCAGTTAAGGGTGATTGAAATGGAAACGATTGAAATCAAGATTCCATCGGATAGGGTCGGTGTTATAATCGGCAAGGAGGGAGAAGTGAAGAAAAGACTTGAAGAGGAGACAGGCTGCAAGATCAGCATAGACGGCAGAAACGGGATTGTAAAAATAACAAGGGGTGAGGATGCAGTTGGATTTCTGAAAGCAAAAGACGTTGTTAATGCAATTGCGAGAGGGTTCAATCCGGATACTGCAATGAAACTGCTTGATGATGACTTCACACTTTTTGAGAGCATTGATTTGAGCCAGTACGTCTCTCCAAAGGCGCTGGAGAGGATAAAGGGGAGGATTATCGGCAAGGAAGGTAAAATCAGGAGAATGATAGAAGAAACGCTGAATGTGAGGGTCTCTGTGTACGATAAATACGTCTCCATAATAGGCCCGATGGAGAACGTTGCCGCAGCAAGAGAGGCAATTATGATGCTCGTTGAAGGTTCCCAGCACTTCACCGTCCAGAAATTTATGGAGAGAAAGAAAAGGGAAATCGAAATGCGGAGCATGGACTGGTATCCCAGTCCGTAAACTGCGGAAATTCGCCTGACTCTGCAACCCCCGACACTTTTTAAACATTTGAATTATTATTCAGAAAGGTGATTCAGATGCATCAGACAGTTAGTGATCAGGAAATTCAGGAAAGGCTCGCAGGCATAGGCAGGAAGATAGCAGTAATGAGCGGAAAAGGTGGCGTAGGAAAATCAACCGTAACAGCTTTGCTCGCAATCCACCTCGCCAGAAAAGGCAAAAAAGTTGCAATTCTCGACGCTGACTTTCTCGGGCCGAGCATCCCCAAGCTGTTTGGACTTGATGATGCAAGCATTGGATTTACTGAAAAGGGCATTGAACCGGCCATTACAAGAAAATACGGAATAAAGGTGCTCTCAATACAGTTTTTACTGCCAGAAAAGGATACACCAGTCATCTGGAGGGGGCCGATGATTGCAGGCGTGATAAAGGATCTGATCGGGAAAACAAACTGGGAGGGAGTAGACTACCTTCTTTTCGACCTGCCTCCCGGAACCGGTGATGCTCCACTCACACTGATGCAGACAGCAAACCTCGATGGGGTTGTAATGGTTGCCTCACCAACAGAGCTTACATCCATCATTGTCGAAAAGGCCCTTAACATGGCAAAAATGATGAACACGAGGGTCACGGGGCTTGTGGAAAACATGAGCTACTTCAAATGCCCCCATTGTGGGGTAATATCTCATATATTCGGAAAGCACAGGGCAAGGAAGCTTGCGGAAAAATACGGGCTGGAGGTTCTTGCAGAGATACCCATCGACCCTGAGCTTGCAGAGCTTTCAGATTTAGGAGAAATCGAGAGCTACGAGACCGATTACTTCCGGGAAATCACCCTCTGAGCAAAGTCATAGAGATCTCCAAAAACAAAATCCGGAGTTAGTCCAGCCTCATTTACCTTTTTTTCGTAATTATCTCTGGTTGTAACCCCTGAAAGTACCAGAACCGTCTTTAACCCTGAATTTTTCCCTGCAAGGACATCTATCTCAATCTGATCCCCGACTATGGCTATCCTGTCTCTCTCAACACCAAGCATCTGCACCGCCTGCTCCACGATTACCCTGGACGGTTTTCCAACCACTGCATCCGGCTCCCTTCCGGTCATCCAGTAAACTGCTCCAATAACAAGGCCTGTTCCGGGAACAGGCCCGTCTTCACCCGGAAATATCCTGTCAGGGTTTACCGCCACGTACTTCACTTCGTCATTCAAAGCAAGTCTCAGAGCCTTCGTGAAAATCTCGAAGTTTATGTTTCTGTTCGATGCCGCAACAAGATAATCTGCATCGAGACCCTCTACAACCTCATGTCCTTCATTTTCCAGCTCCTCCACAAGTCCATGCTCTCCGGTTGTATACACCCTCGATTTTCCATCACGTTCTCTTATGAAAACCGCAGTCGCGTGCGTTGCAACAATTATCTCGGCCTCATCCACATCCATCCCATAGCCTGAAAACTTCTCAACCATCATCCTTCTGCTTCTTGCAGAATTGTTGGAAACAAAGACTGTTTTTATCCCCGCATCCCTCAAAAGCCTGTAACCCTCAATGGCCCTTTCTATGGGCTTTCTACCCCGGGATATAACACCATCAACATCCAGAATGAGCCCCTCAATGTCCATCGTATCTATCAGGCCCCCAATGCTTAAAAGAGTGTCGAAAGCGTTTTATCTTTCCAAGTAAAGTGGATATATGGTCCGTCTCACAGGTATGGAAGGCATAGGAACAAAATATGAACTTGAAACGTCAAAAGGGGATAAGATAGCAGTGGTATTCCTACTCAACCGAAGAGTCCAGCTGTACATACAGGAGAAAGGCTGTGAGAAACCATGTTCTATTGAAATGAGCGAAAACGAGTCAAAGAGACTTGCCACAATCCTCAGCGGCGCTCCAGTTGAGAAAGAGAAGGAGAGCATAGAGGTGGATTTCATGGGAATACCGGATCTGACACTTGCACTACACACCTACACGGTCGGCAGGAGCATGGCGGGTAAAACAATTGAAGAGCTTGCAATAAGAAAAAGAACAGGGGTAAACGTCATAGCAGTATCGAGAAAAGGCAATACCATAATCAGTCCGCCCCCACATCTGATATTCGAGGAAGATGATCAGATAGTGGTTATTGGAAACAAAGACCAGATTGAAAGGTTTGAAAAGGAGATACTGGGTGCCTGAATGGAGATCGCAATTGCCGGGCTGGTCTGCCTGATTTTTGCGATAATTGCAAGGAAGCTATCTTTTCCGGCAATCCCAGTCTACATTATCGCGGGACTTGCTCTGGGAAGCTCCGGGTTTGGGATACTGCAGGCTGACGAGGTCTCAAAAAAGATAGCCGAATTCGGTGTCGTTTTCCTGCTTTTCTACATAGGCCTGCACATAAACCCAAGAGAAGTGGGAGCCAAGAGAAAAACAATATTCGCTTCAGGCTTTTATGACCTGCTCATAAACTTTGCACTTGTCTTTATTCTGCTATTTGCCACCGGATTTGAGCTGTCCAGAGCATTCATCATAGCATCCTCACTGTACATTTCAAGCTCCGCCATCGTTCTTCAATCACTCATCGAGAACAGGAAGCTCATCCTCAAAGAAGCCGAAATCGTTGTCTGGATGATGGTTTTTGAGGATATAGTCATTGCAATCCTGATCGTCCTGAACAGCGTAGGTTTTTCTGACCTGCTATACTTTTTTGCCAAGCTGACTTTATTCACAGTCCTGGTGCTGATCCTCTCAAACACCGCGCCCAAGTACCTCGACAGAGTTATGGAAAGAGATGATGAGGCTCCTCTCCTCCTTGTCTTTTCTGCCGGTCTCCTCGGTCTGGCAATTGAAGAGCTTTTCCAGATACCCTACGCATTCGCCGCCATACTCATTGGACTGATGTTTTCACAGGTCAAAAGCGTGGAGGAGATGGTCATACCATTCAAAGATGTTTTTCTGATCCTGTTCTTCTTCTTTTTCGGAGTTTCAACGAAGTTCGATATGGGTGGACTCGCTCTTGGAATTGTTCTCGCCATAGTTGCTATTTCAGGAAAAGTTGTCTCCGGACTCCTAACCGGATTGAGAACAGAGAAATCCTGGAAGTCGGGACTTGAAATTGGACTCAATACAATTGCAAGGGGTGAATTTTCAATATTCATGGCTTTCGCATTCGGAGATGTGCTGATCTCCTCCGCAATAACAGTAACGGTCCTGATAACGTCGATACTTGGTTCACTGACCTCAAGGTATTCGGAGAGAATAATCTCCGCGCTGGGCAGAGCCAGTCAATAATACTCCAGGACGTTGTAATACGTGTCCCTTCTGTACGGGACCCTCCCGGCAGATTTTATCCTCGCGACAATTTCATCAACTCTCGCAGGTCGGAATGGCTTTCCGGTAGCTCTGACAACGTTTTCCTCCAGCATCACACCACCAAAGTCGTTGGCACCGAAGCTGAGCGCGAGGGTTGCGACATCCATTCCCTGCGTTAACCAGGAAACCTGGATGTTCCGGATGTTATGAAGCACTATTCTCGAAACCGCAAGTATCTGCAGGTATCTCAGAGGGGGTGCAGGTTTTCTTATCCTTCCGTAAAGCTCAGTATTTCCAGGCTGAAAGCTCCAGGGGATGAAAGCAGTAAAACCACCGGTTTCCTTCTGCAAATCCCTGATTCTGAAAAGATGCTCAATGATGTGTCTCTCGTTTTCAATATGCCCGAACATCATTGTGGCTGTTGTTTTCATCCCGATCTCATGTGCCGTTTTCATGACTCTCAGCCAGTCATCCACAGTACCCTTGCTGCTTATTTCCAGCCTGACCTCATCAGAAAGTATCTCTGCTCCACCGCCCGGAATGGAATCCAGACCCGCTTCTCTGAGCCTCGATATTACCTCCTTAATGCTGATCCTCTCCATCCTGGAAAGATAAACGATCTCAGGAGGTGACAGGCTGTGGATGTCCACATCGAATTTGCTCTTAATTTTCCTGAAAAGCCCCTCGAACCACTCAATGCCAAGTTCGGGATTAATCCCCCCCTGTAGCATTATCTGAGTGGCTCCGTGATCCACAGCCTCCTCAATCCTTGCCAGAATTTCCTCATGGCTCAGCAGATATGAATCGCGCCCATCTCTGGCATAAAAAGCACAGAACTTGCATTTCGAAACGCAGACGTTAGTGTAATTGATATTTCTGTCGACAACGAATCCAACCTCGTTTCCGCATTTCCTCGCCCGGATTCTGTCGGCTATGTATCCCAGCTCATACAGCGGCAATTCAAAAAGCTCCAGAGCTTCCTCAAAGCTCAGATCCTCGCCAGCGATATTCTTTTCAAAGTAATCCGCATTCATGACTCAGCTCACCAAAAACCCTGAGGCTCTTTTCTTCCTTTCTGCCCATCCTGTGAACGAGCGCTTTGAAATAAGTCCTCAGAAATTCAACGGGCATCCTGTATTTCAGGCTTGCTATCTCGGCAATTTCGTCGATGTTTTTCAGCCCCTTCTGATATGACCTCAATATGTCCGAGTCCACATGTGAGGCATCAGCGCTCATCAGCGAAGCAGAAATTCCGAATACAGCAGGCAACCCTGTGAGATCCTTCCATTCCTCCCCCACATCCATGACGACCCTGAACACCATCCTTGCAGTTATCGCCTCATCACCAATAACAAGAGCGTGATCGAAATCCTTCAGCATCTCGAAGAAATTCCCGCTGTGAGGCACAAGACGGTTTATCAAACCCTTTTGCCTTCGTATAATTTCAAGCATGCTGACAGAAGTCATGGATTTTGAAGTAACGGCAATTGGCGAGTCATCAAGCCTCTTTTTCCTGGAGACAACAACAACGCTGTAAACCTCCCCATCACTCCCAACGCAGAAAGAGTATTTCCTCAACCTCTCGCTGTTCTTCAAATAGAAAAAGCTCGGTACCGGAGCATAGTCGATTTTACCTTCCAGAAGCATTTCTGCGAGTTTTTTTGGGTGCTCCTCAACAAACTCATACTTCTGCTCTTTTTCAAGATGATAGTAAGGCAGAAAGTTATTGACAAGCCCAAATTTACCAACCCTCATGAGTGAACCCCCAGAACGTTGAAAAACGCATCCCTCTCTGCGGGAATTTTTCCTGCGTCTCTGATCAGGTCAACAAGCTTCTCCTTTGCAAGCTCCAGAGGCGTTTTCGCTCCGGCAGAATGTGCGATTCTCTCGCCCATGACCGTTCCATCAACGTCATTTGCACCGTAGTTGAGAGCGACCTGAGCGAGCTTTTCTCCGATCATCACCCAGTAAGCCTTAATCCCCTTGAAGTTAGAAAGTGCGATTCTCGATACCGCTATGGTCTTCAAAATCTCCTGAGGAGAGACTTTGTGAAGACCGTCAAACGAGGTGTTTGCTGGATGAAATACTAAAGGAATAAAGGAAACAAAACCCCCTGTTTTTTCCTGCAGCCTTCTAAGCCTGTACAGATGGATTGCCCTGTCCCTGTAACTCTCAATATGACCGAAGAGCATCGTCGCATTGCTTCTGACTCCAGCATTGTGGGCGACCTCCATAACCCTCAGCCACTCCTTTGAGTTCGCTTTATTCGGGGCTATTCTTTTCCTTATCCGGTCGGCAAGTATCTCTGCTCCACCACCCGGAAGCATGTCGAGTCCCGCATCCTTCAGCCTGGAGAGATATTCTCTGATGCTCATTTTCTCCTTTCTGGCATAATAGCTCACCTCCGTTGCGGTAAGAGCCTTTATAACCACATTTCCGTCTGTTTTTTCCCTTATTTCCCTGAAAATCCTTTCAAAGTACTCAACATTGACGTCAGGATTGTGGCTGCCAACGATATGCAGCTCTCTCGCACCAAGCCTGTATGCTCTCAAAGCCTCATCCACAACCTCCTCAGGCCTCAACAAAAACCCGTCAGACCTGTAATACGCACATATCGGGCATCTGGAAACGCACACGTTGGAGTAATTTATGTGCTTGTTAACCGAAAAGGTGGCGATCCTTCCGTTAATCTGATCCGCCATTTTTCCAAGCTCGTGCAGATCCCGGTAAAACAGATCCTCAATCTCCTTTACTTTCAAGTTCTTCAAGCCTCCTCCGGATTTCTCTCATCTCTCTTTTGATCTGAATGTTGACCCTCATCATTGAATCGCTCAGAAAGCCAACGGCAATTATCAGAATCCCGCTCACCACAAGCATTGATACGAGATTGACGAGCAGGAAGTGAGAAACGTTCCTGAACCAGTCGTAAACAACGTAAATTCCGCCAGCAAATCCCAGAAGGAGAAAAACGAGTCCAATAAGATAAAAGTACCTCCCCGGACTGTACCGCCCAAGAAGATTGTATATCGTATACACTATCCTGTAACCGTCGCTGAACGGTTTCAGTTTGGTTTTCCCCCTCCTCTTCCTGTAGTAAATCGGAACCTCCATGATCCTGAAGCCGTTTGCTATCGTCTCGACCGTCAGTTCAGTCTCAACCTCAAATCCCATCTTCTCGAGGTTTACATTTTTGTAGACCTCTTTCGTCATGGCACGATAGCCTGAAAGTATGTCCTGAAGGTTCACCCCATATAGAATCCTGAAAATCAGATTGATTATCCTGTTTCCGAGAAGATTTAACCTTCTGAAAGCTCCTTCTTCGAAGTTCAGAAGCCGGTTTCCCACAACATGGTCAGCTACCCCCTTTTCAATCGGTTCGAGCAGCTTTTGAACATCTTCGGGCATGTACGTGCTGTCGGCATCAATCATCACGATAACATCATCATCAAGAATCTCAAAAGCCTCCCTCACTGCCTGTCCCTTGCCCTTCCCGCTCTGAACAATTACCTCTGCCCCTTTCTCCTTCGCTATGTCTCTCGTTCTGTCAGTGCTGTTTCCATCTATAACCGTGATCCTCTCAAAGCCCTGCCTTTTGAATCCCTCTATCACATCTCCGATTGTCTCCTCCTCATTCAGGGCCGGAATGAGTATTCTAACATTCATATTCTGAATACCTTGAGAACGCTCAGAACTGGGATACCCTCCACATCATCGTGACTCCTCTTATCTACTATCACCGCTGCTGCGAGGACGTTTCCGCCCCTTTTCCTTATGCTCTCGGCCACCTCGTGAATTGTTTTTCCTGTGGTGATGATGTCATCAACAATCACACACGCCTTTCCAGAAACGTTTGCAAAGTTCTCGCTGAACGTTCCCCTCGCATGGCTTTCCTCGCCATCCCATTTGAGTTTCTTTGGATAGTATATCGAAAGCTCACAGCCAATCTCCTCAGCGACCATCGTCGCTACCGGAATGCCGGAAGTTGCAACGCCAACAATGACGTCTGCATCTCCAGCATCAAGAACCATATCGGCAAGTATCCTCGCCATCTCTCTGAGCCTGAATGATGAACCATTAATGCTTTTCAGCTCAACATAAATATCAGATGGAGGTCTTTCCGTTCTTGAACTGGTTAAAAGCCAGATTGCGGTATCACGGGATATATTCAATTCATCAGCAATCTCGCCAGTGGTCAGACCCTTCTCCTTGAGCTGCTTTGCTCTTTCAACAAGTTCCTCAATTTTGCTCATCCTTTCACCACCTTTTTAAGCCTGGTTTCGCTTCCGCAAATCTCACATACCTCTTTCTCAGTTCTCCTGCCACAACCCTTACATACACGAATCCATTTAAATTCTTTTTCAATGCCCTTTTGCAGAATTTTTTCCAGTTTCAAACCGAGCTTTTTCGCCACATTCTGAACAGCATAATCATCGCTAACAACTGTCGCATTATATTCCAGAGCCTTCGCCAGAACCCGTATATCTGTCTCGCTGAGCTTGTAAATGTCCCCGGTTTTTTGTGCCGCTTTTTTCACCTCGGAGATGAATTCTTCCCTCGCATCCTCAACTCGGATATTCTTAATCTCAAAATAGAGCTTGGAGTTCTCATCCCTGATTTCGTTAACAACCTCCGGGACTGTTACCATATCATCATAGATCGCCTTCCGGAGTATTATTGCAGATGTGTCGAGGACATGCATCATGACCATGCCTGCAGAAGTGCATAAATTTTTTAGTTCAAAGCCTGCGATGTCCTGGCATAGCACTGTTAAAGTTGCAGTAAAAATGGAAAGGTTTATATGTCATTGTGTCACTAAGACTCACAACAACCGAGAGGTGATGAAAATGGACGAGAAAGAGAGAAAAGATGTAGCCGAAATCCTGAAGGATCCCAGGCTGTTCAGACCCACATAAGATAAATCCGGCAGTATTGGACCCGTAATTCCTATCCAATCCCTTTTACTTTACTCACAGGCTTTTAAGGAGTCTCCGATATTTTTGCACTTAAGCTACTGTTCAATGAAACGAATAACCCCCTCCAACTGTAGATAACTCGCCTCTCCAATTCTCCCACTCTTCACTTATTGCTCTTCGCGATTCGATCAGTCTCTCGATTACATCCTCATACAATTTGATGTTATGAAACGGGAAAAGCCATGTCAAAGGAATAGCAGATACACAAGAGCGCCCATGACTGCAATTCCTGAAATGAATCCCAGTGCCAGTCCCTTTTTGAACATGCTTTGGCTATGCCCCTTGTATTCAGATTCTATTTCACCGATTAAGACTTCTTTTTCTTTGATTTTGTCTTCTAAAGATGTTATGCGTTCTTGAAGGTCGCTCAATTCCTTATTTTTCTCAGTAAGTAAATTATAAACTGAAAAAAACTCTTTATTCTTATCCAACCACATCTCGATTATTCCACCCAACTCAAACATAGTATCAAAAACAATCTTAGCCAACTTACTATCGAGTTTCTGAAGTTCTCCACATACATGTCTAAAGAATCTCCAATAATCCCCTATTAAGTCATATCTCAGCGATTTTAGATCTTTGCCATCATATTTTCTATATATCTCCTCTCGCCATTCTTCAATTTCTTTTGCAAGTCGCGATTCGGGTGTAAACTGTTTCGCTGTCGCATAGTCTATCTTATACGTCCCCTTTTTCATCCCCCCATAACCATACAGCAATCCAATAACATTGTTTAATTTAGGATTGATAATTTTTGTAATCAGGTCGTAAATATCGTTTACTTCGCCCATATTATTAGACATCGTTTCTCCCCCGCGGAACTCATTTGTATATAATTTTTAAAAACCTTTTCAATTTAAAGATTATAGTAATGGTATAAACAGCGATGTGCAAATATGAGGGTCATCCACATCAACGCGCTTTTGTTAGAATATAATTTCTGAATATCGAAAATGTTATGTTTAGCAAAATAGATTCGATCTAAGACATGACAAAGTGTCATCACTGTGGCAAAGAAACTGCATTGCCTTTCAGATGTAAGTACTGTGGGAATCTTTTCTGTGAGGATTGCAGGTTACCTCCAAAGCATAATTGCTCTGGTATTGATTTATGGTTTCGAAGAGCATCACCAAGTAACCTGAAGAGGGAAGACGAATACATACCTGTTAGATTTGAACCCGACATGAGTCGTAAAACGAGCAGAGGTCCGGTCAAAAAGAGAGGTAAATCCAGAAAAATAAAGCTAGGATACAAAAAACCCAAAAGAAAATCAGGAAAATTAAGGATATTGCTATTACTCATGTTCATTGCCCTGTTGGGAATCGGAGGATATTATAGCAACAACTTGCCGATTAAGGTAGACGACTTGGATAGAATTTTGCCCAATGCAACACAAACCGAAGTCGTAGAGAACGTAAAAGAAGAGTTAAGTAAGGCCAAAAAAAGTGTAAATCAGACTTTACAAGAGGTTATCAGAACGCCATCAAGAGAGGAGATAACAAATGAGACCATCCACGCAGTTCTTGAATACCTTAATAAAGAGAGAGTGAAAAGAGGTTTACCGGCTGTCGAACTAATATCTACTGGGATTGCCCAATTTAGGGCAGAGGATATGATTAAACGAAATTATTTTGGCCATTATGATCCCGAAGGATACCCTCCATTCTACTATTACACCAAGAAAGGAGGACTGTATGCAATGGAAGAAAATTGTGGCGAATATAGAATTGTTGGAGGGCTTTTGGATCAAACTGATGTGGCTGACTACGCTTTAAAAAGCGTTAAAAGTATGATTTATGATGATGCGCTGTCCAACTGGGGGCATAGGGATTCTCTCTTAGATCCCAGCAACAATTACATCGATATTGGTGTTGCTTGGGACTCGAATAGAATGGTACTGGTTCTGCACATGACAAAAAAATATGTAGAATGGACTAAAGTCCCCAAAGTAGACAATATGGTGTTTTCAGCTTCTGGGAAGTTAAACCAGGATGTAAAGTTTGAGGGAGTCATGATATATTACCATCCACCACCCAGAGAAGAATTCAATAAGAGGCACAGTTATGACATAGGGGACCCTATTGCTGGTGTAGTCCCAGGACGAGCCTATTACGAGGATATCGAGACGTGGAGACCTTTAAAATGGACCTTAGCTGGCCAAAAGTTCGATATCTCCTTTAAAATAAGACCGATTAAAGGTCCTGGTTTCTATACAGTGGTGATATGGGCAGAGAATAAAAGTGGACTTAAGCATCCTTTCGACCCTGAGCGCGATGATTACTGGACAATTCTTGAATATACTGTCTTTGTTCAGCCCTAACCAAATTTCGCCTTTGCAACACAAAAAACAAACTTTTTGAGAGGTTTTTTAGAAAAAATGTTCTAGTTCAATCGGAATGAGGTGGTACCACTATTTTTCTAAAGTAAAAGCAAGTGCAGTCAATCCAAACAAGCCCATAACAACAAACAGAAAGAAAAACCCGATACCTGCCCACAATGCCCCACTGAAAGATTTAGACGATAAAACAAAATTGATTGCATAAACAGTTAAACCACCATACACTCCCGCAATGTAGCTTGCCATATACTGGTTTCTATCGTTTTTTGGAACCCTTCTTTCAATCACCTTTTTTATGAACATCTCATTAACAATAACGACTATAGAAAGAGCAAAAAGTAACACACCAATCGCAAAAATATGAAGCCCAAGTGTGACTGTGCTGATTGAAATTTTAATAGGATGTATTGCCATCCAGTAACCCGCACCTGTTATCATGGAAGAAAAGATAAGCAAGATTATTGGTACTCTCCTATTGTTTAATCCCATATTACCACTTATGGATTTTTTGATGTTTTAAAAGTATCTATGTCAGAGGTATTTTTCTGCATAATCTTTCACCCAATCATCTAAGTTATTCTCACCGGCGTCACACCATATAACATACTTTTGAGCGGAGTCTGTAGAAATCTGGTAAAGAAACATTTATTATTTAGGTGGACAACTCTCCGAAAGATAATCTCATTTTTTAAAAATTCCATAATCTTATTATGTCTTCCCGAATTTCAACATCCCATATTACATCTAACCTCGAAGCCAGACTCATAGAATTCTTAGAATGGACAAATCACCTTGGCATACTCCCCAAACAATTTTAAGACGGGCCGGAGGGGATTTGAACCCCCGACACCGGGATTAAGAGTCCCGTGCTCTGCCTGGCTAAGCTACCGGCCCTTATCACTCCAAGCCACTGAAGCGATTTATCAATTTTTTGGTGATTGATGCCGGGCAAGAATTCAGTGGAAAGTGGAAAGAAAGTCCGGGCGATACTCACTCTGCCCGGGGAAAAATTGCGCTGGCAATCGTTCTGGGAATGCAAATTCCCTCACCATTCAATCCGCCCCAAATTTTATAACCTCCTGAGATAATGACGGGACATGATCTTCTCTCTGCTAAAGGACAGGGATGCACAGTTTTTCATAATGTATGCCAGCTCGAAAAACGCAAACTTTCGCTACGCCACAAAATTCTGGATTCCCGATCCCGCATTTTACATGATAGGCGATGATGGCACGGAGCTGCTTGTTGTCAGCGAGATGGAAAAAAGGAGGGCCGAAAAAGAGAGTAGAGTTAGAGAAATAGCAAGTCTGAACGATCTCGGATTCTATGAGAAGATAAAAGAGGGTAAAAACGCAAAAGATGCCCTCACAGAGACATACATAGAGCTGCTCAAAACACATCATGCCAGAAAAATCCTCGTTCCGGACGATTTTCCTGCATTCCTCTATGAAAAGCTCGCACAGAATTTTGACGTGGAGGTTGTGGAAAACCCGTATGCAGACATGAGGAAAGTAAAAACCCCGGAGGAGATAGAACACATAAAGGACGTGAGCAACGCCATTATTGGCGCCTTCCAGTTCTTCCTGAAACTGCTTGAGAAGGAAAGAGATTCCGAAACGCTGAGAAACAGTGTTGAAGCACACCTGTATGAAAGGGGCTACCTTGCCCAGGACACGATCATTGCTGGAAAGGCAAGCAGTGCTTACCCTCACGATATCGGGCATGGGAGAGTTGAGGGTCATGTTATTTTCGACATATTCCCCGGAAGCAAAAAAACAGGATACCATTCAGACTTTACCAGAACAGTCGTAATTGAGAAGAACCAGGAAATTGAAGACATGCTGAAGGCATGCATAGAAGCGAAAAACACGGCGATATCCATGGTGAAGGAAGGCATAAATGGTGAGGACATACATTTCAGGGTCTGTGATATCCTTGAATCTTACGGATACAGAACAACAAGACAGAAATCAAGGGAGGGCTTCATACATTCCACCGGGCATGGTGTGGGGCTTGAGGTACATGAAAAGCCGAGAATATTTGATGGTGGGGAAGAGCTTAAAGCAGGAATGGTTATAACAGTAGAGCCGGGACTGTATTACGAAAAAGTTGGCGGTGTGAGGGTTGAAGATACCGTCGTTGTTAAAAAAAGCGGATCTGAGATATTAACAAAATTCGAAGATTATGTGAGGCTGGGAAGATGATGGAAAAACATGTTGAGGCGGGAAAAATCCTGAAAACAGTTAGGGAGGAGGCAGTAAAGCTTATCCAACCAGGAACCAGAATGATTGAAGTTACTGAGTTTGTGGAAAACAGAATAAGAGAACTTGGCGCAGAACCTGCATTCCCGTGCAACATCTCGCTAAATGAGGATGCGGCACACTGCACACCTTCAAAAAGTGACGAAAGAGTTTTTAAAGACGGAGATCTCGTTAAGCTGGATATAGGTGCCCATATTGACGGATACATTGCCGATACTGCGATAACCATCGATCTTGGGGACCATGAAGAGCTTGTTAGGTGTGCTGAAGAGGCACTTAAAAATGCCATTGAGATTGTGGAGCCGGGAATAACTACGGCAGAAATAGGGGAGGCCATTGAGAACACTGCAAGAGATTTCGGTTTCAAGCCTGTTTACAACCTCACGGGACATGGTTTCATGCCTTACGTTGCCCATGCCCCTCCGTCCATCTACAACTATAAAACAGAAAGGGGTGTGAAACTGGAGGAGGGGATGATATTCGCCATCGAACCATTTATGACACCCGGAAAGGGAAGAGTCGTAGAGAGAGGCGAGGTTGAGATATATTCAGTCATTTCCAGCAGACCCGTGAGAATGAAAATGGCAAGAGAGCTGCTTTCCGAGGTTGAAAAGTACAGAACGCTACCTTTTGCGAAAAGGTGGCTTTCGAATCCAAGAGAAATAATAATATCAAAGCTCGTGAGAGAAGGAATTTTGAGAGCGTACCCCGTGCTTTCAGAGGTGAGCAAAGAGCCTGTAAGTCAGGCCGAGCATACAGTAATCGTTACCGAAACCGGAGCGGAAATCATAACCTGAACTTCTTTATTCCAGAAAAAACAGTAACAATATTTATTTCTCTCGAATTCGGGATTGGATAATCTCCATACCTGACGAGCATTTCGGGGTTCATTCGCTCAATCGCCTTTATGCATTCAAACATTCCGTCCATCGTGATTTCATCCGGATCTCCTGAAAAAACCACAAGAGCCTTTCTCGCACTCTCTATCTCAAATCTCGCTCCAATGGTGGTCAGAGAGGTTTCATAAAGCCTGACCATCCTTTCAGTCCTTTCAGCAATTGTCGTGCTTGAACTCCTCGCCCTCAATCTTCTAATGATCTTGAACGGCAAGATCTCTCCCGAAGTCCCGGTAACAGTTACACCGTCCCCCGACAGAGAATTGAGAAAGTCGCTTGTATCAACGACAACCTCCCCGCTCAGCCGTTTTCTCGCATCAATTTCACCTACAAGAGAGAGAACATTGAACGCCTTGAGCAGGTTGCGCTCAAACCCGGGAGTTTTTTCAAAAACAAACACATAGTCGAATGAACTCATCAGTTTCCTCACTCTCAGAAGAGAGACTGAAACGCTTGAAGCGTCCGAAAGCTCAGGAATCATGGCGATGCAGAGCCTTGGTTCTTCAGTTACAACTTCCAGCTCGTTTCCGAATCTCACTGCCGAATAAAAGGAAAATTCATCCTCTACATCGCATATAACCAAGGATGCTTCGTAAAGCTCGTTGAATGAGAGAATGCTGTTGAACGCACTTCTGACGTCAACATCTCCATCTCTGAAAACTGTGTAAAATCTCCGCTTATCATCAACGTGCCTTATTGCTTTGAGCTTATCAACGCTGTTTACGACCGCAAACGTCTTGAAAAGACTTATGTTGTTTACCCTCGCACCCCTCGATGCAAAGAGGTCCGCAATCCACACTGCATCCCCGGTCCCTATGGTCAGAAGTTTCATTCAGATTGGAATTTAATAATTCAATTTAAATTACTTTTCGAATCTGCAATTGTGTTTCGCAGAATAGAAGATCAACCCAGCATTTCGAAAAAAGCATCTATGCCACCAAAATTGCGAATTATCCTCATGTACAGGTCATCAAGTATTCTGCTCGATGCTCCCCATACCAGTTCTCCGTCGCACTCGAAATTAGGCCCCCAGTCTGCAATTCGTCTCGATTTGAGAACGAGGTCGAGTCTGTCGACGAGAATTCTGTCAACCTCAGCATCATTTTTTATGAATTCTGCCTTATCAATCACTCCCACCACAGGATGAATTTTTATCCTGTGCTCAATAACCTCCTGAGGAGTCAGAAAACCGAGAACCTCAACCTTTTCAGCATCAACACCAATCTCCTCTTCAGTTTCCCTTAAAGCTGTATCCACCGGACTTTCATCTTCGTCCTTCATCCCACCGGGAAAGGCGATGTGTCCCGCACTCCTGCTCAGTGTCTTTTTCCTCTTGATCATTACGATCTCAGGATGTTTCGAGTTTACAATCGGTATGAGTATTGCCGCAATTCTCTCGGTTCTTACATACTCGAGCGTTGAATCCAGGATGTTCGCAAGCATTTCATGCAATCTCACAGTCTAACTCCCTCGCCATCCTTTATAAGCCTTCCACAAATTTGAAGGGAACCGGTGTGAAGCATAAGGCCCCGACCACAAACGTCACTATTCCTAGAAGGAGATACTTCAGGGGCAGCGGACTGTCATCGTATGGCTTTGGATGTCTCTGCATAGAAAAGAAGAATGCCAGTATTGCCCAGAAGAACCAGATCCCCCCCGAATCTTTGAAGAGATACCCTGCAGCGAGGAGAACAAACGGAAAAATCCTCGAAATCGCATCAGCCCTGTTCCCCAGCATCGCCCTCATCACATGTCCTCCATCAAGCTGGCCAACAGGAATTAGATTCAGGGCAGTAACAAACATCCCCACCCAGCCCGCAAAGGCGACGGGATGGATGTACTCTCCAGTAAATCCGGCAACGTTTGCCACGAACCTGAACAGCAGGGGCTCTCCGAGCATTATTCCGCCCCCACCCTCTACACTTAGTTCGGGAACTGGCAGTTTCAATCCTATATATGTCACAATCAGTGCCGCCACAACTCCTGCAAGCGGACCGGAAGCACCTATTTCCAGCAATGCCCGCCTGCTCTTTATCACACCCCTCTGCCTGATTACCGCACCCAGAGTGCCTATGATCGTTGGAAAGGGGATGAAGTATGGCAGTGATGCCTTCATCCCCCATCTCTTTGACGCGATGAAGTGGCCCATCTCATGGCTCCCCAGAACGAACATGAGGGCAACTGCAAATTTCAGACCGAGAATTAAATCAAATGAGCCATAAAACGTGGACCCGGTAAACGTGATGCTCGCAAAGGTTGCGATGAACAGTATTACGTTCAACCTGTAACTTTCCTTCCTCCTTTTCAGTTCCAGAATGAACTCACCGAAATGCGTCTTCAACCTCACGTCGTAGTTCTCAGAGAGTTCCTGAAAGAGATACTGCACCTCCTCCGAATTGAGATTCACAAGAGGCAGAACATAATACCTCTCAAAATCTTCTCCTTTTTCGTGATAGTAAACGTGAAAATATCTCTCAATCTTCTCTCTCAACCTCAATCCACCCCTCATCGGCATTGATTCTGACAAAATTCCCGGACTGGATCATATCAAAACCATCAGCTTCCGGCATGTCCACCAGCGGGATCTCCGCAATTATGGCACCAACAGCAACAATAGCCTCGCTTTTTTCCATCACAATCCCCGCAGGGGCGCATCCATTCTTTTTCATCCTCAGAAGGATGTACGTGCCAACGGTAGATCCCCTGCCTTCAGGAAAGACGAATATCTTTCCAGCTATGCTCTCCCCATAAATATCGCTGCTCGAATCAACAATTACTCCGGTTTCTGGATTGACATCCCCCAGAAAGGATACCGGTTTCTTCGAAACAATCGCATAACCTTCAGCCCTTCCCCTTGAAATGCTCCTCACTCTGAGTTTCATTCGGCAGCCCTCCTTATGCACTCCTCTACAGAACCAAAAATGGCCTTTACTCCTCTCAGCTTGGGCAGATACTCAAAAGCTTTCCCACTATTGACCATCACACACTCAAACCTCTCACTCGCCGGTGAGACGACCATGCATGTGTCTGCAAAAACCCTGACTCCAAAACTCCTTATTTTTTCAACAAGCTCTGCATGCTCCTTCATTACCGATCTCGATGTGAAGAGCCATACCTCCCTTTTAACCCTGCCATGTCTCTTGAGAAGATAGTGGATCTCTTTAAGCTCTTCAGGTGATAAATGGGGACATCCAATGGCTATGAGGTCAGGTTCACATCCCCTGAGCTCTCCATCAGGCTCGAACTCAATTTTTTCTTCCGGAATGCTGAAATCCTCCCATTCGGGAGTTTGTTCTTTGACATGAAACATGCCCGCTCCTCCACTTGCAGCCAGTGCGGCACCAAACGCCTTGAGTTCATCCCTGGAAAGTGTTCTGTCAAACTCCACGAAGGGGATACTGGCACCAACCAGCTTCCCGACTTCGTACCCGGCATACGCTGGCTCAACCCCCCTGACAACTATCCTGACCTCCGGAGCCCTGTTTTCCTTTAAATGCAAACCATACATTGGAGTTTTACCGACGATCGCTGCAGCCAGGGCAGAAATTCCGCTCTCTCTGTTGGTTCTCGCCCCAATCACAGAGTTGGCGTAAATCACAGCAGAGCTTTCAGCCCATGCAAGATGATCCCCATACGAGGGCGTATCGATGTAATAGGGTGTGCACGTAAGCGTCATTTCCACACCCAGCCTCTTAAGAGCGCTGAGTACTCTCATCTGCTTTTCATAAAATCCCTCGTCAATACCCATCTCCTGCCATTTTTCAATGTCCATGCCAGCAGGATTCACGTAACTCTTTACCACAACCTTGGCGTTCAGGGTTTCCAGCCATTCAAGCCCGGCATCGCCAATATTTCCGTAGGATATTCCAGAAATTTGAGCAGATTTTATCTCCACGAGCCTTTCAGCCCCGTAAATCTCTCCGAGAGCCACAAGAATTTCCATGCACTTTCTTACCGTTTCGTTCTCACTTTCGAGCAGCTTTTCTTCATCCTTCGTGAGATGCATTGAATGAAATTTCGGGGACAAAAATAAATCAGTTTCCATAAAGCATGGATGATTTTTTAAGTAGCCGTGCATATACCCTGCTGTGCAGCCACCTGAAGACAGGGACATGGAACTTAGAGAACATCTTGCCGAGCTGAAAGAACGGGTTACAAAGGGCGTCATACCCTTCTTCCTGGTCACGGGAGCATTCTTTTACTTTTCCGACAGAATACTGACTTTCCTCTGGCAGCAGCTTTTCCCCGAAAAGGACATGGTCGTTTACACACCAACCGAATACATGATTGCAAGAATTCTGATTTCCGCATTTCTCGCCTTTCTGGCAACATATCCCTGGATAATCTACCAGATATACCTGTTCATGAAGCCAGGGCTCTATCCTCACGAGCGGGAGTTCGTCAGGAGGCTTGCACCATTCTCATACGTCACATTTTTAATAGGCGTTCTCTTTTCATACTACATAATTCTGCCAAAGCTCTACAGCGTTACGGTTGTTGAGTACTTTGGTGCCGAGCCGTTTCTGTCAGTGAGAAAAGCCCTGAACAATGCGGTAAAGCTGTCCCTCTCAGTAGGGTTATCGTTTCAGATCCCGGTTGTAACACTCATAGCCGTAAAACTGGGGCTTATCAGTCACAGGTGGCTGAGAGATAAACGCCTGATCGTATATGTGGTTGTGTTCATCCTCGCCACAAACCTCACACTCGATTTTACGGGGGTTACCCAGATGATTGTGCTTGCAGCGGTTGTCGTGATGTATGAGATAAGTATATTAATAGCCAAGATATTCGAGAGGGATACACAATGAGGATAGTGATAGCCGGAGCCGGCGAGGTGGGATACAACATCGCAAAAGAGCTTGCGGAAGACTATGATGTCACGGTAATCGAGAGTGACCTATCAAAAGCCCAGGAAGTTGACAAGCTGAATGTGGAGGTTGTGATGGGAAACGCAGCAAACGTTGCTGTACTCAAAAGAGCAAGTATTGAGTCTGCAGATCTGTTTCTTGCAGTTACGGGCAACGACGAGATAAACCTGCTCTCAGCCTTAGCTGCAAAAAAGCTGGGAGTTAAAACCGTCATCGTAAGGGTAGACAAGCCAGAATATGCAGACATGCCGGTGATAAGGAACCACCCCGTGGGATACGATGTCCTTGTATGCCCCAACCTCGTCCTCGCCAGTTATCTTGCAAGGCTGGTAACGATTCCCGGCTCTGTGGAATTTGCAGAGCTTGAGGATGCCATACTTGTGGAGATGGCGGTGAGGGAGGATTCACTCCTTGCAGGAAAAACAATTGCCGATGCAGGGTTCCCGAAAAATGTGATTGTGGCTGCAATACACAGAAAAGGCAAAATCCTGCTCCCGAGAGGAAATACAGAAATCCTACCCGGAGACATACTGGCAGTATTTGGAAAAAAGGAGGAAATTCAGGTTCTCAGAGGAGTGATAGGCGAGCCAGTTGTGAGAAACGTCTTCATTGTGGGGGCAGGTGAGATTGGAGTATACACTGCAAAAATACTCGAGAAATCCAATCTGAACATCAAGATGATAGATCTCGACGAGAGTATCGCTGAAAGGGCAAAAAAGGAATTGAAAAGGACAAAGGTCATTGTCGGAAACGCAACTGACATAGACCTGCTGATGGAGGAGGAGATTGACAAGGCAGACATCGCAATCGTTGCCACCGAAAGCGATGAGAAAAATCTGCTCATCGCACTCCTTGCGAAAAGTCTTGGGGCAAAAAAGGCGTTTGTCAAGGTGGATAAGAAGGAGTACATACCTCTGTTTGAGAAGGTGGGTGTTGACGCTGCTGTATCTCCAAGAAGGGCAACATACCTTGAGGTTATGAAGCTCCTCAGGCTGATGGACATAAGGGCGATTGGAGAGGTGAAAGAGGGCGTTGTGGTTCTTGAAATAGAGAGCGGAATTGATGGGAAAAAAGTCTCAGAGATAAAGCTCCCCGAAAGCACAATAATTGTCGCAATCAGAAGAGAGGGCGAGATCGAGATCGCCAAGGGAGATACAGAGATTAGCAGAGGAGACTTGGTATACATCATAACCACGTGGGAGAACGTAGAAAAGGTGAAAAAAAGGCTGATGGCATGAACACCAAACTGGTGGTCAATTATCTGGGCCAGATTTCGATTTACTATTCTTTCATATTCATCCTGCCACTTATATCCGCCCACATATACGGAGAAGATCTTTCTGCATTCATAATACCCATGATCATTTCGATGGCGCTTGGGATTGCGTTCTATGTCGCATCAAAACCTGAGAGCGAGTACGCAAAGTACAAGGAAGGATACGCCATCGTGGGACTTGGATGGCTCATAACAGTTCTTGTTGGCTCCATTCCATACATCCACTACGGAGTGGGTTTCATAGATGCCTTCTTTGAAACCATGTCCGGATTCACGACAACCGGTGCCACCATTTTTGACAGAGTTGAAAACCTCCCCAGATCACTGCTCCTGTGGAGAAGCTTAACACAGTGGCTCGGTGGTATGGGTATCGTCGTCCTCTTCGTCGCAATATTTCCTGCCCTCTCAAAGAAAGGGGAGACTTTACTACAGGCTGAAGTTCCCGGACTGAAAATAGAGAAAATAAGGCCGAAAATGAGAGACACTGCATTAAGACTGTATGCGACCTACATGATACTGACTGTCCTCGAAATCGCATTTCTGAAACTGCTTGGTGTTTCATTTTTTGATGCGGTAAACCACACATTCACAACCCTGTCCACCGGGGGATTCTCGACGCACACGGAGAGCGTGGCGTATTTCAACAACCCGGCAGTTGAATTCACAATTTTCGTTTTCATGGTTCTTGGCGGTACAAATTTCGTTCTAATTTATCTCCTGCTGACCGGGAAGCCAAAATTCCTCAGAGATGTGGAATTCAGGTTTTACATATTTATCCTCATACTCTCGGGAATCGTGCTGACAGCGATGAACCTGGGCAACTACGATTTGCTCGAATCGATAAGATACTCATTCTTCCAGGTTGCAAGTATAATGACCACGACGGGATACACCACAGCTGACTTTGACGCATGGGGCGACTCGGCAAAGATTCTGATTCTGATGCTCATGTTCATTGGAGGTTCGACCGGCTCGACAGGCGGGGGAATTAAGGTAATACGAATATACCTGCTCTCTCTATATTCCCTCAATCAGATTCTGAAAAGCGCAGAACCCAGATCCGTTAGGCTGATAAAGCTCAATGGTGAGGTGGTGGACTGGGACATACTGCACAACATCACAGCATTCTTCTCATTATATGTTCTAATCTTCGTATTTTCGACGTTTCTGGTGTCACTCACCGGACTTGATGCAATATCCTCCATCTCTGCAGTCTCTGCAACCATAAACAACGTTGGACCGGGACTTGGAGCTGTTGGAGCCACAGAAAGCTATGCCTCACTCCATCCCCTTGCAAAGGTCGTGCTTGCCTTCAACATGTGGATTGGAAGGCTTGAGCTCTTCACAGTCCTTTCGCTGTTCATTCCATCGTTCTGGAGAGAAAGGTGGTAGTCAGCCAATAACTATCTTGAACACTCCCGGAACCTGAAGGAACTCGTCCACGAGCTTGCCCGGTATCTTCGTTTCCGTCACCACTGTGAGCTTGCTTTCAACGCTGAGTTCGGGATCTTCGGCAAGCATGTACCTTATGGATATCCCTTCCCTTGCAAGTATCTGGGTTACAGCAGAGACTATGCCCGGTTTCTGACTGTCCGCATAAACCTCAAGAACGCCGAATCCGAGAATTCTGGCAACTTCGGCTATGTATGCCACAGGTCTGAGGGATGAAAAGACCTTTCTAAGCTCTTCGTCATCCTCTATGTTCTGAATGGCTGAGACCACAACCTTTCGGTCAACGCCAACAGCATCAGCTATTTTTGTCGGAACGAGCTCAATATTGCCACAGTATGCCTTACCATCTCTAACGGAAATGCCAAGCTTCAAAAATTCCTTTGCTACGGCTATCTGCGATGGATACCTCTCAAATTTTTCCCGAATTTTGCTCCACATAGGCTCACACCAAGTACTTTTCTATCTCATAAACTTTCTTTCCACAGTATTCACACCTCGCCACAACGCCATCACTGTTCTCTATCCTGAATCTGGCCAGAACCGGTTCTCTTGGATCGTTGGATATGCAGTTTCGGTTGGGGCATTTGAGAATGCCCTCCACCCTTTCAGGCAGCGAAACCTTGAATTTCCGGACTATCTCGTAGTTCTCGATTATGTTTATCGTAGCTTCCGGAGCTATCAGAGAGATTCTGTTCAGCTCCTCCTCCCCAATGTACTTTCCCTCCACCTTCACGATATCCTTTCTTCCCATTTTGCTGCTTTCAACATTCATCGCCATACTGACCTTCTCTTTGCTCCCGCTCCTCACACCGATAATCCTCAGAACTTCGAGGGCTTTGCCTGAAGGGATGTGATCTATAACTGTCCCATCCTTTATCTTGCTGATTGTGAGCAGATTCATAGCAGCACCTCCGCCAGAATCGCCATTCTCACAGGCACGCCATAAAAAGCCTGTCTGAAGTAAACAGCATTTTTCAGGCCATCAACATCATAGGCAATCTCGTCAACCCTTGGCAGAGGGTGCATGATTATTGCATCACTACTCTCAAGCATCTCCGCAGTTATCCTGTAACTTCCGGCAACCTTTCTGTACTCCTCCTCATCAGGAAAACGCTCTTTCTGAATTCTCGTGACGTAAACAACATCCACTTCCTCGATAGCCGTTTTGAGATCACTCTCCACAAAATCAATATCCATTTCAAGTATCTCCTCCGGAAGCTTAAGGGAGTCGGGAGATACAAGGTATATCCTGGCATTGAAAAGGGCAAGAGCTTTTATTAGAGAGTGAACAGTCCTTGAATACTTCAAATCCCCTACAAGGGCAATTTTCAGATTGTCAAGCCTCGCCTCCTTCTTTATCGTATAAAGATCCAGCAGAGTTTGAGTAGGATGCTGTCCTGCCCCATCTCCGGCATTTATCACCGGAATGCTGCATATCTCGCTTGCAAACCTCGCAGACCCTTCTCTGTAATGCCTCAGCACTATGCAATCAGCGTACTGCTCGACCACTCTAAGCGCATCTGCAAGGCTCTCTCCTTTGGCAAAGCTTGAGGCCTCAAGACTTCCAAGATTGATCACATCACCCCCCAGCCTCTTCATTGCAGACTCGAAACTCATCCTTGTCCTCGTGGAAGGTTCAAAAAAGAGGTTGGCGAGAATTCTGCCCTCAAGTATCCTGAGCTTTCTTTCGCCTCTCGCAACATCCAGAAATTCATCAGCTCTTGAAAGAATGTGTTCGATATCCTTTCTGCTCAGGTCATCTATGGATATGAGATTCCTGAATTTCGACATCAAAATCTGATTGAAGAAGATATATTTAAGCGCTTTGCAACCTCTTTAAAAGTGAAATTACCCCATCCAGAGTGTATTCCTCCGGAATCAACGCCCTTACACCAAAACTCTGGAGCTTTCCTGCCGTTGGCGGGCCTATTGCAACAGTTACAATACTGCTGAGCCGCTCAATAACCTTCTCAAAAAGATTCGTCTCCCTCGCATTTTCCATGAAGCTCTCGGCAATCATAGAACTCGAAAAAATAACTGCATCCACCCTACCCTCGGCGATTTCCCTCACTGCCTCCTTCTGCATTGCGCCTTTCAGTGGTACGATCCTGTAAAGCTGATATTCCTCTAAATCGCACACCTCTGAAAGATTGTTCAAAACGGGATCGCCCTTATCGCTCCTCAGCAAATTTACCTTTTTGCCTGCGACTATTTCTCTGAATTCCTCGTAAAGGGTTTTTGAATCGTATTTCGAGGGCAGCAAACACTCCCTGCCAAGGGCTTCCTTAGTTTTTGGCCCGATGGCTATTACTGTCCCTCTCAGAAGGTTTTTCCTCAGGGCTATTCTGGCTGCGGTCTGGCTCGTTATTATCGTGAAATCTGCATCCCTAACACACACATCATTTTCCTCAATGCCGATCATAGGCACTGCCAGAACGTCATAACCCTGGCTCCTCAAAAGGTCCACTGTCCGGCTCAGATACTCCTCAGGTCTGAATACAGCGACCCTCATTTCCGACAAGCTCCAGAATGAATCTGACTATTCCGTCAACATCGTCTTTCTTAAAGGCCGGAAACCCCTCAACATCAGCATCGCAAACCACGGCAAGAATCCTTCCATGAGTGAACCTGCCAATTTCCTCAGGATGGTTTACCACAACAATTCTGTCTTTTCCTGCCCTGCTGAACCCCTCAGTAAGAACGAGGTCGTAATCCCCGTTCAGATACCTATCGAAAATCCAGTCGAGGCTGTCATTTTCAGCTCTTCTTATGAAGGCCATTTTTACGGGAGACGAGACTACAACATCTGCACCGCTGCTGTAAAGCTTCCAGGAATCCTTGCCTTCCCTGTCAATCTCAAAATCACCGTGTGCATGGTGCTTTACAACCGCGACCCTCAGCCCCTTTTCCCTGAGCTTCGGAATGATTTTCGTGAGAAGTGTAGTTTTACCGCTGTTTGAGGTGCCAACAAAGCTTATCAGCCTCGTCATAGGAATCGCACCGTCTCCAGATTCAGCGGAGCTCTCGTTTCAACTCTGTAGGTCTTGTAGATTGCCGAGGCAAGTTCTATGCATTTGTTTTCATCACCGTGAATCGTTATAACCTTCTCAGGTTTCTGTTTCAGCGCTCTCACGTAATTCAAAAGCTGTTTTCTGTCAGAATGACCCGAAAACCCGTCAACGGTCTCGACTTCCATGTTTATGGTTACAACATCCCTCTTACCCCCGGAAGACGGTAACGGCACCTCCTTCCACCCTTTCTGAATCCTCCTGCCAAGCGTCCCTTCAGCCTGATAACCGACGAAGACTATCGTGTTCCTTTCGTCCGGAGCGAAGGCCTTGAAGTACTCCATAACCGGCCCACCGTTGAGCATACCGGAGGTGGCAAGAATCACAGATGGTTCGGAGCTCTCTATAACCTCCTGTCTCTTGCCCGGAGAGTCCACCCTGACAAAGCTCTCACTTATGAACGGATTAATGCCCTGGTGGAAAATAAGGTCCCTCAGGTGTGAGTTGAGGTATTCGGGATAGGCCGTGTGTATGGCCGTTGCCTCATAGATCATCCCATCGAGATACACTGGCACAGGCTCAAGCACCTCGTTCCTTATTGCCTCCTCGAGGACTATCATGACCTCCTGGCTTCTTCCCACCGCAAAAGTCGGAATGAGCACCTTTCCCCCACGCTCAATCGTTCTCTTTATGACCTCTATCAGCTTTTCCTCAGCCTCCTTTCTCGAAGGCTGGAAATCCTCTGCTCCACCATACGTCGCCTCCATTATGAGGCCTTCAATTCTCGGAAAGTTCGTGAATGCCCTGTCGAACAGCCTTGTTTTCTCAAACTTGAAGTCGCCGGTAAAGGCGATATTGTACAGGCCCTCCCCCACATGGAAGTGTGCTATCGCAGAGCCGAGAATGTGACCTGCATTGTAGAACGTGAGCCTTATATCAGGGGTTATGTCCGTAACAACTCCGTAGTCCAGCGGTATCGTGTGCTTCAAAGCCTCCCTGACATGCTGAGACTCATACGGAGTTGGATTTCCCTCTCTCGCTGCAACCTCTATAAAGTCAAGCTGAAGGAGAACCATAAGGTCTCTGGTTGGTGGTGTGAGATAAACCGGTCCCCTGTAACCGTATTTGAAGAGGATGGGTAGCAGACCGCAGTGGTCAAGATGAGCGTGAGTTATGACAACCGCATCAATACTGTCGAGGGGCTGAATTTCGGGGACGTAGAAGTAAGGAGACTGGTGAACATTCCCAACATTGACCCCGCAATCTATGAGCACCTTGCTTTCAGGAGTTTGCAGAAGGTAGCAGCTCCTCCCAACCTCCCTCGAGCCGCCAAGAAATGTTACCCTGACCCACCTGTCCTCATAAATTGTCCCCCTGTGAATCCTTTCTCCGATTCTTTTGAGAATCTCCTTCCTTTCATCTTTTACGTTTATCAGAAACTCCCTGACGTTTTCTATGGTCTTTGATTTAAGAGGAGCTGTCCTCACGGCTTTGGGGCTCCATCCAACAGCCTTCATTATCTCTCTGAGCGTAACACCATTCTTTCCAATTACAATTCCGGGTTTTTCTGCCTCAATTATGACTTCACCATTCTCTTCATCAAAGAAAAAATCCTGTAATCTGAGCCTCATCGGGAACTATTTGCCTGATGATTTCTTTCGCTTCTTCCGGAGGCCTGAGGTTCTTTGGATCAGGTCTTACGATAATTCTCTTCCTTAGGTCTTTTGCAAGTCTCCTTACAACATCTCCAGCTTCAGCAAACTCCTGAAGATTGTCCACGTAAATTACAAGGAGCGGGCCCTCAAACTCAATGTTTTTTATTCTCACACTTTCCGGGACCAGCTCCCTGATTTTCTCCTTTAACTGCCTGATGTATTCCTTGCTTGACATGATACCCTAACCTGACAAAATAGATTTATTTTCTGAATTTTGAGAGGATCTGCTCAACTTCCTCTTTCTTAAGCTCATAATACATTTCCGGAGTTATCTTTACAACATCTATTCCATCCCCGCTTGCAGAGTCCCTTTTCATCGCTGAGTTTATTGCCCTCACTGCAAGCTCAACTGCCTCATCCACCGTCAGACCCTCTGTGTAGGCATCTTCCAGAACGCCATACGCCATTGGAGAGCCTGAACCTGTTGCAACTATGTCCGTCTCCTCAATGGCTCCCCCAATAGGGTCTATGGAAAATACACTCGCACCAGTTTCATCCACGCCTCCAATGAGCAGCTGTACAAGATACGGGAAATATCTTGTTGAGTTGAGGAGATTGGACGTCATGGTGGCTATCGCCTTAACCGTAGGTCTTTTTTCTTTCTGTGCCTCATACAGGTTCATCTCGACCTTGATAAGCCTCGCCAGGAACTGTGCATCACCCACACTTCCTGCCGTTGTCATCGCAACCCTGTCAGAGACCTGGTAGATTTTTCTGGCCCTCTTACTGGCGATGAAGTGGCCCATTGTTGCCCTTTTCTCTGTCGCCATTACAACGCCGTCACGGCACACTATCCCTACGGTTGTCGTTCCTTTATACACCTTATCCTGTAACATTTCTGGCATCATAAACATCTCCTTCTTTCTGGATTTTTCGAAGAAAAGCCCGATGGCTGTTAACAATTTATCCAGAATGTTTTTAAGTTTTGCGTTTGATGTATTGTTTCATGCACAACCGCTATGCACAAGGTACAGAACGTACCTCGCATGAGCATACCTGGCCTACCGCCCGAAAACGTGAACCGGCAGAGGTGGACATCTAACCCCTGAGAAGAATTACATCCGAAACGTTGCTGTTTATCTCCCTTGCTTTTTCAAGGACTGTTTTTCTGTATTTTCGGGGGTCAATTCCCCTCAGGATTTTTCCCCTCATCTCCGGAATCGCCCACTTGATAATTAGAGACGGCAGCCCGGCGATAACTATCTCTCCATCGAGCTCCCGAAGAGCTTTTTCAAAATAAACGCCCATGACGAACGGCTGAAAGCCCTTCAGATTTTCCTTCGCCCATTTCCACCCCTTCCTGCCTGTCGTGAGCACCACACGATCATACTGTTTCGCTACCACCACCTTGGCATCAACAAGCTCATCACACCAGGGTTCGACGAAGCCAGTGGTTCCGAGGATAGAGAGTCCACCCTTTATGCCGATTCTGGGATTATCCGTGAGAGTGGCCAAAGCTTTACCTTCGGGAATCGTTATTCTGACCGAGCCATCATAATCGTATTTTTCTCTTACCATCTCGATATTTCTGAGAATTTGATTCCTGGCCGAGAGGCTGACAGCAGGCTTTCCCCTAAACCTGCCAACACCTTCTCCAAACTCAAGACTTTCACTCACCTCGGCCCTTATCCCAACACCGTCAGTAACATCAAACGAGTGGTCGCCAGAGAATTTTTTTGCCACCGCAACCCCGTTTTTTGCTCTAACCCCTACCTCGATGCATATTCCCGCGGGAGTCCATACCTCTACCCTCTCACTCTCTCCGAACATAGATGCTATTGCTCCAACCGCTGATGCTGAGGCGGTTGTCGCAGTTGTTATGCCTCTTCTCAGCCACCCCCTGTGAGTGAGGATGTAAAGCCCTGACTCTATCCTGCTCCTCACTCTGTCAAAGCCTATCTTTTCCGCCTCCCTTTCGACCCATTCTTCCGGGTAACTGTAAAGTTCAAGAGGGTCTTTCATATGCAAGATTTACGAGGGCGTTGAACACAGCAACTGCAAGTGTCGAGCCACCTCTCGTGCCAACGGTTGTGATTGACGGAATATCAAGCTCCCGTATCATCTCCTTCGACTCACTGGCATTCACAAACCCCACGGGCGTTGCTATGATGAATTTTGGCCTCACACCTTTCTGAACAAGATTGTAAAGAGCTATTGCTGCAGATGGCGCATTTCCCACAATGGCGATTCCTCCATCCACCCTTTCCCTCAGAGCATACATTCCGCTCATGGCCCTTGTAAGTCTGGCATCATTCCCATGCTCAACCGCCACAAACACATCCCCTCTAAATTTTCTCCTGTTAATTCCAGCAGAAACCATGTTCACATCGCAAACAACGGTTGTATTCTCAACCACCGCTCGTATTCCTGCCTCGACAGCGTTTCCTTTGAAGACGATCAGATCCCTCACATTCGGGTCTCCCGTTGCAATTATACACCTCTGGATGATTTTTTCTTCAGGAGTTCTTCCCTCCACATACTTCTCCACAATCCCGTAACTCTTTCTCACGATTTCGTCTGCGTCAAACGTGATGTTGCCCATATCCTGCACACTCACACCTCCAGATTGTATTTTTCCGAATACCCTCTTGGGGTTATCATCTGATCACCATCCACGATCGTTCCGGAAGAGGGGATTATGATCAGCGTATGCATGTCCGCAAGTTCAGCAACTTCATCGAGTCGCACAATCATGACCTCCTCACCATCCCTGCAAACATTTCTGGCGAGGGCGACAAAGCAGTTGCCCCTGTACTCCCGAATTATTTCAACAGCGTTCTCCAGCCGGGATTTCCTCCTTCTGCTTGAGGGGTTGTACAGCGCAATAACAAAATCCCCCTCAAGTGCCTTTCTCAGCCTCCTTTCGATAATGTCCCATGGAGTGAGCAGATCGCTCAAACTGATTACAGCGTGATCTCCAGCTATGGCAGAGCCAAATAGAGGGGAAGCTGCATTTAAGGCAGAAACTCCCGGAACTACTTCCCAGTCAATTTCGATTCCATTTCTGTAAATAACCTCTGCAACAAGAGGAGCGAGTCCGTAAATGCTGGGATCACCACCGCTAACAAGACAGACCACGTAGCCGTCCTCCACAAGCCCTATGGCCTTTTTCACTCGTTCGACCTCTTTACCCATTCCGCTCTCCACGATCTTACCAACCACAACATCTCTGATAAAATCAAGGTATCTTTTATGCCCTATCACATAATCGGCACCTTTAAGGACTTCTTCAGCTTTCAGCGTGAGCAATTCTCTGCATCCGGGTCCGATGCCCACAACATAAAGCTTACCTTGCGATTGCAACTGTAACGCCTCCGTAAATTTTTTTTGGAAGTAAAATCTTTCTTTCTCTCGAAAAATAAAGAGCGCAGGCCTCGCTAACACTCTTAAGCCCGATCCGCTCAGCTTTTGATTCAGATGAGACATCCATGCTGTTGATTTCCTGATCACTCAGAAACATGAGAGGTCTCTTGAAATAATCGGACACCTTTCTTAGTTCCTCACTGCCTTTTTTACCCTCCCACGTTGAAATTACTCTGATATCGCTTCTTCCAGCCCCAATTTCCTTCAAAGCCTTTTCAATAGCGCAGATTATTTCCTCAGCCCCGACATTTTTCCTGAATCCTATGCCCACACTAAGCCCATCCTCGAACTCCATTGCCGTGGTTATCACTGCCCTCATCCCGAGCTTTTCAAGCCTCAAAGCAATCTCGTTTGCTCCATGGTGGCCACCCAGGAGAGGTACCGCATAATTCATCCCCTTGTCAATTACCACAACGGCAGGGTCCACCCATTTGCTCTTCACAATTCCACACAGCCCCCTGACGACTATGCCGGTTGGCATGATGGCAACGATTGCATCATGGTCAGCGAGCCTCTCCCACACGTTTTTCTCATATATTACGATTTCTCCACCCAAAAATCCGGCAACTTTTTTCAGCTTTTCCAGGTCTTTTTCAAATCCAACTACCGAGATGCGTATAGTATCGACCTCCTTGCAGTTTTTATGGCCCTGCCTATGACAATTGTCGCAGTTTTTCTGATTCCTGACTTTTCCACCCTATCAGCGATATCGGCGAGAGTTCCTTCAATAACCCGCTCGTCCTCCCTGCTCGCCCTGTAAACAACGCAGACAGGCTCGTCGTAACCTCTGATTTTCCCGACTCTCTCGGCAATATCCCTGATTTTGTCTATGCCCAGCAAAATTACCAGCGTGGAGTTTGTTCTCGCAAACACCTCAATCTCGTCCTTTTCGAGTGTTCTGCCTGCCGGTCTTGTTATCACCACGCTCGGGATGTCTGGCGAGGTTAGCTCACTCCGTATCGCAGAAGCTGATGCAAAGATGCTGCTAACCCCGGGAATTACCTCAACCTCAATCCCACGCTTTTCAAGCTCTGCAATCTGTTCATTTATCGCTCCGTAAATGCTTGGATCGCCGCTCTGCAATCTGACCACAAGTTTCCCCTCACGGACTGAACGCTCAATTAAATCAACTATCTCTTCGAGACTTTTCCCGTAGCTGTTCACCTTTTCACCATTGAACTCATCCAGAAGCTCAGCCTCAACAAGCGAACCTGGGTAGATCACGAGATCAGCCTTTTTTAGCAGTTTGTAGGCTTTTACGGTAAGAAGCTCAGGGTCCCCTGGACCAAATCCCGCAAAATACACCTTCATCTCCATCCCACCAGCAGAGTGAAATATGATGACTTTTCCTTCGGCTCTCCAACAGACTCTCCTTCCATGAACATCCTCTCAACCTGCACAACTCTGTAGCCATCACTTCTAAGCGTTTCAGCCAGTTCTCCAGATTTAACTGCTTTTAGAACGACAACATACCGCTCTTCACCGTCGAGAGCAGAGGTTACTCTGAAAGAAGAATCAACGAATTTTTTAAGCCTCGAGAAAACGGCTGTAAAGCTCGGCACACCTGGAACAAGCTCTACATTAACCCCAGGATTTTTCTGCTTCACTGCATGGAACACATCCTGAAACGTCGAAAAAAAAGCAACATCTCCAAGAACACAGAAGGCTATGTCCTCTTCAATGCATCTCTGTGCAAGCTCAGTGGAAAGGTCATCCACAATCTTCTCAGCATTGCCCATTGGAAATTCAACGACTCTAACCTCCTCTCTGTAATTTTTCACCACGTTTTCAGCAAGCCTGCCCGGCACAATAACTTCATCAGCCTGCTCGATCACTCTCTTAGCCCTGAGAGTTACAAGCCCCGCATCACCTGGCCCAAGACTAACTCCGTAGAGCATGTCCGACCACCACGAAAACTGGATTGTAGGATTTAAAAGCCAAGCCTCCCACAAGTTCGTAGCTTTTAGATATGTTCGCAAAAACTATCTCCTCAAACATGCCATTCTCCCTGAGCTTTTCTGCAACTCTGAGGGCCACATCTATCCTCGCACAGTTAACTGCAATCCTGTTCGCCCTGCAAACATCAATCATCCTCTCTATGCCCTTAGTCCCACCGAAAAAAACCCCATCAACATCATGTTCCCTTAGAAAATCGTAACCATCTGAGTTTATTACCTCCACATTTGTCCCCCTGAATTTTTTCTCAAGCCGTGAAGCCAGTTCTCCATCCACCTCAACAGCATAAACCTTGTGGACATATCTTGAGAAAAATTCTGCCACCTTTCCTGTTCCGCTGCCAATGTCAGCAAATACCCAGCGCTTACCCGGCATTAATTTTGAAAACACTATACCTATAATCTCGTCCTTCGTGAACTTACCATAATTAAGTTTATTTTCCATTGGAGCAAAAAAATTTGACATTGTATTAAAGCGTTGCCTTTTGGATTCGAAAATGTTCGGGATAACAAATAAAGCCAGGCGGGAGAATATACTCCCCATGAACGAAACAAAGTGGCGTTCATTCATTATTGAGCATTACAGAAGGCTTTTTCAGGTCTTTTTCTTCACTCTCGCTACATATTCATGGATAAGGCTTTACCTCTTCGTCAAGCATTTCGACGCTGGCTGGCCCTATGTGAGCAGACCAGCATCAATCGAAGCTTTTTTACCAATTGGGGCACTCGTATCATTAAAAAATCTGATCGTAAACCATTACATTGACCCAATCCATCCGGCAGCCCTCGTAATATTCCTTTCAATAATACTATCGGCGGTGCTCCTGAAAAGAGGTTTCTGTGGATGGGTGTGTCCGATCGGATTTCTCTCGGAAATGGTGGGCCTCGCAGGAAAGAAGATTTCAGGAAAAAACCTCAGGGGATACAGTTATGCCAGAATCATAAAATACCTGCTTTTGCTGTTCTTTCTCTACCTCATCCTCCCCATGAAACCTGAAGAGCTTACAGCGTTTATTTTTTCACCATACTGGGCAATAGCAGATGTTAAACTGCTGGATTTCTGGCTTAACCCCGGAACCCTGACAATAGTGGTTACGGCGCTGATAATCGTACTAACCCTTTTTGTCAGAAATTTCTGGTGCAGATTCTTATGTCCCTACGGAGCTTTGCTCAGCGTCCTATCATACCTATCGCCGGCCAGAATTGAAAAAACCGACTGCACATACTGCAGAAAATGCGATGAAGCGTGCCCTTCGTTTATCGAAATAAGCGAGAGAGAATCCGTCAGCAGTCCGGAATGCATAATGTGCCTGGAGTGTGTCAAAACATGTCCTCAGGGGTACCTCTCCCTCAAAATGGCGGGAAGGAGAATGAGCAGGCTCACATATCCGCTGATGATTGTCGCCATGCTGTTCGGGTTCTTCATAATTGCAAAGCTGAGCGGTCACTGGGACAGTATTCTGAGCTACGAGGACTATAAGAAGTTACTTGCCCTGAGAAAGTTCATAGGGCATTAAAGCACAATTTTTTAAAGATTATAACATATTGGGGCTGTGCTGTTCGTTGTCGGAGTTGGACTCAAAAAGGAGCATCTCACTGACGAAGCCAAAGAAGCGATTTCAAGAGCTGAAAAAGTTTATGGAAGCGAGAGGTCTCTAACAATCGCCGAAGACTGGATTAGGGGAAAGACAGTTGTTTTGAAAAAGTTTGACGCCGACGTTTACAGAAGAATCGAACGTGAAGGTGAAGAGAGAGACGTTGCTATTCTCTCAACAGGAGACCCTATGGTTGCCGGTCTTGGCAAGTTTTTCAGAAACGCAAAAATAATCCCGGGAATCTCGAGTGTTCAGGTTGCACTTGCGAGAGTTAAAGCTGACATCTGCGATGTGAGCGTTTTCAATGCCCACAGCCAGAATCCAGAATTTTTTGGCCAGAGAAACATGTTGATCCTAGCAAGAAAGGGAGTCCAGCTTGACTTCCCAGGAAAAAAGATGGTGATACTCGAAAATCTCGAAAGCGAAAATGAGAAGATTTATGAAGTGCAGGACTCTTTTACCGCTGAGGAGAATTACACGATCGTCTTTGTGAGGGTGAAAGAATGAAAAGAGGTCTGATTATAGTCGGACACGGCGGCAATCTGCCCCACTATGCTGAAGTTATGGCGGAGCATAAGAAGAGAATCCAGAGCTTTGGCATATTCGACGAGGTTGAGATAGCCTACGCCACAGGAGACAGGGAGCCCACACCCGATACAGTCGTCAGAGAAATGCAATCAGAGTTGATTTTCCTCGTTCCAATGTTTCTTTCCTACGGGCTGCATGTAACAAAAGACCTGCCAGCATTCTTCAACCTCGATGAGGGGAAGGGTATAAAGGTCACGGAAATAGAGGGCAAGAAAATTGTCATCTGCGAACCCATCGGTGAGGATACGTTCATAACCTACGCAATTCTCAACTCCGCATTCAGGGCAGGCGGTCAGCAACATCTCCAACAATGAACAGTACCGGCCCTTTGAAATCATTCATTTTTTCGCCTATGTTCTTCAGTTTTCCCTTAACAACCCTCTGAGTTTTCAGAGTCCCGTTCTCGATTGCAACAGCAGGTTTATCGGGGCTGATGCCAATCTCAATCATCCTCCTCGCAACGCTCTGGATGCTATCCCTTCCCATCATGACCACAAACGTTCCCTCCAGTATCGCTTCGATCCCGAAATCCTCTCTTCCCGAAAGAACTGTCAGTGACGAAATTCCCTTGGCAGTCAGAGGAATTCCGGCAGAGGCAGGAACACCATTCAACGAGCTTACTCCAGGTATAATTTCAAACGGTATTCTGTTTACCTTCAGAAAAGCAATCTCGTCCGCAAGTCTGCCAAAAATTCCGGGATCTCCTCCCTTCAGTCTCGCAACAGTCTTTCCCTCAAGCGCATATTTTTTCATCATTTCGTTTATTTCCTTCTGCCTCTTCCCCCCGTTACCATCGCCCTTTCTTTTTCCAGCATAAACAAGCTCTTTATTTTTGCAATCAACAAGCTCAAAGATCCTCTCATCGATGAGCGCATCATACAGGATTACATCCGCTTTTTCAAGAGCTTTGAGTCCCCTGAGAGTTATGAGTTCAGGGTCTCCAGGACCTGCTCCAACGATGTACACAAAGCCCATCATACCCTCACAACCTCTGTTTTCTGAACAGTAATCCTTACAGGATAACTGACCGCTTCCCTTTTCACAACTTCCATCATGCTTTCAGAGCATACAAGCATTATCCTCGAACCACCTATGGCTCTCAGGAAAGCTCTTTCCATTGCGGCGGAGGTTATGTCCGCCTCAACTCCTTCTCTTTCAAGCCATTCTCTTGCCCTTTTGCCCATGACAGCCACGAAGTCAAATTCAGCCGGATCCGGGAGGCAGGAATTATCGGGAACAAGCACAACCTCTCCGCCATGGTACCATGTTCTGACCCCGCATTTTTCTGCGATGGAATGGTCGATGTAAACGTCATCGAAGATTACCTTTCCCCCATCCATGATCAAAAACCTGTCCCCCACTGCCCTTGCAAAGTCGTAATCGTGTGTTGAGATTATCAACCCCCTTCCATCCTTTTTCATCTCCATAACAATCTCAATTATCTCTTTCAATCCGAAACCATCCACTCCTGCGGTAGGTTCGTCCATCACCACATAATCTGGCTCCATTGCGAGGACTCCTGCAATTGCTACCCTCTTCTTTTCCCCTCCGCTGAGCCTGCTGCAGAGTCTGTTTTCGTAGCCATCAAGCCCGAGCTTTTTCAGAATCGACTCTATTTTACCGTCATCTCTAACTCCCACATTTTCAGGTCCAAAAACGACATCTTGCCATACGGTTGGAGCGACGATCTGGTCGTCCGGATTCTGAAAAACAAATCCTATTTTCTTCCTCAACTCAATGAGTGATTTTCTGTCGTATCTAACCTTAACCCCATCAACATAAACCCCGCCCCTGTCAGGTTTTAAAAGTCCGTTCAGGTGCATTAAAAGAGTTGATTTTCCAGCCCCATTCCTGCCCATAAGTATCGTTACCTCTCCCTTTTCAGCAACCATATTGATCCCCCTGAGGACATTCCTGTCCCCGTAAGAGAACCACAGATTTCTGACCTCTATCATAGTACCACCCCCGCAAGAGTCAGGAGAGAGATTACCACCAGTGCATGAACTGTCCCTTTATTCCTCCCGGAAACGACCGGAACTTTTCCCGAATAACACCTTGCTTCCATCGCCATGTCCAGTTTTTCCGCTCGGTCCAATGATTTCACAAACATCGAGTATCCAATCAGGGCAGCAGTCCTCACGAAACTCTTTCTGTTCGCAAAACCCAGTCTTGATTCTGCAGATGTTTCAAGCCTGAAAAGTTCGTCAAGGAAGATCTGTATGCTCCTGTAAATCAGAGACATCATTTCAACGACGAAATCGGGTAGCCTGAGTTTTTTCAGGGCAGACAGTAATTCGGGAATGCTGGTTGTAAAGATCAGGTAGAACATGAGCGAGAGCGATGAATACGTTCTCAGAAAGGTTCTGAAAGCTGTCTCCACACCCTCCCTGCTGAAGAGCCATACAAGATGTTCACCGGGCGTGATGACGGCAATCACAAAGAGAGCAGGAACTATGAAGTATGACGGCACCCTCAAAAACCTGAAGTAGCTGAATCCGGTCGAGTAAAGAGACAGGGCTGAAAAGATGAGGAATGCCAAAAGAAAAACCGGTGTTTTGTTGAATGCATACAGCAGAATAAATGAAAAGATAACAAAATAAACGTTTACCTGCCCTTCTATGAGTTTTCTTGAGTCTGCCTGAATTTCCTCAAGCGTTTCGTGCATCCTTACCAGCACCGTGCCTGCCGATCACATAACCAACGACGAATGCCCCGATACCTGCCTGAACACTGAAAAGCAGGCTCTCGATTTCACCGCTCGGTGGCTCCCAGACCGGGGAGAACCACGGCTCATAATCGGGGGAGAGCTGTTTTATTGCCTCCTCCGCCTTCTCGTCCGCTCCCGACCAATTTTCAGCTTTCGCCAGTGGGAGCTGTAGAACCATGAAAGCCAGCATCAGAATGAACAGCGTTCTTTTCACGCCACCACCCCTTCCTTCACCACATCGCGGTCAATCTGTGCAATGTAGCCTATGAGCAGAGCAGAGAAAATCCCCTCAACAATCGCAACCGGAATTTGAGTTAGGGCGAATATACCCATAAACGTGAGCGCCGAATTTATCATGCTGGTCCCCGGAAACGCCAGTGCAAGCTGCAGAGAGGTCACAACATAGGTGAACCAGTCTGCAACAACTGCAGTTATGAAGGCGTTCACCTTAAGGCTCACCCTGTCCTTCAAAGCCCTGTAAACCAGCCACCCGGCAAACGGCCCTACAATACCCATTGACGCAGTGTTGGCACCGAGCGTTGTGAGTCCCCCATGAGCAAGGAGCAATGCCTGGTACAGAAGAACTATTGCCGAGAGAAACGCAGTAACTGCAGGACCAAAAAGCATCGTTGAAATTCCCGTACCAGTTGGGTGAGAGCAGCTACCCGTAACCGGAGAAGGAATTTTAAGAGAAGACAGGACGAAAATGAACCCTCCAGCCACAGCCAGCAGAGCTTTGTTTTTCGGATTTTCCTCAATCAGTCTCTTTGATTTCAATGCTCCGTAAACTACGAAGACCAGCGACACTGCATACCAGAACACGGCCCATACCGGCGGAAGAAAACCCTCCATGATGTGCATTAAACCACCTCTCTTGATTTTTTGTCAAGAAAAATTGACAATATTTAAAAAACTTTCGAAACAGGTGGTTGAAAAAGAGGGGGAAAATTCATGCATGCCTTTGTAATTGCCGGAACAAACAGTGGTTCTGGAAAAACATCCATAGGAATATCCATAGCCTCAGCTCTGATGAAAAGAGGACTGAAGGTCCAGCCATTCAAGGTTGGTCCCGATTTCATCGACCCAACCCATTACTCCTTCTGCGAGTGGGGGGTGAATCTGGATGCATTCATGATGGGAGAGAACGGTGTCAGGAGGTCTTTCTGCAGGTGGGTGAAAGGAAAGGATGTCGCCCTGATCGAAGGTGTTATGGGGCTTTTCGATGGCTACAGCCTGACAACATTCTCGTCAACCGCCCACATCGCCAGAATTCTGAATATTCCGGTCATACTTACAATGAATGTCAGGGCAATGTCTGTATCGGCACTGGCCATGTTCGAAGGGTTCAGAAATTATGACAGAAGGCTGAACGTGGCAGGAGTTATATTCAACAGCGCAACGAAATTCCACGAGAAATTAAAGAGAATTTTCGAGGAGAGGGGCTACAAGGTTTTTGGAGTTGTGCCGAAAACAGATCTGCTAAAAATTGAAAGCAGACACCTGGGACTGCACCTGGGCATGGAGGTGGAAAGAGACCTGGACAGAATTGCTGAATTTGCTGAAGAGCACATAGACATAGACGGAATCCTTGAGATGAGCGAGATGGATATTGATTGCGAGAATTTTGAAGAGACTGAAAGGGACGGATTCAAAATCGGAGTGCCTTTTGACGAGGCGTTCTCATTCTACTACAGAGACAACCTCGAAGCTCTCAGGAAGTTCGGCAAAATTGAGTTCTTCTCTCCTCTGAAAGGAGAGAGAATCGAATGCGATGCATACTACATCGGAGGTGGATATCCTGAACTTTATGAGTTTCCGGAATTTCTCAGGTTTATCAGGAAGGAAGCCCTTGACGAGAAGCCAATCTATGCCGAATGTGGAGGCATGATGATGCTCTCAAGAACGCTCGAGATTGACGGGAAAAAAAGAAAAATGGCGGGCGTACTTGACATGGACATCGAATTCACGAGAAAACTCCAGGCACTAGGATATATCAGAGGTGAGGTCATAAGAGACAACCCCTATTTCACCGGGTCTTTCAGAGGACACGAATTCCACTACAGCATCGCCCACCCAGACATCGATGTGAGGTTCGCCTTCAGAACGGATGGAAAGGGGATAACGGATGGCCTGGATGGAGTTTTGGCTCACCGAACGCTTGCAGGTTACAGTCACATTCATTTCTATTCGGCATACATCAAAGAATTTCTTAGGGGAAACGCTTAAATCCTTCATAATCTGATTTGATTTTAAGGTGATATGATGAAGGTCGTGATTGATGAAAGCACATGTACGGGCTGCGGGACATGTGAGAGCATCTGTCCTGAGGTTTTCCAGCTGGGCGATGACGGTCTTGCCCATGTTGTTGGTGAATGTGAGGGGCTTGAGGAGTGCTGCCAGGAAGCAGCGGATAACTGCCCGGTAGAGGCAATAACAATAGAGTGAAAAATTCCATTTAAATTAAGATTTCTATTTATATTTTCCACAGAAAAGAATTTAAAGCACCTCTCAGGCCATAAAGTAATGCGAAAACTTGTTGCAGTAGTAGTCATTGTACTGCTGTTCTCCGGAATCGCCGGAGCATGGGATATACAGAAGCTCGAATACAATGCCAGTACTTCCACTCTGAAAATAGATTACGATCTGAATCCGTTTGAAGGTTTTCTTGCGTTTATTCTCGGGGGGGAGTTTTCGAAGAAAATCACGGAAAACTTCATCCTGGGGAACTACACCTTAGTCCATGCTGGCTTCACATCCGTAACGATTCAGCTCAATGAGACAGTGCACTTCAAGGAGCCTGTTGCCGTAAAAATAGTAAACGGAAACGAAAGTTATTTCCTCACAAATGTTACCGAACTGAAGCCAGACTTTGAGAGGCCAAAAAATTAGAGTCTTATCTCCCTTAGAATGTACTCAGGAGGAATTTCTTTTGCAAGGACTATATGTTCATTGACCTTTATCAGCCTTATACCGTCCTCTCTCGCCTTTTTTGCATCGATTTCCAGAATTATTGGTTCGTCAGTCCTCAATCTTGCAACTTCCTCGCTTTTTTCAAGTGTCGTTGAAAGATGCACGTAAGCCTGGTTGACTGGCTTGATTCCGAGATCAAGAAGTCTAACGGACTCCTCCTCACTTGTTCCATAGTAGAGTAGGTCCTCCTCAGCATCAGGCATATCTGTAAGCTTAACGTCAACACTGTGTCCGTATCTCGCCCTTATCTTCCCCTCCTTAAGCTCATATCTGCCCTTCCTATCACTGTAGATCAGAGCCTTCACAACCCACCTGTTCGCCCACCTGTACCTCCTCGAGACTATTCTCAGCAGGCGTTCAAAGTCCACCCATCCATTTTTATCCATTTCCAGCCGGAATTTGTCAGGAAAGTGTCTCAAAACGCCCGATATGAACTTCCCAAGTCTCTCTACCTTTTCCTTCGGAATCACAACCTCCCCAGAATAACCGCAAACATCGCAGGTCTCTCCCCTGTAAAATCCGTGTTCCGGGCAAATTCTAACGTCTTCCATACCTCACCACCCAGACTAACGCGAGTATTGCACCGATTGCACTGCAGGTTTCAAGGCTCACTCCTCTGAATGTTACGTCAAGGTTGTATCTGGCTCTCTTTATTAAATCTTTTGGGAGACCCTTTCTTCCAAGACCGATGAGAAAACAGGCAGATTTAAGTTTCCGAATATCCTCAAGCGACAGAATATTGTTTTCCGGTTTTGAAGTAGTTGCAATAATCTCTCCAAAATGGGAGGGGACTTTGCTGATTAAATGCAGCCTTCCCTCTTCCTCAAGCATTTTGAGATACCTCCCCCCCTCACCGATGGTTGTGTAGTCCATAACGTCCCTGACAAGCTCGCCCTTTTCCTTCCAGAAATTGAAATCAAAGAGAGCGAGGTGAAAATCGTAAGCATAACAGAGCGGAGCAGCCCTTGCTATTGTCCTGAGATGAATCTCATGTAGCTTCAGTTTATCATACGTGTTAACCAGACATGCTACCATCATTTCAAACCCTCCAGAAATTTAACCATATTCCTGTAATGGCTGCCAAGCCAGTATAGCTTCCTGCAGTTCTCACAGTACCAGAGTTCATACCTTTCCATAAGGTTCTCCTCTATACCCTCCATTTTCATCACCTCCCTTGCCTCACGTTCAGTCGGTTTCCTCAGGAGAGTGTTGCAGACACTGCACCTCACCATCCTGATCTCGGCAGTTATCCCAAATTCCTGCATCTCTCTTATCTGCTCGATTACACTGTCGCTGTCAATGAAGACGACCTTCCTCCCCCTTCTGACGGATCTTTCGTAAAGCTCCTTGTCCCTCGTCAGAAGGATTCTGTCCTGGAAGTTTTCCAGCAGAAACGTGTCCTCATCATCAACATCAAAGTCTCCGATGTAAAGAGTATCATAACCAAAGATCCTGAGCCAAGTGGCGAGTTTTCCGAGCATCCTGTCAACCACGAACCTCAAATTCCATCCACCACCTTGGATCGGCATTCTCAAGCATCCTGTAAAGTGATTGCCCTGAACTCGTTTTCAGCTCAATGTTCCTTCCAAAAAGCTCTGCATCAGAGTTTCTCAGCCCATATATTCTGCTCTGCACATACAGTTCAAGCTTATCGGCATCATGGACAATATCACCATATCTTTCAAGCATATCTCTCAGCACTCTCGCTTCCTCAAAATCCATCTGGTCATCAAACGCTTTTTCTGTATCCACATCAACATACATTTTCGCAAGCTTATGAAGGTCGAGAGTCCTTGCTTCTGTTGAATCGTGAAACAGTGCTGCAATACCGCACTTGGATGCGTCATCCAGATTACCGTATTCCATCAAACCGAGAAAGAATGCTATTACGGCTGACAGGAATGAATGTTCAGCCACACTTTCAGGATTCTCTATACCCACTTTCAGCCAGCCGGACCTCGGAACAGATTTCAGCGAGGCGAGTTCAAAGATCAGGCGTTCAAGAGGCATACAGAGAATTTCTCAATGCTTAAATAAATGTTTGTGGTGCATTTCTTGATGAAAATTGAGCTGAACGACAGAAGACTTGTGATATTCACACAACTGGAAAAGGGCGCGAGTGGAGAGGAGCTGGCAAAAAAATTCGGCGTGAGCCGGACATCTGTGTGGAAATTCGTCCAGAAACTCGAAGAAGCAGGATACGTTCTGGAGAGGCGACCAAAGTACAGAATCGTGTCCAAGCCTGACCCGTCACCATTCGATATGGCACTTGCCCTGAAAAAAATCCCGGGGCTGCAGAACTTCTATTACTTCAGAGAGGTCGACTCCACAAACAGATTTGCAAAAGAGGTTGAAAATTCGGCAGTCTTTGCTGAAACCCAGAGCGCCGGAAGAGGAAGGATCGGCAGGAAATGGGAAAGCCAGAGGGGAGGACTGTATGTTTCATTTTCTCTCAACATCAGCATTCCAGTAAATGAAATACCAAAACTGACCCTTCTGGCAGGAGTGGCTGTTGCCAAAACACTTGAGGATTACGAAGCAAGAATAAAATGGCCAAATGATGTGCTGATAAACGATAAAAAGGTGTCAGGAATACTGAGCGAGTTCGTAGGGGAGGAGCTTTCGGCCAGAGTAATCATGGGAATAGGGATTAACGTAAAGAATAAAATACCAGGTCATCTAAGGGATAAAGCAATATCACTTAAAGAAATTGACGAAAGTGTCAGCATAACAGATATTTTTGTCAGGCTGTGCACGAATCTTTCGGAACTGATGAAAAGATATCCTTCAGAGTGGAAATCAATTCTCGGAGAATGGAAAAGGCTCAGTAGCACCATTGGAAAGCATGTGGTAATCGAAGCCGGAGGGCGAAAGTACAGGGGTATGGCCATTGACATCGACCTGGATGGGGGCCTGATTGTCAGAACAGAGCACGGGAATGAGAAGATAATTTCCGGAGAGTGCTTCTACACCAGTTACTGAACAAAAATTATTTAAATGGATGTTCTCCATGGTAGATGTGCTTACGGGCTATCTCGTTAGAGAGATGAAAGATGAAGAGGTTGAAGAGATTATCATTGCCGAATACGAGCATTTCGGATACAGTGTTTTTGCAGATCTTTCAAAGACTGACTACAGCAAGAAAGTGATAGTATGCGAGGAAGATGGAGAAATTGCAGGATTCGCTGTTCTGTACTGGGATGAAAACAGTTTTCACATCGGGAGCCTTATTGTGGACGACAGGTACAGAGGCTCCGGAATCGGTAAGGCTCTCGTGGATGGAGCAAAAAAGGAGGCTTTCAAGCGTGGGTTCAGAAAAATTTATGCTGACGTCTCGGTAAGCAGCTCGGCGCTCGACTTCTATATGAGCAATGGATTTGAAATAGAAGAGACCATAAAGCATTACTATGGAATCTCCAAGCATGCTTTCAGGCTTTCTCTGACCGTTTAGACCTGAGATCTTTCAATGGTTCCGTTTCAATTGGTTTTTCTTTAATCAATCCTTCAGGCCGGTAGTAGAGAATCACAATCATCAGGACACCGAATATTATGTACTGCAGCCAGTTAACATCAAACGGAAGATTCAGTAGTGATGCAATCTCATGCTTGTATCCATCAAGCAGTCTCCAGATAACCACAAAGCTCATAACTCCTGCAAGAACACCTCTGTTATTGGATATTCCCCCGAGAAGGACCATGAGAAACGGATAAAACGTCCAGTTGACCCTTGCAAATAGATTGACAATCCCAATAACGTTTCCGGCATAGTATGAATACAGCACACCAGCCATTGAAGCCACTGCAGAGCTGAATGCAAGGGTTTTGATTCTCACCCACATTATGTCCTTTCCAGAAAACTGCAGAGCGACTGCATCTTCTCTCATTGCTCTGAGCAATCTCCCATAAGGGGAGTTGAGCGCCCTTTCTAGAAAGAGGTACGTAAGCAGCGCAAAGAAGAGAATTAACCCCACGAAAACCCATTCCCTCACACTTCCCGAGACAAACGCAAGAACATCTGGTACAGGGGCACCATAGTATCCCCCGACAAGGGCAGTATTGTTGTATGCGATCATGAACATTATCTCTGCTATCGCAAGGAGAGTTATTGCCAGATAATCGCTTTCAAGCTTTGCGCTGGGAAGAATGAACAGGCCACCTATAACCGCTCCAACCAGCCCCGCCAGAGCCAGGGAGAAGAGCAAAAGCCCTATGCCAAACACAGGATTGGCTGCGATGACCTCATCGACCACGCTTTTCATGAAACCGCTGGCCTGAGTTATAGTACTGCCCTTAACAGAGAACACAGATATTAAAATTCGATTGACAATCGCTCCAGCAGTAAACGCTCCGATGAGCACCGCCAGAGCCTTTCCAAAGTTGGGAATTCCCCCATAACCATATTCAATGTTCAGACTTAAGGCTATAATCGAATATATTCCAAACCACAGAAGTATCGAGCTTATTAAGGTTTCCAGCGCCATAGGTACCTCCTCCAGTTAACAGACGTTAGCCCCTTGGGTATGAAGAGCAAAGTGAGAATCAGAATTGTAAGGGACACGGCTTTGGTGTAAACAAGAACGGACATTCCGAACACCTTGCTCAGCCAGAATGTTACAAGACTTTCGGACAGACCCACAAGATACCCACCGAGAATTGCTCCATATATCGTGGAAAGTCCACCAACGATACTTGCGGCAAATATTGAGACGATAATCATCTGACCGGTTGCCTGGAAGGTTTCCTGCAGGAAAGGCAGTAAAGCACCCGCAAGGCCTGAAAAAGCACCTGAAAGCAACCAGGAGAACAATCTTGTCGTTTCAACATTGACACCCATTATCTCAGCCAGTGATGGGTTCTCCATTGACGCCCTCATGGCAACACCAAATTTGGTCTTGTAGAGAAGGAAGAAGAGAAGAGCCAGAGAGAGTACCACTGCAAGGGTCGATGAAAGGAGTATCCCCTTTATTCCGGCAAGCTTGAAATCCAAGCTGATAAAATTGAACTTCGATGCATCGGCCTTAATTAACTTGGACATGGACTCGGAAAATATTCCGATCAGCCCGAATAGAATAAGATCCCACGAAAGGGTAGCGATCATCAAAATCAAAATTGAAGCTTCTTTCTTTATAAGGGGCTTGAGTACGAGCAGATACGTCGACACTCCGATTACGGCACCGAACGCAATGGAAAAGGGAATCGAAAGATAAGGGGTTGGGAAACTGAAGACAGTGTACATGAGGTACGCAAAATAGGACGAAAATACTGCGAAGCTCCCCTGTGCAAAGTTTGGCACGGAAGTCGTTATGTACGTGATGGTCAGGCTTATTGCCAGAAGTGTGAGAAGATTAGCATAGATTATTGCATTGTTGACAAGCAAACTCATAGCAAGCTCTTGCAGTAAACTTTTTAAAAAATTAATGGTCATTATCCATCATGACCTTGAGAAATTGTGTCATAGCCCTAATTGTACTGGGGCTAATGCTGCCTTTAGCGGCTGCCGAGGAGATAAAGATCGGCGTCATGGTCGATCTCTCCGGGCCACTGACGACGTATGGAAACGACATAAAAAATACTCTCCAGATTGCGAAGGAGGACATAAACAACTATTTCAAGGAAAAGGGGATGGATTACACCGTGGAGTTCTACGTTGAGGACACGAAAGTCGATCCAAACGTTGCCCTGCAGAAAATCCAGTCCCTGAACAGCAAAGGTATAAAGCTCGTAATCGGACCAATGAGAAGTGGTGAGGTTGCGAACATAAAGGATTACGTGACGTCAAACAAGATAATAATCGTCTCGCCTTCTTCAACCGCCCTGCCAACGATAATCGGTTTTGCAAAGCCTGAGGATAAGAAATTCATATTCAGGTTTGTCGGAACCGATGATCTGCAGAGCAAGGCAATAGCCAGCGAACTGAGAGATGCTGGTGTGAAGGGCGTCGTGATAACCTACATAGGCAATGCATGGGGTAAAGGACTTTATGAGGAGATAAAGCCACAGCTCGAAGAGCTCGGCATAGAAGTTGCGAAAGTTGTTGAATATCCTGACCAGGTCCCGGCAGACTTCTCACCATACATAACGAGCCTTGAAGAGGGTGTTAAGGCTCTCGCAGACAAATACGGATATGATAAGGTTGCCGTTGTGACATTCTCATACGAGGAAGTCTACACCATGCTTGCTCAGGTTCCTGACGAGTCTCCACTTCTCGGAGTTGTGTGGTTCGGGTGTGATGGAAACGCGCTCAGCGATAAGACCGTTAACGTGAAGGACAAGGTTACCAAGGTGGGGACGTTCTCAACCCTTTTCGAGTCGAGGGGTCCGGCTTATGACGATCTCGCAGTGAAATATAAGGAAGCAGGATACGGAGACTCCCCATACCAGTACGCAATGAACGCATACGATGCAGCATGGGTTCTCGCACTGGCGTATGCAGAGGTTGTCAAGGAGAAGGGGCAGTACGACCCGGACGCAATGGCTGAAAAGATGCCAGTGGTTACAGAAAAGTACAGCAACGGAGATTACGGGGTTGAGCCGGTCAGCGGAAAGATTGTGCTGAACGAGTGGAACGACAGAGCGAGCGGAGACTATGCAATATACTACGTGAACAAGGAGGGCAAGTGGGAGACTGCAGGAATCTGGAAGTTCGCAACACAGAGTGTTGACTGGCAGCACAAACCTGTCTGGCCAGAGGCACCTGCCAAGAAATCTGAATCCACACCAGGATTTGAGATTGTGGCGGGAATGCTGGGCATCGCTCTGGCTATCGGGCTGAGAAGAAGACTATGATTCTCCAGACATACAACCTTTCTAAATTTTTTGAGGGTCTCAGAGCCCTCGATAGCGTAAGCATTTCTGTGCCGAGAGAATCGCTCACGCTCATTATAGGTCCTAACGGTAGCGGAAAAACGACATTTATAAACACAGTTACAGGGTTCTACAGGGCCGACGGAGGAAGAGTGGAGTTTGCTGGGAAGGACATCACAAATTTCCCACCTCACAGAATATTCAAAGAAGGCATGGTCAGGACCTTCCAGATACCGAGACCGTTCAAGAAGCTCACAGTTATAGAAAACATGCTCATGCCCCTGGAAAATCCCGGAGAAAGTCTAAGAGGAGCAATTTTAAAAAACTGGGTGGATTTTGAGAGCGATGCCGTAGAAAAAGCATATGACATACTTGAATTCCTTAACATAGACCATCTCACCTTCGAGAGAGCCGAGACGTTAAGCGGTGGACAGCTAAGACTTCTCGAGATAGGTAAGGCCCTTATGACCGATGCAAAGCTGATTGTAATGGATGAACCTCTGGCAGGAGTTGCACCAGCACTCGCTCATGAGATACTGAAAAAAATAAAAGAACTGTGTGATGCAGGAAAAACGTTCCTCATTGTGGAACACAGGCTGGACATAATCCTCGACTACGCAGACAAGGTGTATGTTATGGGCAATGGCAGGTTAATTGCAGAGGGCGGCAGAGAAGTGATAGAAAAACCGGAGGTCGTGGAGGTGTATCTGGGTGCTTGAAACGAAAGGAGTTTCATCAGGTTACAAAGAACTCCACATTCTTTTTGACATAGATTTTATAGCGGAAAAGAACAAGATAACTGCAATAGTTGGTCCCAACGGGAGCGGAAAATCCACACTTCTCAAAACAATTTTCGGATTTACAACAATATACGAAGGAAGAGTGTTGTTCGAGGGACAGGAGATAACACATCTGCCACCACACGAGAAGACAAAACTCGGCATAGCCTATCTCCCCCAGACTGACAACGTGTTCACAGACCTGACGGTCAGGGAAAACCTGGTAATTGCAGGTTACATTCTCGACGAGAGTGAATTCAGAGACAGACTTGAGCTTGCACTGAATGTTTTTCCAGAGCTGAAGGGTAAAATGGACAGGAAAGCGGGAATGCTGAGCGGTGGAGAGAGACAGTTTCTGGGTATAGCTTCAGCCCTGATACGAAGAGCAAAGCTGCTCATGCTCGACGAACCCACTGCAATGCTCTCACCGAAATTCGCATCACAGGTTTTCGAAAGAGTTGTGAGTCTGAGGGATGACCTGAAGTTGACAATAATACTTGTTGAGCAGAATGTGCTGAAAGCGCTGGAAATAGCAGACAACGCACTCATGCTGATAGGTGGAAAGGTTGCGTTTTTCGGAGGGGCAAAGGAATTGCTCGAACATGAGAAATTCGAAAGGTTTGTTGTCGGATACACGCTATGAGGGGTAAAATTATATAGCCTCACGCAAAAATATATGCTGAAATGCAGGGATTGCTGATAACCAACGTTATAAAAATTCTGGATCGAGCAGGATATGTCGTTACCGATTTAGCTGAAACCAAACCGAGATGTTTTGATATTGTTGCGAGGAGAGAGGATACAGTTCTATTTTTGAAAGTGTTATACAATATAGATTCCTTCAAACAGGAGATGGCCAAAGAAATGAAGATTATTGCAAAAGCACTCAAGGCAAGCCCCATAGTCATAGGAGAGAGATACAAGGCAGACTTCCTTGAGAGAGGTGTTGTGTACACGAGATACGGGATTCCGGTAATAAATACCGCAACATTTTATGATATCGTTGTGGACAACGAGCTGCCCCTCATCTATTCTGCTCCGGGAGGATATTACGTAAAGCTGGACAGTGAGAAGATAAAAAAGGTGAGAGAAGAGAAAGGCCTGTCTGCAGGCGAGCTTGCAATGCACCTCGGGATCTCAAGGAGAACAGTTATGCTGTACGAAGAGGGTATAGACACAAACGTCGAGAACGCCATCAAACTTGAAGAAATTCTCGGAGAATGTGTTGTTAAAGAGATAGATATCTTCAATTTTGTGAAAGATGACGAAGGAGAAGTTGCCCACCCCGGATACGGGGAAAGAGAAGAAAAGATAATACAAGACCTAAAGGAGATCGGAGTTGACGTGATCCCTGTAAAACACGCACCCTTTGACGTGATTTCAAAACCTGAGAACGAACCCGTACTCACAGGTATAAAGCAGGTGAGGGAAATAGACAAAAGAGTGGACCTGATGGGAAGAATCAGCAGAATCATTTCAACCATGGCTGCATACATAGTCGAAAAAAAGGTGAAAGTACAGAGTGACAACGTGGTTATAGTAATGAAGGAGGAGCTTAGCTGCGTTTCAAATCCAAAGGACTTTTACAATTTGCTTGAGGAAAAGAAAGATAATCGTGCAAAGTAAGATTGTCGCCGATTTATCCGAAATCCTCCTCAAGCCGGCCAGACATGGTTCGGATGAGGTGTGGTGACCCATAGAAGCACAGCATGACTCCATCTGAAGCAAATTCGCAAAATAAGACTTGACCAGGTTGGATAAATATCTTCTGATGTCTAACTAATTGCGAATTGAGGTGCACAGCACTTCTCTTTTAAAGCTACAGAGTCTCGCAGCCCTTTTCTTTACCAAAATATTTATATAGAAGTTCCATTCCACTAATGCCAGAGACCCGGGAGGTGAAAGGTATGGCTGTGCTCCAGGGTCAGCCTGTACTGATTTTGAAGGAAGGTACACAGAGGACAGTTGGGAGAGATGCGCAGAGGCTCAACATAATGGCCGCGAGGGTTATTGCCGAGGCTGTTAAGACAACCCTTGGTCCAAGAGGAATGGACAAAATGCTTGTCGACAGCCTTGGAGATGTTGTGATAACGAACGACGGTGTTACAATTCTCAAGGAAATGGACATTGAGCATCCGGCAGCGAAGATGGTAGTCGAGATTGCAAAGACCCAGGAGAACGAGGTGGGGGATGGCACAACAACCGCAGTTGTTCTTGCAGGAGAGCTGCTCAAGAAGGCTGAAGAGCTGCTTGACAACGAGATTCACCCGACGATTATCGCCAAGGGTTACAGACTTGCTGCAGAAAAGGCCATGGAGGTTCTCGAAGACATAGCCATCTCAGTTGACCCAAGTGACGAGGAGACGCTCAGAAAGATAGCAGCAACCGCAATAACAGGCAAGCACGCAGAATATGCAATTAACCATCTGAGCGGTCTTGTCGTTCAGGCTGTCAAGAAGGTAGCAGAGCAGGTGAACGGAAAGTGGGAGGTTGACGTGGACAACATCAAGATAGAGAAGAGACAGGGCGGCGGTGTCGAAGATACTGAGCTCATAGATGGCATAGTCATCGACAAGGAAGTCGTCCACCCTGGAATGCCAAAGAGGATTAAGGATGCAAAGATACTCGTGCTGAAAGCAGCCCTTGAAGTCAAGGAAACTGAAACCGACGCAGAGATCAGAATAACCGATCCAGAAATGCTCCAGAGATTCATCGAGCAGGAGGAGAAGATGATCAAAGACATGGTAGATGCAATCGCAAACACCGGAGCAAATGTTGTATTCTGCCAGAAGGGTATTGACGACCTGGCCCAGTACTACCTCGCCAAAGCAGGAATTCTGGCAGTGAGGAGAGTTAAGCAGAGCGATATTGAAAAGATTGCCAAAGCAACCGGCGCAAAAATAATCACTGACCTCAGAGACCTCAGATCAGAAGATCTCGGTGAGGCTGAACTGGTGGAGGAGAAAAAGATTGGCGACGAGGAAATGGTGTTCATCAGAGGCTGCAAGAATCCAAAGGCCGTGACACTGCTCGTGAGGGGCGGTACAGAGCACATCGTTGACGAGGTCGAGAGAAGCCTGACAGACTCCCTGAAGGTAACAAAAGCCGCTATAGAGAATGGAAAGGTCGTGGCTGGTGGTGGTGCTCCAGAGATTGAGCTTGCCCTGAAACTCAAGGAGTGGGCACCGAGTCTGGGCGGTAGAGAACAGCTTGCCGCAGAAGCGTTCGCATCAGCTCTGGAGGCCATACCAAGGGCACTGGCAGAAAACGCAGGGCTTGACCCAATAGACATTGTTGTAGAGATGAGGAAAGCCCATGAAGACGGTAATGCCTTCGCAGGCGTCGACGTCTTTGAGGGCAAGGTTATCGACATGAAGGAGAAGGGAGTCCTTGAGCCGCTCAGGGTGAAGAAGCAGGCAATAAGCTCAGCGACCGAGGTTGCAATAATGATCCTGAGAATAGACGATGTCATTGCAGCAAAGGGACTTGATAAGGACAGTGACAAGGGCGGAGACGATTTCGACAGCGGCGACTCTTCAGATGATGAATAACCCCATTTTTTTCTTCAATCCATCTCAAGTATTTTGAGGACTTTTGCGAGTTTTTCATCGAAGTTTTCATCCCTGAAAAACGGATCAGATAGAATGACCTGATCCACAATGGTCATCAGCTCTGAGAGTTTTTTCACAAAGGTCCTTTGAGTCCCGCTCAGGGTGAATTTCTCCATTAGAAAATCCCTGTGCTGAAGAAGCTCTATGAAGTCAGATTCGCCTCCCAGGTCAGCCCCTTTCTGCCTTTTAAGGATGAGCTTCAGAAGGTCTATTCTGGCAACGTGCTCAAAAACATCACGGTACCCCATCTCACTCAAAAAACTCTTGCTGCTGCCCATAACGAGAGCAGCAGCGAGAATGAGGTCCTGTTCAAACTCCGATGGGAATATCAGCGCCGGACCGTAGGCTGCGTTGAATTTAGCACTGGAATGTCTCAGAGCCCATGTAACGTGCTCGGGAGAAATGTGGTTGAGCAGAAAGCCATCAGCCGTTTTTGAAAGGGTTCTGATCGCAATTTTTCCCGTGCCTCCTGCAACAACAGGGAATCCATATCTCTCTTTGATTTTCCTTATGCACCTCTCCACCATCCCGATACTGCCACCATCTCCAGCGGCTATGCCAACGATGATCCTGTCTCCGTACTTTCTGAATCTTTCAAGCTCTGAAATAATGTTCTGGCATTTTGTCGACCTCAGAATCCCAAAGCCCACGTTCAGGTCCGTATTCTCAGCGATGAGTTCAGCAACTTGAAACGGACTCCTGAAAAAGTCGGAATCACCTACCCATACAGTATCCACAACCCTTTCTGCCCTCACAGCCTTTTCGATCAGAACTCTGTCCTCAAAGTCTCCGTTTATATTGATGGCAATCCTACCAGTTTTCGATAAGCTTTCGAATGTCATCTCTACCGATTTCTTCTTTTTCCACCTTCATCTTGGGTCTGTAAATTTTCTGCTCAAGTTCCTTTGCCAGTATTTTTGCTGCAAGCTTTGCTACGCTGTAAACTTCCTCAGCATCCTCAAAAACTTTCCTCTCACGCTTTTCCTCCTTATCCCTGTCCGAAAAATAGTTGCAGAAGAGGCATTCATAAGGGTGGAGGGGCTGAGGTTCGGAATCTATGTCCAGTCTCGAATAGGTCTCGAGAACACAGTATTTCCCGTCGCTGTACCTGCACTTCTTCGCCCTCTCCACACCCTTTTTCCTCGCAAAGTTCAGGAACTCAACCGCCTCTTTCGGAATGTCTCTCTTTCTCTTGAAGAAATACCATTCAAGAAGCTGGATCACAAACTCCGAAGGCGATACTCCAAGCTCCTCGCATTTCCTCAACAATGCTCTTTCTATGTCTGGTGGGATGTCAAAAGATATCTTCATTTCTTCTTCCGGCTCTTCTTTTCTTTCACATCAGCCTCGTCGCTTTTCTCCCTTTCACCCTCTGCTGCACTCTCGTTTCTGAACGTTCTCGCAAGCCTGTGGAAGCCCCTCGCATTGGCAGTTACAGGGTCATCGGGCACCTTTATCTCGCCAATATCTCTGAAATGCTCGGCGAACTTCTCATACACACCGGGCAGTTTCGCTCCGCCTCCACTCAGAACGATGTTCTCAACGAGTGAAACTGAGAGGCCTTCGAGGAGCATGTTCACCCTGTTCACTATCCTCTCCACCCACTCCTCAATAACTCTGCTGTACTCCTCCTGAATGTCCTCTTTCCTGACGACGATCTTCTTGCCTCCCCTGACTCTGCCCACCTCATACCCATCCTGTGAAAGGAGCCGGGTCATCTCCTCTGGAGTTATTGAGATTCCAAACCTGTTTCTTATCGTCATTTCCATGGTGTCATAGACCTTATCCACGCCCACAAGCATCGTGTCCCCTTTCAGGTACTCCATATCCGCAAGAACCACCACATCAGTAGTGCCAAAGCCAATGTCGATGCAAACACCCGTTTTTAGATTCATGTATGCCATTGAGCCTACAGGCTGAGGGAGAAGCAGAACATCAGCACCTATTGCGTTTTTGAGCTCATCAACAAGCTCAGCCCGTTCCTTCTTAGAACTTTTGACCGGCAAGCCGGTTGTTACAAAACACCCCCCATCAACCCCGAGGAGG